>CALGNN010000048.1 GCA_937961455.1 uncultured Saprospiraceae bacterium
ATGGAAGATGACAAAGGATGGATTTGGGTTGGAACTTGGGGTGATGGCTTATACATGTTATCCGAAAATCATAAGCAATCAGAGCAAAGCTACATCATCAGAAACTTAAGACCTTTTGAAGACAAATCTTCACTTAACATTTGGAGTATGCTTCAGGACTCGGAAGGAAGGTATTGGCTAGGGAGTCACGGAGGAGGTCTTATACTTATGCACATGCCCAATGTAAATCCGTTTTCTCCAAGTGATATCAATTGGAGACCGACATTCCATAGATATGCGCATACAAATGAATTTACAACTGGATTATCCAACAATGCCATACATTCAATTGCTGAAGATCAATTTAAAAACCTTTGGATTGCCACCGTTTATGGCTTACATAAAATCTCGTCTCATCAAATTCCTCCTTTAAATACCGTAGAACAGCAAGTAATACATTTTGATTCTTACCAAGAAGACGCTTTTCATGTCAGTGCAATTATCAGCAACAATATTACCAAAATAAAGATTGATGATTCAGGGCTCATTTGGATAGCTACCAATAAAGGTGTTAGCCAATACAATTGGGTGGGAAATCAATTTAAAAATCAATTTGTAGCAAATCGATTGGGTGATTTAAAAAACAATTCATCCATTGCCATTGACACTACTGGGCATGTATGGTTAGCAACAAATAATGCCTTAAGAAAATATTGGTTTACGAATGAAAGTCTTCCTGAGGCTGAACCTTATGACATGTCTCAATTAATAGGGGAATATATTTCTTCAATTAATATGATTAAGGACCATTTATATGTGGCTACTGAAGAAGGAATTAATATTATTCAAGTATATGAAAACCGCGTTTCAAAATTTGCTTTCCCTGACTGGCTCAAAGTGAATTTTGAACACTTAGAAATTACCTGCCTAGAAATAGATGACGCCAAGAATCTTTGGTTAGGCTCTAAAAAGGGACTTATTAAAGTTGACCATGCTACCAAAGAATTTTCGCTGTTTGAACATAACACTGAAGACTCAGAAACATTAAGTGATAATTCTGTAAATGATATCTTAAAAGATAAAAATGGAAATGTTTGGGTTGCAACATATGACGGTCTTAATAAAATTATAAACCCCGACGATAAGGATAAAATCCAGTTTGAGAAATACTTTTATAATGTAGACAATCCTGAAATCGGATTGGTTTCCAATGCAATTATGTCTTTGAGTGAATCAGATGGCTTTCTATATATTGCAACATTATCAGGACTATGCAAGTATGATTATAATAAAGACACTTTCATCCAACTGAACAGCAAGAATAATGGATTTGAAATCACCAGTATGGAGCATTCAGACAATGATGAAATCTGGATGGGAACTGAAAGTGGAATAGTTGCATTCAATAAAAACACAAATGAATACACCCATTTCGAGAAGGAAGCAGGCTTGATCGAAGCTAGCTTTAGACTTGGCTCTAGCACAAAGCATAGAGACGGATTTCTGTTTTACACAAACAAATCCAGTATCATTTATTTTAATCCTAAAACACTTAAGAGACAAAGATCTTTGCCTCCTGTATATGTAACAGGTGTAGAGAAAATGAACCCTAAAGGCATCAATAATTTAGATGCATTACAGCTGAATAAAATTGAACTGCAGCCCAATGATTTTAGGTTGTCGGTAAAGTTTTCTTCGTTAAACTATCAACCCAACAAGAAACATCAAATTGCTTACAAGCTAGATGGCTTTGAAGAAAATTGGAATTATGTTGGAACAGAACAAGAAGCTGTCTACACGAATCTAAAACCCAAGGAATATACTTTTCTACTAAAGGCCTCTGACAACTATGGCAATTGGGCTGAGGTAGGCGATTCATTAACTATTATTAAGAAGCCTGCTTTACGAGAAACTTGGTGGTTTTGGTGTCTATTGTTCTTAGGAACATTTAGTCTTGTCTATGCTATCGTTCGATGGTATATTAATAAGATCAAGCAACATAATGAAAACCTACAATCGATAAACCTCGATCTAAATAGAGAGATTCAGCAACGTAAAACCGCTGAAGATAAGCTTAAAGAAAATAATGATGATCTAATTAGATCTAATAAAGACCTTGAGCAATTCGCTTATGTGGCTTCTCATGATCTTAAAGAGCCTTTAAGGGTGATAAGCAATTTTTCTGGACTTATATCAAGAAGGCATATGGACCAATTTGATAAAACAGCACTGACTTATATTGATCACATTAAAAATTCAGCAAAGCGCTTAACTACTTTGGTGGATAATCTTTTGAGTTTTTCTATGGTCGGGCAAAAAGATTTCGAATATGTGCAAATCGATTTGAACCAATTGGTTGATGAAAAAATAATGGATTTAAATAATGCCATTAACAATAACCAGGTCATCGTTAAAAAAGAAAAGCTACCTAAAATTAAGGCCGAAAAAACACAAATAGGAATCGTATTTTTTAATTTAATAAATAACGCTATTAAATTTAATTCTAATGAAAACCCTCAAGTACAAATTAGTGAGGTAGTTAGTGATGATCCTCAATATTGGAAGTTTTGCGTTTCAGACAATGGAATCGGAATCGAAGAGAAATACAAATCAAAAATATTTGATATTTTCCAAAAACTGCATGGCAAAGAAGAATATGAGGGGACGGGAATAGGCTTATCTATTTGCAAGAAAATAATCAACAACCATAAAGGTGAAATCTGGTTTGATTCGATCCCTAAGCAAGGAACAAAGTTTTATTTTACGATCAAAAAAGACTTAGGAAAATCATAATCGAAAACCAAACTATTGATTTCAAATAGTAATTAATTACAGTTTAAATCAATTCGAGATTGTGGATCATTGTTTGGAAAACAATTCCCTGAAAGTGTTGTCTGAGGCACGTATCTTTCCATATTAGGATCGTATAAGGCGTGTGTCAAAAATGCCTTAAGCTGTTCTCTTTCTTCCGTTGTCAAATCAAGAGGATTGAAAAATGGAGAAAGTTGACTTTGACTAACCTTAGGATTTTCTGGCCGTGCTTTTACTTTGTATTCAATAACCTCGTCTAAAGACTTCTTAGAACTTCCGTGGAAGTAAAACTCATAGTCCTTCAAGTTATACAATTGAGGTACCTTGAAAGCATAATCATCCTGAGATTCTCCTGTAAATGTTCCTCGGCCCAAATTTCTAATATCATCAATACCTGTATTAAAAGCTCCTTGTTGAAAAAGATCTTCCGTACCTAGTTTATGAAAATTCATTGAGCTGAATGAAGGACCGTAATGACAATTTGCACAATTGGCTTTTGTAAAAAATAGCAAAGCTCCTTCCTTTTCTTTTTGTGTAATGGCATTCACATTTCCTTTCAAATAATCTTGAAAAGGTGCTTGATTCGTAAGTACTGTTCTACAATAAGCGCTCAACGCAAAACTGAGTGTTTTCTCTGAATACCTTTCAGCTACTGGGATTTCTGGAAAAGCCTCGTCAAACAATGCTCTATATCCATATTCATCCAATACTTTTTCGTTTAATGCAAAACGATGTACATGTTGTCCATCTATATTTTGGGTTTCAAGACCCATCATTCCTTCTAAATTCAATTCTGCAGCGCCCGTCCAATATTCTTCTGTATTTACATTAACATCAAATGCGCCGAATGTCCCACTCCATAAAGTATTTGGAACATAGGTAACATTCATGATGGTTAAAGGTCTGATGCCCTGAGCATCTATTTCTGTTTCTAAATAATTTGGATTAATGCTTCGATCTTCTCCACTCAATCCAAAGCCAACACCTCCATCTGCAATACCTTGTTTTCTTCCTGGTAAAAATCCTTTAGAAGGCACGTGGCAAGATCCGCATGAATACGTTTCAAGGCTAACTGGGTCAACTGGATTTTGAGCCAATCCTGTTTCAAAAAACAGCATTTTACCTAATTCAACTTTTTCTTTGGTTAGTGGATTTGACGCTTCCTGTTTTGGGATATTAGCGAAGTCATTTTCCTTAACTAGAATGTAATAGTCTGCATCCCCTGTCTTAGACCGTGCGTCTATAGCAGATAATAACTTTTGATCCAGCGTTATTACTGGGTCGGGATCACAGGATATAATTAATGTTGATACCAATAGAAGTACAACAACAAATTTATTTCTCATATACTCTCAATCACAGAATTAATGTACAGGTCAGTCGAAAAATTAAAATGTTATAAATCACACTGCTTTGGAAAGCACAAAGTTATAAATTTCTTCTGATCTGTAATAGATAATTTCTATCTAATTTTAAGCTAAAAAAACAACGTTTGTTCATCAAAAACGCAGCTTTTTCGTATCAAAAATGGAAGTTAAATATTGCTTAAATTGTTCGAAAGGCCTTAGAAAATTCCCAAAGGACGATTCCTAAGCAAACACTGATATTAAAGGAGTGCTTTGTACCAAACTGCTTAATTTCAATTGCATTATCTAAATGTGGAATGACATCATCAGAAATTCCGCTTAGCTCATTGCCAAAAATTAATAAAAGGGGGAGCTTATTATAGGCTTTAGAAGCTTCTTCCAGGCTTTTAGACGGAACAATTTGCTCCACGCCACAAATTTTGTAATCTTTTTTCTTATAAATTTCGATTGCTTCAATTGGATCTTTGTAATAGCTCCATTTTACGGACTTTTCTGCCCCAATTGCGGTCTTTAAAATTTCTCTAGAAGGTGGCTGAGCAGTTATGCCAGTTAAGATTATTTCTTCTATACCAAAGCCATCTGCCGTTCTAAAAGCTGAACCAACATTCATAGCTGATCGAATATTATCTAAAAGCAAAACAATGGGTATTTTTTCTTGGGCTTGATAAGTATCGACATCTACTCGATCCAATTCGTCCATACTTTTCTTTCTCATCTTATTTTCTTTTATACAATTTGAAAAATAGCAATCCTGTTTTCCACTCTTCTTCTAAAATCCAATTTGATTCCAATTGATCGATTTCACCATCACTAAATTTATTCATCACATTACTAATAAGAATATAATCATCCTCTTGCAAATTATAGTCTTTAAACTTAGAATCATCAGCTATGAGATTGGTTTCTTTTAAACTTCTCAAATTCGGAAATGCTGAGCCAACCTTGCCCAATGGAATATTTTGATCATCCAGGTACTCGATGGCTTGAGATCGAAGGTGATCATAAGGTAAATAACTTAATGATGCGTCCCAGCCTTGAGAAATCTTTTGGGGGTAAACCCACAAATTACCTGTGAGTAATATTACAAAAGCTATTTTGAATAATCTTCTCGAATGCTTTTGGAGCGATGGCTCCGTTGCTAAAAAATAAACAGCCAACAAACCATTTATTAAATACAACGGCATTAGGTATCTATGTCCCATCAATCCTTTATAGAATAGAATAAACGGATAAATAAATAATTCTATCAAGCAAACTAATATGAACAACTGATATCTTTTGGGCTTTGCATCGAATTTTTCAAATGATTGAAATCGCAAGAAATACAACATCAATAAATAAAAACCAATATGACCGAAGTCCATCAAGCGCCAAAATAAGACGGCTAGATTTTTTACAAATCCTTTGAAATTCACCAATTCAAAACTTGGCGCCCATGGGCTGTCCGGATGATATCCAATCCAATTAGTTTGTTGGTAATGATACACCAAATAAGCAAGTGCTAGGAATCCTGCAGGGAGGAATGGGATGATTTTCTTCAAAAAATCTCTTATGGCAATATTTATAGAAACACCATTTTTAAACAAGGAAAATAAAAACAAAGCAGACATCATCATTAATGCTCTATTACTGCTAAGAGAAAGGATTAAAGCTCCAATTCCAATCAACCATTTCTTGCCTTCCAAGATGCCGACTAAACAAGTTAAAAACCCAGCAATTAACATAGCATCAGGACTAATTACTGAAACTTGTGCCATTAAGCAGGGATCAAAACAAAGAACTAAAAATCCAGGAATGATCCAGAAGTAAGGCATTATCGCTTTACTTAAGCGGTAAGCCATAAAAATGATCAAGATTACAAAGGGTAATATGGACCAATGAGAGACCCACAAGGTTTGACCAAATATTTTCCAGAGGAAAGCTTGATACATTCCGAAGAAAGGAATGTGGCCACTATCAATTTCTTTTGGCAGAATTAAACTTGAAAATCCTTGTTCATAAAAATGCAAGGTATGTAACGAAGAAAATTGAATCGCATCCCAAAAGAAAGCATGATTACTTACCCACCCTATCAGTAACAGATAAAACAAAATGGTAATTGAAATGGTAAGCTGATGTCTTTTGTCCAATTCGTCTTAACTTTAGGAACTAATTATATTTACTGGGTCTTAATATTACAAGTCCAATATATTGAAGAATATTCAGCAATTTAAAAAAACAGGCCCATGAAAGCCTTAGTTATTTCAGGTGGTGGTAGCAAAGGAGCTTTTGCTGGTGGCTTTGCTCAATATCTTATTGAAGAAAAGAAGGAAGACTATGATATATTTGTCGGCACCTCAACAGGCTCTCTTCTGATCTCTCATTTATCCGCTGGAAAGATTGCAGAAATAAAAAAGGTCTTCACTAGTGTGCGCCAAAAAGACATCTATAACATCTCTCCCTTTATTATTAAAAAAGATCAAAACGGATTGGTTAAAACAAAGATTAATCATTTCAATACGGTGCGGATGATCCTAAAACGTAAGAAGACTTTCGGTGAACATAAAAATTTAAGAAAGACCATTCGAAATGCTATCAGCCCAGAACTTTTTGAGCAAATTAAAGCAAGTCCGAAAAAAGTAATTCTGACCATTTCTAATTTGACTACCAACAGAATTGAATACCGTTATGCAGAGGATTGCAGTTATGATGACTGGATCGATTGGATGTGGGCATCGACAAGTTTTGTTCCTTGGATGTCTTTAGTAGAAAAAAATGGATTTGAATATGCGGATGGAGGATTTGGAAACTACATTCCTATAGAAGAAGCTGTGAATCTAGGCGCTACTGAAATTGATGTAATTGTATTGACCCCTCGCCATTTATTTAAAAGGAAAAACAAAACAAAGACTGCCTTTGATTTACTTCTCAATTCCATGCAATTCATGCACGATCAATTAGCTTCTCATGACATATTGATTGGACACCTTGAGTCCATTTATAATGATGATGTGAAAGTACATTTTCACTTCACACCAAGGCAGCTTACAGAATTTTCATTTTATTTCGAACCTGAACTTATGAAAAACTGGTGGCAAGAAGGCTTCAATTGTGCCAAATCAAAATACCATAAGAAGTAATTACTATTCTCCTAGATTTAGTTTTTTGTAGTCAGCGTTATTGATACTATAAGTCTCTTTTGATACTGATATAACCTCCCAGGTATGGTCCATTTTTCCATTTTTCTTTTTTGTACCAATCGATCGCATACTGAATGTATTTTGGTATGGCATTTCAGTTTGATCAATATCTGGCATGATATCCTTTAGTATTTCTATGTAATCATCTGACCAATTGATATCCAATTCGTCTGTAATAAACACTTGATAATTATGATCATCATCTTCTCCTAAATATTCATCACAATTATATCCTGCAATGACTTCAGACTTTCCTGTCTTTTTATAATTATAAGCTTCAGCTAATGCCTCTTTATCGCTTGCAGACATCATGCTCATTCCTACCTTCATAATATTAGGAATTGCCATAACTGTTTTGTTACCTGCATCGTCCTCTCCATAGATAACTGAGATATCGTTGGTAATATCATAAACAAACAAATTAAATGCATCATCTTGATCTTCCATCCTCATTCCAAAGACTGAGGTCTTTGAGCTGAAATACATTCTACTCTTTGTAATTTTTTCTTTTGAGTCCTTTGTCTCAATAATCAATGAGCGATCAAAATCATATTGCGCCGGTATATCTACTGAAGCATTCAACGCACCAAGAAAGTCGTTGTAGCTTCGAGCTGATGCATAAGTCATAGAATCAAACTGCCCCTTTGAAGCATAGGTGCTATCTTTCTCATAAGCCTCCCTCATTTGTTTGTCCGCCCATTTATCAAGTTTTTTACCAAATTCTCTCGCGATTAAATCAGTGCCTTTTTCAATAATGACGTCAGCTACCTTATCTTCTACCTTGCGCACTGCATCCTTAAGCGCACGTTCTAAAAGTTGGGCTTGAGCTGTAAAGGGTAAGATGAATAATAGTACCATTATCCATAGAGCTAGATTGTTATAGTTTTTCATGTAAGTATTTTAGATATGTAAAGTTACATAGGGTTTTAATAAGAAAAATCACTCAATGGGGTGATATGATTATAAATCAAAAATCCCTTCAGGAAGTTCCATTTCGATCAGCTTTAGATCATGATCCATCTTGCTAATTAAGTTTTCATGTAAAGGAACAAGTTGACTTTTACCATTAACTTCTAATTCAGCTAGAATCTGTTTTGGATATTCATGAATGGCTACAATTTCACTTTCAAAGCTTCCACTTTTAATCTTGTAAGATACTAAACTTGAAAGGGGATTAGATTTTTCTGGGAAGTCAGTTTCATTAAATTGATCAACATGCAAAAAGAGTTTCTTCCCTGAATAGGTCCGTGCAAGTTCAGGACCGAATACTTCATCTATTGTGAGTAAATCACCTTTGCAGTGTTTGAGTTTAAAAGGCACATGGCAGCCTTCCATTACTAAAAAAATAAAAGGAGGAAGTTTTATATTTTCGAAATGATCAAGAAGGGAAAATCTTATAGCCCCTTTGTTTCCAACAGGCTTTTTTAATACACCAATCTGTTTAAAATCAGAAACTTTCAGAACTTATTAGTTAAAATCCAATAGCGTTTGGGTAAGCAAAAATCCTCTATATGCAATATCTATATATGGCAAACCTATACATGGCTCAAGTATTCCGGTTGGAGCACATGAGGAATCAAGAATGATCATTTCTCTTCTTACCAAACCTACATTGAATGCATATTTTTCGATTTCATATCTTTTAGAAACTTCATTTTCTTCATCAGCATGGATGATGGTTAAGATATCTTCATATGTTTTTAAAGCGTATGTCTCAGGTAGATTTCTAGATATAATTTCTGCATCCCAATCTTTGTAGACCTCAACATTTTCTCCACCGACTTCCACAGTCACATTTGAATTTATGAATGCCACCCCATCCCAAGTTTTACCTACATTAGTTGGAAAGACAGCTTTGGTTAACTTAGCATTTTCTTCTGTTCGTGTGACAGATAAATCAGACATATTAATTTGCCAACGATCCGTTTCTACCCATTCTTCCAATCCATTGTCCCTTTTTGAAATAGCAAGAGTGAATACTTTTTCTCCATTGACGATACCTTCTTGCTCATCAATAATCTCTTCACGAATGAAAGTTTTTGTACTGTCAAATCGGACGCCACCTGCCTCATCATAAAGTGTAATTGAGTCAACCTCGTATTCCCAATACTTCCCTAGTTCATATGGAAAATAGGCATATCCAACCTGATCCCGATCAATTGGTTCAATGGCATTATCACAAGCACTAAAGATGCCTAGTAAAAGTATTCCGAACAAAAAATATTGTTTCATTCTTTTTAAGTTGTACTATTATAAATTATTCCTCCACCAATCACATCATCTCCTTCGTAAAATACCGCTGATTGACCAGGTGCTATGCCTCTTACATTAGCATGAAAATCTACTTGTATTTTTTCTTCAACATTGCTTAGGGTACTTAAGACTCCAGCGTCATTGTATCGAACCATTGTTCTTACTTCAATATTGTCTGGAATGCGATCATACTTCATGGAATTCACTTTGTAAACCATCATACCATTCTTAATCAATTCATCAACTTGCCCTAAAACGACCGTATTTGAATCTGGTTTAATATCTGTCACAAACATCGGCTGCTTAAATCCACCACCTAAACCTTTTCTCTGCCCTATGGTGTAGAACGGATAACCGTCATGGGCACCAAGAACATTTCCTTCTTTATCTATAAACATTCCGCCCTTCAGCTGCTCTTCCATTCCAGGCACTCTTCTTTTTAAAAATCCTCTGTAATCATTGTCTGGCACAAAACAAATTTCATAACTCTCTGCTTTTTTAGCGAGTTCTTCATAACCTCTTTCAAAAGCCATATTTCTGACTTCTGGTTTTGTATAAGGCCCTAAAGGAAAAATGGATCTTGCTAAGCACTCTTGACTTAGACCCCAAAGAACATAAGATTGATCTTTGTGATCATCTATGGCTTGCTGCACAAAATACCGTCCATTTTCTTGCTTGGTTTTTGCGTAATGTCCTGTCACAATAAATTCGCAATCAAGGGCATCAGCTCTTTTCAATAAAGCTTCCCACTTAATATGGGTATTACAAAGTACACATGGATTAGGTGTTCTTCCAGCCATATACTCCTCAACAAAATTGTCAATTACATAGTCACCAAACTCTTCTCTTATGTCAATGATAAAATGATGAAAGCCCATTTCAACCGCAACTTTTCGAGCATCATTTATAGAATCAAGACTACAGCAGCCTGTTTCTTTCTTATTACCGCCACTATTGGCATAATCCCAGGTCTTCATAGTAATGCCTACTACTTCATATCCTTCCTCATGCATCATCACTGCTGCCATCGTGCTGTCGATTCCACCGCTCATGGCTACCAAGACTTTTCCTTTCTTACTCATATTAATACTATAGAACTATAAATTTGTTCGAAGTTACGAACCCAATTTAAGATTTAATGATTTTTCTTCTTCTTCTCTCAAGACTACTAATTGAATATCATCCCCAGGTTTGTACTTTTCTAAGGTCAAAACCAAGTCGTTATAGGATGAAATTTTGTTTTGGTCGATTCCAATTATAATATCTCCAAGTACAATAGAACCATATCGATCTCTTTTTGTTGACAACACTCCTGCTTTTGATGCTGGGCCACCGGGTTCCACATTTAACACCAATGCTCCTGAAATATCTATGCCCTTCAATTGATTAGGATGTGCTAATTGGACCCCTAAAATCGGCCTTTGGATTTTCCCATATTGAATTAAATCAGGGACCACCCATTTTAAAATATCTACTGGTATAGAAAATCCAATTCCAGCATAAGCACCAGAAGGAGAATAAATGGCAGTATTCACCCCAATCAATCTCCCTTGAGAATCTAATAAAGGCCCTCCAGAATTACCTGGGTTTATGGCTGCATCTGTCTGAATGCAATCCTTAATTGGCACTCCTGAGACTGACTCTATTTCTCTTCCTAAGGCACTTACAATTCCTGTGGTCAAAGTATGATCTAGTCCAAATGGATTTCCAATGGCATAAACTGACTGACCAACTTTTAAGTCATCACTTGATCCAATTGGCAATGGATCTAATGAACTGCGTTTAGCATTAATTTTTAGTACAGCTAAATCTTTGTCTTCAGCATACCCAACTTGTACTGCTTCATAAGAAGTTTGATCAGCCATTACCACTTCAATACTGCTTGCTCCTTGAACTACGTGGTAATTGGTAATAATATGTCCTTCTTTATCCCAAATAAATCCAGAACCAGATCCACTGGGAATTTCATATACATTCCGTGACCAATAATCTCTTTGGCGTTTGCTTGTGTTGATATAAACTACCTGTGGTGCAGCTGATTCAAATAAATCAATGGTCGCTGCTTCAGTATTTGAGATAACTTTAACTTCTTGTTTAACATTGTTTGACTGTTTTTCAGACGTTAAATCATTAGATTCTGTTAATAATCCCTCTTGATCTCGATTAGAAGAATTATCTTGTGACTTCCATGCAGAGCCAGCCAAGAAGCTAATGCCTAGCAATGCAAGGAAGAAAACATATTTTAAATTTTTCATCTAAATGGAATTATGTTAATACTTAAATGTGTTTAGATACAAAATTACATCTTATTTCAACTCCTTTTTAAGCCAGTCGAAAATTTAATCTATAGCATAACAAACTCATATTTTAATAAAAAAGTCTTTCATATGTTTAATTTTCTGTCCCAAACAAGCACAAAACTTTTAGTTGCATTTATCGTCATTAGCGTTGCAATTGCTTGTTCTGTAAATCCAGTGTCTGGTAAAAAAGAAGTATCCATAATGTCTGAAGCAAAAGAGATTGCACTTGGCCAACAAGCAGACCCACAAATTGTAGCGGCATACGGTTTATATCCTGATGATAAAATTCAAAAATTCATTAATGAAAAAGGACAACAAATGGCCAAGGTGAGTCATAGATCTCACTTAGATTATGAATTTAAAATTTTAGATTCTGAAGTAGTTAACGCATTTGCCTTACCTGGCGGCTTTGTATATTTCACCAGAGGGATTATGGCTCATTTTAATAATGAAGCTGAATTCGCAGGTGTATTAGGACATGAAATAGGACACATTACTGCACGCCATGGTGTTAAGCAACAAACTAAAGCGACCTTTGCTCAACTAGGCTTAATTGTAGGTATTATTGCTTCTCCTGTTTTTGCCCAATTTGCAGAGGCAGCATCTCAAGGGATGCAGTTGATGTTTTTAAAATTTGGTAGAGATGATGAAAGTCAATCTGATAAATTGGGAGTAGAATATTCCACAAAGATTGGATACGATGCAGAGCGGATGGCTGAATTTTTTAGAACACTTGGTAGGATCACGGAAAAAGCTGGAGCACAAATTCCAACATTTCTTTCAACGCACCCAGATCCTGCAGACCGATACAACAAGGTAAGGGAGTATGCTGCAGAATGGAAAGATTCTGTACAAAGTGACCTTAAGGTAAACAGAAACCCTTACCTGAATATGATTGATGGGATTCTCTACGGAGCTGATCCCAAGCAGGGTTTTGTGGAAGGAGGTAAGTTTTATCACCCAGAATTACTATTCGAATTCGCAATTCCTTCTGGATGGCAAACACAAAATTCTCCTACACAATTTCAAATGGGAGAACCCAATGGTAAGGCTGCTATGATTTTAACCATGAGTCAAGAAAGCACTTTGGATGCTGCAGCTCAAGCCTTTGTCACGGATAATAAACTTACGCCTCTTGAAGATAGAAAAGGTAAAGTAAATGGTATTAACTATTTAGCCATTGTAAGCACTAACAAGCCGGATCCAAATGCGCAACAACAGCAGCAACAACAACAAGCACCACTAAAAATCATCACTTATTTCTATCAATATGGTGGACTGATTTATATGATGCATGGAATGGCAGCAGAGACAGACTTTAATCAATACGTATTACTATTTAAAAACACCTTGGATAGTTTTGCAAAACTTACTGATCAAAGTAAAATCAATAAATTACCTACAAGAGTAAAAGTTGTAAGTGTACCTTCAAATATGACCTTAGCTCAAGCTTTAACTAAGTTTAATCAAGACGCTAGTCAAAAGCAAGACATTGCTATTTTGAATAGCATGGAATTAAATACTCCATTAAAAAAAGGAACATTGATTAAGGTATTGGAATTAAGAAAATAAACAGATGCATTCTCCTGTGTTAATTTCAGCTAATCAACATAGGAGAATGTTATTTTTTATTAATTTCGCGCATTAAATTTATTAATCATATGAGTGAAGCAACAACAGAAAGAAAAAGTAGTGATTGGCTTTGGTTTTTAATTTCCACGGCTATTTGCCTTACACTGTTAGTTTTGGCACCTGAGTACTTTTGGTTAGCACTTCCAGCAGTATTAACGTTCTTTGTAAGAGCCTTAGGAGTAATTTAAATCTTTAAGCTTTAATATTTAAGGCATCTGCTGAGCCTACACCTACACCAATTATTGAACGCATAGCGTCTTCAGTATTGGTGTCTAAATATTCCACTTGATCTTCGTCTACATGAAATATAAATCCATTAGTTGGATTAGGGCCTGTCGGAACGAAAATGGTCAATTTTCCATTTGGTAATTCATCTGTGACAAATCCTGTCATCCTTGTTCCATTATTAAAAATATCAACCAAGACAACTTTGGTGAATGGCGTTTTTTCATTCCCAAAAAACTGTTTGATGGTTTCTTTGATTGTTCCGTATAAAGGAAGCTTAAGAAGCCATTGCTTTTCAATATAGCTGAAGATGTTATTTCCTATTCGGGTACGAATAAAAATCCCAACCATGAAGCAAAACGCAATGACTACTAAAAATGAAATTATTTGGGCGACAATATCACTCCAATCAGCAAATATTCTTGATATGATTCCTGCAATCGGTTGCAGTAAATTATTGACAAAACCAATTAAAAAATTTACGAAGAAAACAAAGATGGCAATAGGAAGTATTACTACTAGCCCACCGATAAGTGTTGTCGTTAAAAAATTCTTTATACGTCGCAATTAGAGAATTTTACATCAATTCATCAATCTGACACCGCTCGCTAAAAACTGATATTCTTTTTTAGGTTCGGTAATCGCGGCAATTTCTTCTGCAGATTTACCTTCATCTTCAGCATAATGTCTTAATTCATCTACTGGAGTAAGATTAACGAATGCTTTGCCTTCCATGACTACCGTTTGCCCTTCACAGTCTAAAGGAAGGAAAAATCCATAATCTTTAAATTTGACAAACATCTCTGGTGCTTCAGAATTTTCGGGAACGATATTGGCCCAACATCCTTTCTTTTTACAAACAGATTTAACAACCCCAGTTATTTTAACGTTCAAACTATCTTTTGACGCTAGTTCATTAACTACTGTGGTAACATCCATTTCTGCGCCATCTCCAAGTTTTTCACCAAATATGGAATAGCTGGTTTCACCTTCGGTTACGGTTTTTACTATTTGCTCTTGCTTACAAGCAACACAAATTAGAATTGATAAAATGAAAAGTAATTTGTTCATAATTTTAGCTTTCAGGATAACCATCAGATATCCAACATTCAATAATATTTAATTCACTCTCTGTCAAATCATCCTTCATAGAAACGGGATAAACAGATGCATCCGGTGGCATACCAATTGTGGCATCAGCTCTATCATCAACAACTCTCGTTTTAAACTTCCCGTTATTGATGATCGTTTGCAAACCTGCATAAGTAGTATAATCTCCAGGACCAATTCCAGTATTACCATCATGGCATCCGGAATAAGCACAACTGTTATCAATAATCGTTTTTACCGTGGTATCATATGTCGGTGACAAACCTTCACAATCATCTTTCTTACAGGCAGTAAAAAACAAAATGATCGACAAGAAGGTAAATGAAACAAAAGCAAGCTTACTATTAAACATATTAATTATTTTTTATACATATAAAGATAGATGAATAACACAACAACTGTGTTATTCATCTATCAAAACTTTTTTATAAATTTTTTATTATCTAGATATGATAAGCTTTTGAGCTTCTCTATTTCTGATAGCGATATAGTAAACCCCATTCGGTAAAGCTGAAATATCTCTATACACTTTCCCTCCTGTCCCCATAAACGTGGCAACATCTCTTCCTAGGAAGTCATAAATATTAATATCTACATTATACCCTTCTTCCCATTCTATGACTAACATGTCTTGCGCAGGATTCGGATAGATTTTCAAATCATGGAATAAAATAGCGTTAACAGAGCTCATAATATTATCACAAAAGCTGGTGTCAGGTTCTAATTCCATGTATCCTTTTGGAGTTAGATCGCGTCCATCAAAAGCTGCATAATCTAGAGAAAATCTTGTAGACCTAAATGTGAGATTATTATTAATAGCCAATGTATCTCCCTGAGTTGCAGGATTCGTTCCTCTTCTTGGAGTTTTAAATTCCCAAACGATTTCATCATCTTCTGTGATTTCAAAAGTATATCCAAATCTTCCAGAAGTAACTAATGTGTTACCATTAGGCAGTAATTGCATGCTACTTAAACCTGTGCTAAATAAAGCCGTCGTATCTGGATGCAATCTGGTATAAGTCAAATCAGATGGAAGATATACATCATTCGCATCTTGTACATATGCCCACTCATACATTTCCCATGCTGGATCTAATAAACTGAACCCAGAATAATCAGCTGCAATACGATTGTTAAAAACTGAAATCATGCCATTAGCTGGAGCAAAGCCCGTAACCCAAGAAGGGTCATGTTGATAAAATAGTTTTTGATCCGCAGCTGTCCCTTTATTGTAGGCTGCAGGATTCCCCCAACGATACATAAGGTCTCCACCTTTACCAGACAGTCCTCCTGCAGAGGTTGCTACCTCTGCTGCTGTCGTACTGTGATCAATAATCCATATTTCATGAAATTCAGGTACACTTAATAGAATTTGCTTATTCTGTGGATCATAATCAATGGCATTCGCATGATGCCAATCAGCTTCGCCTCCTGTATTATCATAATTAAGATTTATTTTACCAGGATTATCAGCCACAACTCCATAATTAGCTTTGGTACTGTCATGATCTTGGATCAAATGCTCCCATGCTCTCCATTCCCAAATAATAGCATCTGTCGCAGGGTCAATCTCTATAATTTTGTCTGGCCACAAAGCTCCCTGAGCCATAGTTGCTGTATCTCTTCCTGCAGCAACAGCATCATCAAAACTGATGTACTCCCATGCAATAGCGAGAATTGTATTATCAGGAGTTAAAGCTATATCGTGATGTAATCTACCTAATGAATCATTCAATGTGTAAGTCCATTCTAGATTGTTATCCCAATCTCTTATTTCAATGATTTCACCTCCACCACCTGCCCAGATGACATCATCTGTAACAGTTGCATCTCTTTTGGTTTTGACTAATTTTCCGTCAGGTCTAAGATAGGCTGTATTTCCTGGTCTAAAATTGCTGCTATCCACCCAGGTGTGTACGATCTCACCACAATTATTTAATAAAAATACATCTGGTTGATTGTGTGGATAAATCATCGTGTAACCATCATATGATTGACTAGGGTCATACGAAAGTAAACCGACAGTATTCTGTGCGACTAAGTTACTTACGATACAAAAAGCAACAAGTGTTAGTATTTGTTTAATCATAATTTAATAATTTTTTCAAGATGAACTTTCGACTTATTTTGGTTAGAAATTTGAACAAAATAGATCCCTTGAGGAATATCCATTAAAGAAATATTTTCTAGGGAAGAAATATTTGTCTGCGCAAAAAGTGAATGGCCAAAAGCATTGAAAATTTCGACGTTAATTTTTTCTTTTATTGTGTGTTGTAATGTTATATCAGTTAGTGCTGGGTTTGGAAATATTTCTATGGTTCCTTCGATAAAATCATTGCTAAGGGTGGTTACAGCATTTATACAATCTTGATTAGTGGGATTTAACTCAATAGGTTCTCTGGAAACCAATTCTTTCCCATCAAATCCTATAAAATCAGGTGAATATTTTACCGCTCTAAATAGATCATTTTGAGTTGGGGAGGCTCCTTGCTCCACTGGGCTATTTCCATTTAAAGGTAAAATATATTTCCAACGCAAAATTCCAACAGAATCAATCTCTATCAATTCTCCCTCTCTCCCATTACAAATCAATGTGTTACCATTGGCCAATCTTTCCACCCCCGAAATTCTGCTTGAGTAAAAGAATTCATCTCCTGGATTTCCTCCATACGACCAATCTGCTGTAGCTGGCTCAAATGCTAAAGCGTCTGGCAATGCATATGTGCTATCTCCTAATAATGGAGGGGTGATTACATCTACAGTGGAGAAAAGCCCTTCTGGACGATTGACTCCATTATTAAAGACCATCAACGAACCTTCACCAGGATAGCCCGCTTTAATCCAACTTACATTATGTTGTCCAAATAATCTTTGTTCTAAAAAACTTCCTCTATGATAATTCTCTGGATTTCCCCACCTGTATAAAATATCCCCACCTTTTCCACTATTTCCTCCTGAATGAGAAGCTGCCTCAGCCGTCGTGGTACTATGATCAATAATATAAATTTCATGAAAATGTCTACTTGACAAAGCAATTTGGTCAAGCTCCTGATTATAATCGATACCATTAAAATGAATCCAATCCGTAAGATTATTATTCCCCGTAATATTGATATTAATATCCCATAGTTCCGGATGCGCTGCTACCTCTCCATAATTAGCTTTTGTACTATCAAATTCTTGGATCATATGATCCCATAAAAACCATTCCCAAATCAGTTCCGCACTATCGAGTCCAATTGGAGATAATTCCACAATCTTTTCACTCATTACGCCTGCATTTGATACACCTATTCGACCAAGATCCAGAGCATCCTCCGCAGTTCTTAAATCCCAACTAAGCGCCAAAATATTTCCATTTGGTAGTACTTCAATATCATGATGAAGATGGGTAGTATCCGTTGCAATTTCATATTGCCATTCTAGGGTTCCATCCCAATTGTAACGTTCTATCAAACCTCCCAAACCTCCAGCCACAAAATTTCCTTGAAGTCTTCCTGTTCTTAATAAAGAACCATCATCAAGTAAATAACAACTTAGACCTGGGTTGAATGAAGATTGCCACTGGTTTACTACATTCCCGCAATTATCAATTAAATAACTGCTTCTTGAGCTAGAAGGACAAAGAAGTGTATAACCTACTTGTGATAAAGAATCATTATGGATAATTCCTACAGTTTGAGCATGAGTATCTTGGCAAAAGATTCCGATGCTAAAAAAAAAGATGATAAGAATTCTAAAAAGTTTCATCAACTATTGGTCAAAATTTGGCTAGGACATAAAATTACTAAAATTAATAGCTCTAATAACATCACTCAGGAGCAATTTTGGTAAACTATTAATCATTAAGAAGCCTATTCTATGACTAATATTTTAAAACTTTTAGCAAAGTCTTCATAACTAACTTGTACGAAATAGATTCCAGCGGGGACGTCTATATTAAAACTAAGATCATCTACTTTTCTTGATGTATTAAAAATGCGTTTACCCTGTGTATCAAATAGATTAACGCCCAATGCAAATGCATTGGAGAGATCTTCAGAATAATTAAAGTTGATAAAAAATTCTCCTTGAACAGGATTTGGGCCAATCGTTATTTTATTATCAAAAAATGATTGATTTATGGGTTCTCTGCAAACATTACTAGTGTTTAAAGATTTCCTTCGTGGAGCATTTCGCAAAACCGTAATCATTCTTGCAACTTGGTCATTCGTAAATATATTCATACAAGCATCGGGAGAGTAGTCCATATAATTTTCAATCATATCGATCTCTCCACAACTTTGATTTTCTAGACAAGAATTATTTGGATCTGAAGCATTAGGTGTATCTGAGCAAAAATCATCAGCATCACAGTCTCCATCTCCCCAAATATGAATCAAACCTAACCAGTGGCCAATTTCATGAGTAGCGACTCTACCCAAATTATTTTCATTCAGCAATCCAAAATTAGGGACTTTTTCATGATTACCTACAACGGCATTATGCAATACAATAGCATCTGTTGATGCTCCACCTTGATCATTATTTAATCCACTTAAATTAGAACTACTTGGAAATTGAGCAAAACCCAAAAAACGCGTCAAACCACTTGTGGCAATTTCTACAACGTATACATTTAAATATCGACTTGGATCCCAATACACTTCTTGCATTAACTCATTCCTAATTTCAGAAGTACTCCATTTTGGTTTATTTCTTTGAATTCTATTTATGCCAAACTCTTGTAAAACATTACCATCTGGGTCAACCTTTGCAGGACAAAAATTGATGGATAAGGAGGCTCCATCTGGATGATCATTATAACCATTTGAGCCCAGTTTTCTATTAAAATCTTCATTGAGTGTTTCTATTTGTGCATAGACTGACTCAGCTGAGGTATTTCCGATGGAGTTTAATACATCCCCATTATGTACGATGTGAAAAATCATGGGAATATTGAAATCCATCCGTTCTTCGAGTTCAGTGGGAGTACTTTGATTTGCTTGCATCCATTGTTCAAAATCAGCTGAATCTTCGGAATAGAATACTTTGCAACGTTCAGTTTCTTGAGCTGTACCAAGAATGGGTAGCAGACACAAAATGAAAAACAAGTATATTTTTTGATTAGAATTCACCAGAAGTACTTCAATTACATTCTAATATAGTTAAGACTTAGGACTACAATTGCCTAATAGTTTACCTTTTACTCATTTGAGTAGGAATTGAATGTACAAAGATGTTTTCCTGGCTGAATTTAAACTGCTTCCTCTGGATTTTGCATAGCAAGATTCCTGATAAAGCCAATTTGTTGCTTTGGTTGATTATCATCATCATAATCTTCCCAATCTGTAACAGCTCTTAAAAACTCCTCCATGTGTCTTACGATATGACCTTCCGAAATTTCTTGTGGTCGGAATATTTCCATTTTGTGAGGAGGTTGAGGTTCGCCTACGCCTTCTATGTATGGTAGTCCTATCCAAACAGCTACTTTTCCATTAAACAGCTGTTGATATACTAATACACCTTTACTTTTGATAAGTGGTCTGAAAGTATTACTGTCTACTTTTTCTTTAATACCACTTTCTTCCTTACCTAAATCAAGAACTATACGTTCGAGACTTTCTATATTATCATCAACAGAAATTTCGACATCAAGACCTACTTCAGTGGTGATATTCGTTAGAGATTTAATAATGGTATCCTTTAAAGTATCCTTCCAATCTTGACGATAGCTTTTAGTATTTGCTAGCATCAACTTGTACTTATTTACCTTTCCCGTTAAATTTGTTAGATTTTCCATAATTAGATATGAATCGAAGGTAAATAAAATATTAATATTCTATCTACTGGATTTGAACACAAAATTAAACTTTTGTTATATTTGCGCTCCTTAATCAGAAGTGATTAATAACGCGAAAGTAGCTCAGCTGGTAGAGCACGACCTTGCCAAGGTCGGGGTCGCGGGTTCGAATCCCGTCTTTCGCTCAATACCTACCAGCCCGGGTGGTGGAACTGGTAGACACGCAGGACTTAAAATCCTGTGCTCATTGCGAGCGTGCCGGTTCGATCCCGGCTCCGGGTACAAAAAAAGACTTCATTTTCATGAAGTCTTTTTTTATGCTATTTCTTTAGTAATAATTAGTTGGCAAGTTTGATCAATACACCTTCACTACTTTGCTTATCTGCATCAAGTACAATGGTTTGAGTTTCAATTCCATCATATATTTCGACGCTTGCTGTGTTGGGTGGAATGGCTCCCATGTTATTAGCAAACAGAATCAATTGCTTGTTGAAGCCTGTCAAAACAATATCTATTTCTTTTTTATCTGCAGTCAATTTATATTCTGTGATGATCCATTCATCTCCCCATTTAAGAGATACAACATCACCATCGATTTTATTGTGATCCCATATTCTAAGTCTAAGCTTTCGATTTTTAACCGCAATCTCATGTGTATTAACCACTTCAATATTTTCTTCTACAATATCAGGAGGTGGCAGAAACTGCTTTAAATTCCATGTAAGTAGCGCGTGTTCTGCATGTGCAGAAGAAGTCGAAGAAGTAAATCCCACCCAAGCTTCACCATCTGATGAATTTATTTTTTCACCAATATCAATTTTTGTTGAAAGAATAGGGAATAAATAGGAATCCAAGTAGACCGTTAAAAATCCATCTTTATAAGCAATCTTGGTAAAATGCTGGTTGCCATCAGTAATCTCTGGAATTTCATGTACTGTGCTAAACTTTCTATAATCTCCTTTCTCTTTTTCGTAAAAACTTAAGGCTACATGATTTTTACTTCCTTCATTATTATTATAGGTGTCAAATTCAATGACAACACAATCTTTAATGCCTTTATAGCCAAGTTCATCACCAAAGCCTCCGATCGATAACAAATTTTGTTTATGTATTACAAATGCAAATCCATCTCCTCCATTGTGATTGATGTCAGACTGGGATATTAAAAAAGTGAATTCTGTCTCAAAGCCTTTTACAATGTCAATGGATCTTTCTTTATACCAACAGGCTCCTTTTGTGTTGGGCTTGGAGGAAGTAAGCACCAATTTATTGACAAAAGATGTAGCATTACCTACTAAACTTAAATTGGTTTCATAAGCTTTAAAATCGTTGATCTTAAATATGGTTTGTCCATTTAAAAGATTGAAACAACAAATGCAAATGAAAAGTAACTGTACAATTCTCATGATAGTACTTTATAATATCCTAATTAGATAATATATATAATTAAAACAAAGATAGTGGATTAGTTAGGGGAATGAAAGAAAAGCCTTCTTAAAGAAACGTTATTATATTTTGACTGGTTCTATGATTTCAATGCTTTGAAGCTCTTCATTTAAGAGTGTATCAAAATTGTTATACCATTTAGCATGATCTTCATAGGCATTGCATCCTCCTCTAAAAGGTATGCAAGCAGTCTTTTTGTGTTGATGTCCACAAGTTGGACATTTAGCCATGGTCTCGAAAGTGTTCCATTGAAAATTGCATGAGGAGCATACCCAATAAGAACCACCATCGGGTTCCCAATTGCAAGAGGGGCAAGAAATCTTAATTTCCTTCATTAGCGAAGACTACACGCCGAGCCAAGAGTCATACTCTTGTGTATCGGCATTCAAAGGAATGAATTTTCGCTTTCGCGAAAAAACCCTTTTTAGCAGATTTTTAAATTTGATTAACATATGTTCAACTTTGGATTAGTTATATATATAACGGTTCATAATGTCAAAGTGTCAATTTAAAGGGTATCTTTTTTCAAAATATTTGCATTTATTTCAAAATTTCCGTAAAATAAACGCTAAATAGACACAGTTTAATAAATGTGTCTCCACTCAATAGATCGTTACCTCGATCAATTTTATTAAATTAGAATTCTATTTTCTTTATACACATCGTTGTCTATAAACCAATTTAGCCTAATGAAATTCAAAGAATATTCACAAGATCTAATGTCAAGGAAGTCCGAGGCATTAAAAAAAAGGGATGCATTCCTTGCGGAATACAGACAAAGTAAAAAACTTCTTACAGATGAGACCCTCGACACTAAAGCTCAAAATTACAAGCCGGCAAATTTAGCTTTAGGATCTGGAATAGATCCTTATACAGGAAGCTGGGGTAAGGAGCAAATCCTGCATTTGCTTAAAAGAAGCCTTTTTGGCGTCACCGTCGAAGACTATAATCATTTCAAAAACTATACCATGGATCAGATGGTAGATGCATTATTAAGTCCAGATGATTTGCCGGAGCCTCCAATTAATAATTATAATGAACCCGCACAAAATTTTATTGATCCAGATGTTCCAAGTGGAACGACTTGGGTAGGTGCACCTTTTCATGATAATTTTGCTGGATCAAGAATTGTATCCTTGAAATCTTGGTTGGTGAAAAATGCCATTAATCAAGACAGGACCATTCATCAAAAATTAAAAATATTTTGGCATAACCATTTAGCCACACAGACCTGGGATGTTTTTGTCCCTAATGCAGCATATAAATATTTCACCCTACTGCACAATTATTCTTTTGGGAATTTCAGGACATTGATGAAAGAAATCACCATTGATCCTCAAATGCTATTCTTTTTGAACGGTGCATACAGTGAAGCTGAAGCACCAGATGAAAATTATGCTAGAGAATTACAAGAGTTATTTACTGTAGGCAAAGGTCCCAATTCAAATTATACACAAATGGATGTAATTGAGGCTTCAAGAATTTTAACGGGTTGGAGATGTGATTGGCCTGACGATAATTCTTATTGGGCGTCATGGGCTCACGATACAGAAGACAAACAATTCTCTGAATTTTATGGGAATAAAAAAATTGTTGGTAGATCAGGTGTACAAGGACAAATAGAGACAGATGAATTGTTGGATATGATTTTCGAAAACAATGAAGTGGCTTTATTCATGATGAGAAATCTTTATCGCTTTTTCATATTCAATGAAATCAGCGCCGAAGCTGAAGAAAACGTTATTGCACCTCTTGCTGAAATTTTTAGAGATAATGACTACGAAATTCTACCCGTACTTCATGCATTATTTAGATCAGAACACTTTTTTGACATTGAATTAAGAGGTGCGATGGTTAAGTCTCCTTTAGATCACTTAATCGGTGGAATTAGGATAATGAACTTAGATTTTAGAGATGATGACTTATCCCTCATTGAAGCAAAATATGTATACGAATCTATTGGATGGAGATTGAATGATACAGGAATGGAATTAGGTGATCCGCCTACCGTCGCAGGATGGCCGGCTTGGTTTCAAGCACCAAACTATGATAAATCATGGGTAAATACCAACACCATTACACAAAGAGCACTTGATTTGGACTCCATGCTTCTTTGGAATTTTTGGACTCCAACGGATCAAGAATATTTAGTGGATACCATTGGCTTTGCCGAAAAATTTGATGACCCAAGAGATCCTAATAAACTTATAAAAGATATTTCAGATCACTTTCATGGAATTACTCCAGGACAAGATACTTTGACCAATTTAAAGTCTATCCTTTTATCAAATCAGGCGCAAGATTATTATTGGTCACAAGCATGGGACAATTATCAGGAAAATCCTGGTGATGAAATGTACAGAAACATTGTTGAAAATAGACTCAAATGGATGCTGCAAAGATTGTTGCAACTGGGTGAATCACAATTATCTTAATCCTTAATTCCTATTAAAATGAAAAGAAGAGATTTCTTAAAAAATACAAGCAAGGCCGTTGTCATTCCTTCCATTGCTGGAAAATTAGGAGCTAAGGCTTATGCGATGTCACCTTTCGCATCACTACTAGGTAATGCTGTTGACACAGATCATGTATTAGTTATTATTTTTATGTCTGGTGGGAATGATGGGCTTAATACTGTAGTCCCTTTAGACCAAATGAGTCAACTTGCTCAAGCAAGACCACATGTCATATTACCTGAAAGTTCCCTTTTGCAATTATCAGGAACTGAAGTGGGTTTGCACCCTTCTATGCAAGGTTTTAAAAACTTGTATGATGAAGATAGGTTACAGATCATTCAAAATGTAGGTTATCCCAATCCAGACTTTTCGCATTTTAGGTCTACGGATATTTGGATGAGTGGTGCAAACTCTGATGAGATATTAAACAGTGGATGGACTGGCAGATATCTTAATTATGAATATGCCAATTACCCAAATGATTATCCAAATGCTGTAATGCCTGATCCACTAGCCATTGAAATTGGATGGAGTAGTTCTTTATTATTTCAAGGACCCACGCACAACATGGGTATGTTAATTCAGGACCCTACTGATTTTTATAATTTGGTAGATAATGTGGAAGAACCTGCACCAGATAGTTTTGCTGGCGATAGATTAAAACACATACGCTTGATGGCCAAGCAATCACAATTATATGGGACGGTTATCAAAAGTGCAGCTGAGTCTGTCAACAATCAATTAGATTATCCTCAAGGAAACAGTCTTGCTGAAAAACTTAAAATCGTCGCGAGATTGATAAAGGGTGGTTTGAAAACAAGGGTGTATATGGTCGAGCATGGAGGATTTGATACACATGATTATCAAGTTGATCCTAATGATCATACTCAGGGAGAACATGCCTATCTGCTTATGCAATTATCAGAAGCTGTTTCATCTTTCATGGGTGATTGTGATCATCTTGGCATATCAGAAAGAGTCATGGGCATGACGATGTCTGAATTTGGTCGAAGAGTGATATCAAATGCGAGTGGAGGAACGGATCATGGAGAGGCCGCACCTTTATTCCTTTTTGGAAATCATGTCAATTCTGGATTGGTCGGCACGAACCCTGATATTCCATGGAACGCAAATTATGAAAGTAATGTCAGTATGGAATTTGATTTCAGGTCCATATATGGTTCTCTTTTTGAGCAGTGGCTATGTGTTGATCCTGCTGATACTTCAAACATACTGTTGCATGATTTTGAGCGACTAAATTTGGTGGACGGAGATCAATGCGATACTGCTACTTCTACCCATGAACTAAATGCTGCAGCAGGAAAATCTTTCTTGAATGTTTATCCAACAATGATAAATTCAAATACCACAGTGGAATTTCAAGGAGGACAGGACCGCGTCAATATTAGAGTCTTGGACATGTCAGGTAAAACGATTGAGACCATTTACAATGGGACTGCATCTAACGGAGTTCAAAAAATTCAATGGGATGGTTCAAGGCTTTTAGCTGGAAACTATATTGTGAGTTTTCAGTCGAGGAATGTTGTACAAAGCAAACAAGTAATTAAGGCTTTTTAGTGTAACACGGAAATAGTAACTAAAATAAAATGTGGCTCAATGAATAATTGACCACATTTTTTATTTTCAATCGAACATTCCAAAGGAATATTGAATTAAGTTTTTAATTAATACAGATTCGCCCCAAAATAGCCAGAAAATATTAAAACAATTATTGAATGGCCGCAAGTAATCTGCAACTACCATTTTTCTCAAAAGGAGAATTAGAAGAGTATCAATCTTGGTTGTTTACCAATACAAGAGAACTATCGATTCTCACCCTAAGTATTGGAATGGCAATCTTCATTTTCTTCGTACTTATAGATACTACTGTACTGGGGGAATTGCACCCATTAAGTTTTACGTTCAGAGTAGTATTTGGTATTCCAACATTGCTTATCGGAAGAAAAATATTAAAGAGTCTTAGTTCAATAAATCATTTTAAATATTTCACATTTTCCTTAGTGTTTTTAGCGCAAAGCATGCATTTAATAATGGATGCTTACATTGGATTCGATCTTAAGTATTTAGTTATTCTAGAAATCGTCTTACTTTTTACTATAGTCCTTACACCCATGCTTAGCACAAAGAATGTAGCCTTTTTGTGTGCATTCTTATTCTTCAG
Organism: uncultured Saprospiraceae bacterium; assembly: GCA_937961455.1. Taxonomy (GTDB): domain Bacteria; phylum Bacteroidota; class Bacteroidia; order Chitinophagales; family Saprospiraceae; genus CALGNN01. The sequence goes on from CALGNN010000048.1 coordinate 26,723, forward strand.
CTTTTTTATACATGTATATTATTTTCAACCTGCAAGAACTCAGCAAGAAGCTATTCTCCCTATAGTAGGGGCACTATTCATCATTTGTACTTTATCTACAATGGGAGGTGCTTTGTTAAACTATTTTAAAAGAATGAATTTCTTGAATGTAAATCAACTTGTCCAAGAAAAATTAAATCTAGCTATGAAAACGCTTCATGTCTCAAAGGTGAATCAACTCATGGCGCATGACTTAAAAACTCCTGTGAGAAACATAAGTTCATTCACTGCATTATTAAGCCTTAAAAAAGATCAATTTGATGAAGAAAGTCTAAATTATTTCAACTTCGTAATTAAGAATGCAAAAAAACTAAATGACTTAGTAGATGATTTTTTAGTGTATTCTGAATTGCAAGACACCAAATTGCAAACCGAACATAAAATCAATTTAAACCAATTAGTCACCGAGTTAGAAGAAAATTATAAAAAAGAATTTAAGAAGTCTTCCATTAGTTTTAATGTATCAAATGATTTACCAACAATCAGTGCGAATGAAAATTATCTTAAAATCTTATTCAAAAATATTTTTGACAACGCTATCAGATATAATAAGTCCAAAGAAATCATCATAGATATTGAAACCACTATTGATCAAGAATTTCACATGATTAAAATTAAAGATAATGGAATAGGCATTGATAAAAATTATCATGGAAAAATATTTGAAATGTTTGAGAAACTGAATCCTGAAAATGATTATGGAGGATCAGGCATGGGCCTTGCAAGTTGTAAAAGTATTATGACTAAATTGAGTGGTAAAATAGAATTGCAAGATAGCTCAAAAGAAGGCAGTGTATTTTGCTTGTACTTCCCTAAACAAATCGTAGCCTAATTTTTTATAAAGTATTGAAATATATGCTTGACTATTAATTTGAAATTAACAGCTTCTACTTCTGTTCTTCTTTTTTCTCTTCAGGTTTTTTACTATCAACTAAAGCCCAAATGGCGAGTTTATAAGCGCCCCATAAACAGAGAATTAAGACAGCTGTGCCGCCAAACAACCATAATAATGCAATTGTATCTTTATCCATTTTTTATTTTTACATACTTCTTCTGTATTGCCCACCAACTTGAAACAGTGCATGTGTAATTTGCCCTAAAGTGCAGGTCTTTACAGTTTCCATTAATTCTTCAAATACATTTTCATTTTCAATGGCTTTATGCTGAAGTTTTAGAAGTGCATCTGCAGAACGCTCCTTATACTTCTCATGAATATCGTTTAAATTTTGGATTTGTATTTCTTTTTCTTCAGTTGTGGCACGTATGACTTCAGAAGGAATAACAGTTGGACTTCCTTTTGAAGACAGAAAAGTATTCACCCCAATTATTGGATATTCTCCGGTATGTTTGAGTGTTTCATAATACAAACTTTCTTCTTGAATTCTAGATCTTTGATACATGGTTTCCATAGCACCTAGGACGCCTCCCCTTTCATTGATCCTATCAAATTCTTGCAATACTGCTTCCTCAACCAAATCAGTCAATTCATCAATTATAAATGCACCCTGCAATGGATTCTCATTTTTTGCCAAACCCAGTTCGTGATTAATAATCATTTGGATCGCAACTGCTCTTCTGACACTTTCTTCTGTAGGAGTGGTAATGGCCTCATCATAGGCATTCGTATGTAAAGAATTGCAATTATCATATATGGCGTATAAGGCTTGAAGTGTTGTACGAATATCATTAAAATCGATCTCTTGTGCGTGCAAGGATCTTCCAGAAGTTTGAATATGATACTTTAGTTTTTGAGCACGTTCATTTGCTCCATACTTATACTTCATAGCCTTTGACCAAATCCTTCTTGCCACTCTTCCTATAACTGCATACTCAGGATCCACTCCATTTGAAAAGAAAAATGACAAATTTGGAGCAAAGGCATCAATATCCATTCCTCTTGACAAATAGTATTCGACAAAAGTAAAACCATTTGATAAGGTGAAGGCGAGCTGTGTTATGGGATTGGCACCAGCCTCTGCAATATGATATCCTGAAATCGAAACAGAATAAAAATTTCTAACTGCGTGGTTGATAAAATATTGTTGTACATCTCCCATCAGCTTGAGAGAAAACTCCGTTGAAAAAATACAAGTATTTTGCGCTTGATCCTCCTTTAAAATATCTGCTTGTACAGTACCTCTTACAGCATTCAAGGCCTTTGCTTTTATTTCTTGGTAAATCTTAGGTTCTAAGATTTGATCTCCCGTAAGACCTAAAAGCATCAAGCCTAGACCATCATTACCTTCTGGGATCGCTTCTTCATATTGAGGCCTCTTCAATCCCTTAGCATCATATTCTTCCTTTAATTTACTTTCCACCAAATCTTCTAAATGATGTTCTTTAATATAAAGCTCACATTGTTGGTCAATGGCTGCATTCATAAAAAAAGCACAGATGGTCGCAGCTGGCCCATTAATGGTCATCGAAACAGAAGTCTTTGGATTGCATAAATCAAATCCAGAATACAATTTCTTAGCATCATTTAATGAGCTAATATTTACGCCTGAATTACCTACTTTGCCATAGATATCAGGCCGATGGTCTGGATCATCTCCATAAAGTGTGACAGAGTCAAAAGCAGTGGAAAGCCTTTTTGCAGGCATTGATTTTGATAAATAATGAAATCGCTTATTCGTCCTTTCAGGCCCTCCTTCTCCTGCAAACATTCTCGTTGGATCTTCACCTTTTCTTTTAAATGGAAATACACCTGCAGTAAATGGAAAACTCCCTGGCACATTTTCTTGACGAAGCCATAGTAAAATTTGTCCCCAATCTTTAAATTTTGGTAATGCTATTTTAGGGATTTTATTTTGAGAAAGTGACGTCGTAAAATTCTCGATAGCAATCTCCTTGTCTCTTACTTTATATATAAATTCATCCTTCACATATGCCTCTTTCAATTGCTCCCAATGATCGAGTGCTTTTTTATTTTCTTTATGAAGATCTTCAGCTAACTCCTTGTATGCGTTTTTGAGAACTGCTGCAGTAGCTTGTTCTGTTTCACTCTCTTCCAAATGATTTATTACGGTATCCAAGCTAAATAGCTTGGTTGCTATTTGTGCTTGCTCAACAGTCTCTTGATTATATGTTCTTATGGTCTCTGTAATTTCTGACAAGTATCTAACTCTAGCAGGTGGAATGATATATTGTTTCTCACTTTGAGCACTTGGTAGTTTTTGTGCCTTCGCGGCCAACTCAAGTTTAGCCATAATTTCAACAAAAAGTCTATTCACTCCAGGGTCATTAAACTGAGAAGCTATTGAGCCATAAACAGGCATCTCTTCAGGATTGATGTCCCACAAACCATGATTCCGTTGATACTGCTTTTTTACATCCCTAATCGCATCAAGAGCACCTCTTTTATCGAATTTATTTATGGCAACAATATCAGCAAAATCCAACATATCAATTTTTTCTAGCTGAGAAGCTGCTCCAAATTCAGGTGTCATTACATATACAGATAAATCTGCATGATCCACAATCTCAGAGTCTGACTGACCAATTCCAGATGTTTCTAAAATGATCAAATCAAATCCAGATTTTTTTAAAATTGATATCGTTCCATCAATATATTTATTAAGTGCTAAATTATATTGCCTAGTGGCCAGAGATCGCATAAACACTCTTTCATCCGAAATGGCATTCATTCGAATTCTATCTCCAAGAAGGGCCCCTCCTGTTTTTCTCTTGGATGGATCTACAGAAATAATAGCAAGATGATTCTCAGGATAATTTCTCAAATACCTAAGAATAAACTCGTCTACCAAACTAGATTTTCCAGCACCACCTGTTCCAGTTATTCCCAAAACTTTACAGCTACCCACTGGCAATTCAGCTTTCAGTTTTGAAAGCCAGTCTGCATTTTGCTCGGGATAGTTTTCTACAGCTGAAATCAATCTTGCTATAGCTCCATGTTCCTTTACTCCAATTTTTTTCAACTGACCATTTAACTGATCTCCAACTGGGTAATCGCATTGTTCTAGTAAATCATTGATCATCCCTTGAAGCCCCATAGCTCTGCCATCATCAGGCGAATAAATTCTTGTTATTCCATATGCATGAAGCGCTTCAATTTCTGCAGGTAATATGGTTCCTCCACCTCCTCCAAAAATTTTAATATGCTCCGCTGATCTTTCTTTTAAAAGATCATATGCATATTTAAAAAACTCATTATGTCCTCCTTGATAGCTTGTTATTGCAATTCCTTGTACATCTTCTTGGATCGCTGCATCCACGATCTCTTGTACAGGTCTATTATGGCCTAAGTGGATTACTTCCGCACCAGATCTTTGAATGATACGACGCATAATATTAATCGCAGCATCATGTCCGTCAAACAAGGAACCAGCCGTTAAAATCCTTATTTTATTTTTTGCAGTGTATGGCTTAGGTGGTTGCATATATTAATTCTGTCAAATCAATAAATAATAACTTAAAGGTATGTTTTTTTACATAGTGTTGCTAAATTATAATAACTGACACTATTGTATTTAATCGATTACACAAGCAAAAGAAAACAAATTGAATTGTAGTATTAGAACAGAAAATCAACAGGATTATGATAAGGTTGACAAAGTCATAATGGCAGCCTTTAAGAATATGAGTGAAAGTGACCAATCTGAGCATCTTTTGGTCAAGCGTCTGAGGCAGGAAAAAACATTTAATCAAGAACTGTCCATCGTGGCTTGCATTGAAGATAATATCGTAGGGCATATTTTACTTACGTCCATTTTTATAAAAAATAAAGAAGAGCAGTTTGAGACTTTAGCTCTAGCTCCAGTCTCTGTTTTACCAAAATTTCAAAAAAAAGGGATTGGTGCTCAACTCATTCTGGAAGCGCATAGAAGAGCGCAATTCCACGACTATAAATCAATTGTTTTAATAGGTCACGAAGACTACTATCCTAGATTTGGTTACCAAAGAGCATCGAGTTTTGATATTCGTTTTCCTTTTGAAGCTCCAGACCAAAATTGTTTTGCTATAGAGCTAATTAAGGGTTCATTAGCCAATGTATTTGGAGAAGTAGTATATCCTAAAGCATTCTTTGAATAATGAGATATGAATATTTAACAACATCTTAATTAAAACATATTACAATTATCTATAATATGATATATATTTGTTTCTTATTTAATAATGGTGATCGTTTATGCGAATATTAATCTTAGCTCTTTGTAGCCTATTCTCAAGCTTTGTAATTGGCCAAAATCAAATAATCCCAGAATATATAAATAGCAAACCTGGCACTGGCATATATGAAAGTGCGGTAAATTTTTGTGAGCTTAGCAAAAAGAATCCCGACGGATTTACTGGTGGTTTATTTTTAGAGCAAAAGACCTTTAAATTATTAGGCTGGAATATTCTTAGTGATGCGATAAGAATAAAAGCTGGGAATGATGCTTTTATATATTGCCCTGAAGCAAGAGCCATGAGAGACCTTGCCATCAGCATTAAAGATGAACTGGAAGAAAAACAAGTTAAAAATATCATTGCTGGGTTTCACAAAAACGATAGCATCATTGAACAGCTATTACAAATACCAACTGGAATCGCCTATGATACTATATTATTAAGTTCTGCTCAAAAGGTACTCCATCAAATAGACCTACTAAAGGAGATGAGTATCTTTAAATTAGACAAAGCCTATCACCTTAAAAATGAAAATGCTTACATCCTTAAACTTTATGAATTTAGACCCTTCTCTAGACTGGAAACTTTTAAAGATGAAAACCTTATCTATCAAGTAACTTTTTCTCTTAATGAACAACTCAGAATAAAACGAATTGATGAGGCCGAAATTTACTATGAAAATATGATCCATTATGCTTATGATCGATTTACCATGGAGTTAGATTCAAGCCTTATTCAAGATTCATTAACTGAAGTTTTATCGGAAAGTTTTGTACCAGAAGGGAATTGGCCAAAATCAGATTTTCTTTTAATAGATAAAATTGGTGATTACAAAATTTATAAGGTTGCAAAGAATCTAGGTCTGTTGGATAGTACGAACCAAGTAAAATTAGAGGCAAAATATTGGGAAATACATGATTCAAAAGATCATCTTATTGTAAAAAACGCTGCAGGACAGTCTGGGCTTATAAAAAAGGAAAACTTCACAAGTATTTTAGAGCCCCGTTATACCAGAATCAGATTTGCCCATAATTATTACAAAGACTTTTTCAAAATGCAAGAAGTTAAAAATCGGGTCTTATTTTATGGAGTCGCAAATGCAGAAGGGAAAGTATACCAACATGAAAGTTACATCTATAGCGAACTGATACAAACTCCATTTACGGAAAAAGAATTTTTAATTGTAGTCAATCCTACAAGAAAGAAAGGAATATTTGATCAAGAAGAAAAAACACTTTTCCCTTTTCAATTTGAAGAAATCTCATTCATTCCTTGGGAGGATTCTAATTTTTTAAAGAATGAAAATCTTTCAGACGATCAAATCAGCAAAATGATTGCAATTGGTAAAATAGCAGGAGATCATTTCTTTTTATTCAGTGATGGTACGAAGAAAAAGAAAAACAATCCTTATTAGAGTTGAAAAGCATTTCTAGTTTTTTGCACCAGTTTTGCTTCTTCTTGCATTAAATATTTATCTATTTCTATCGCAGCATCCCTGCCCTCTTTTATCGCCCAGACCACTAATGATTGACCTCTTCGCATATCCCCTGCAGAAAATATTTTTTCTTGATTGGTCTTATATGCCTGAGTATGCACGTTTTTCTTTTCATCTAATGCTATGCCAAAACCCTCCAACATACTTTCAAATTTTGGATACAAAAATCCCATAGCCAAAAATACTTTGGTACATGGAATGATTTTTTCTGAATGTGGGATCTTCTTAAAACTAAAATTACCTGTATCATCTGCTTCCCAAGTAATTTCTACAATTTTAATTCCTGATAGGTTTAGCCCATCTTCAGAAACAAACTCCTCTGTTAAGATAGACCAGCTCCTTTCACAACCTTCTTCATGGGAGGAAGATGTCCTTAAAATTTGTGGCCACAAAGGCCAAGGACTTTCATCTGTTCTCCCTTCACTCGGCATTGGCATTATTTCTATTTGAGTGATAGAAGAAGCACCTAATCTATTGCTCGTACCTATACAATCAGAACCCGTATCCCCTCCTCCAATGACTACCACATTTTCAGCAAAAACTTTTATCTCCTCTTTTTCTTTTGGTTCAATTCCTGAGACCCGCTCATTATTTTGTGTTAAGAAATCCATAGCATAATGGATTCCTTTTAACTCACGTCCTTTAATATTTAAATTTCTAGGCACCGAAGATCCTCCGCATAGCAAAATGGCATCAAATTTTTCAAGCAGCTCTTCTTGATTAATATCAATTGGTATTTCTGTATTCAAGGAAAAAACTATTCCGGCTTCTTCCATTAATTTAATCCTTCGATCTATGATACTTTTCTCTAATTTAAAATCTGGAATTCCGTATCTAAGCAGGCCTCCAGCTTTTGCACTTTTTTCAAAAACAGTCACAGAATGTCCAACACTATTCAATTGGTCTGCTGCTGCTAAACCAGCTGGACCAGATCCAACAATTGCAATAACTTTTCCTGTTCTATTGAGGGGTACATCTGGTTTTACCCATTCATTTTTGAAAGCAGTTTCGATAATGGACTTTTCGATAAACTCAATGCTTACTGCATCCTTATTAATAGAAAGCACACATGATGCTTCGCAAGGTGCAGGACAAATTCTGCCAGTAAATTCTGGAAAATTATTTGTTTCGATGAGTAGCTCATAGGCTAGCTTCCAATCTCCCTTATGTACTGCTTCATTAAAATCAGGTATTAAATTTCCAAGAGGACAGCCTGAATGACAAAAGGGAACGCCGCAGTCCATACATCTTGCCGCCTGATTGGTTTTAAAATCCTCAGTACTTTCATTGTAAAACTCCTTAAAGTGTTTGATTCTTTCATTCGGACTTTCAACACTTGGAGTTGATCTTTCAAACTTTTTAAATCCATGTATATCTCCCATATCAGCTAGCTTTTGTTTGATTGACAAATCGGTTCTTTTGACTTGCAAGTGCACGCTTATATTCCTCAGGAATAATTTTCACAAATGAACCTTCAGCCTCCCAATTATTTAATAAGTCTAGAGCTTTTTTGCTCCCAGTATAATTTGCATAATTCCTGACCATCTTTTTAATAAATATCAAATCCTCCTCTGAAGAAGATTCTATCAAGACCATTCCCTTGTTTATTTGATTCTCATCGTAATATTTACGAAGTATGAAAGCCAATCCACCACTCATGCCCGCACCAAAATTTCTACCTAGCTTCCCTAAAAAAATAGCTTTACCTCCTGTCATATATTCACAGGCATTGTCACCTGCACCTTCTAATATTACATTCGCACCACTATTTCTTACGGCAAATCTATCTCCTGCAATGCCATTGATATAGGCTTCACCAGCTGTCGCACCATATAAGGCAACGTTGCCAATGATCACATTCTCTTCAGGCACTATGTTCACGTTTGCTTTGGGTTTTACGACGAGAATACCACCACTAAGACCCTTTCCAAAATAGTCATTTGCATCTCCTTCTAAAGTAAAAGACAAACCTCTTGAAGCGAAGGCACCAAAGCTTTGTCCTGCCGATCCAATAAATCTTACATTAATGCTAGATGGATTCATTCCTTTGGATCCGTATTTCTTAGCGATCTCATTTGAAAGCATCGTGCCTGTAGCACGATCTGTATTTATTATGGGTGATACGGTTGAATATCTCTTTCCATTATTTAATGCATGCTGTGAGAGGAATATAAGTTTCTTATCGAGAATATTGTCCAAGCCATGACTTTGTGTTTTGCTTGCATAAAGGCTGTTATTCCAAATATTTTCTTCTTGAAATAAGATGGGACTTAAATCAAGGTTTTCAGACTTCCAATGTCGATCCTCATTATTTATCTCTAACAAATCAGTTCTCCCAACAAGCTCATTTACGGTCCTTATCCCTAATGATGCCATAATTTCTCTCAAGTGATTTGCAAGAAAATTAAAGTAGTTGATCAGGTGCTGCACCTTACCATTAAACTCTTTACGCAAGCTTTTGTCCTGTGTTGCAATTCCTACTGGGCAGGTATTTAAATGACATTTTCTCATCATGATACAGCCCTCCACTACCAGTGCTGCAGTAGCTATACCCCACTCTTCTGCACCTAGCATACTTGCAATGGCTAGATCTCTTCCAGTTCTAATTTGCCCATCAGCCTGAAGGACAACACGATCTCTTAATCCATTCTTCACCAAAGTTTGATGTGTTTCTGAAAGTCCAATTTCCCAAGGTATTCCTGCATGCCTAATCGAACTTAAAGGAGAAGCTCCTGTCCCCCCATCAAATCCAGATATTAAAATATGATCTGCATGTGCCTTCGTAACTCCTGAGGCAATTACTCCGACTCCTGCTTTAGAAACCAGCTTAACACTTATTCTTGCTTCCTTATTAGCATTTTTTAAATCAAAGATCAATTGCGCCAAATCTTCAATAGAGTATATATCATGATGAGGAGGTGGTGAAATTAACCCAACTCCTGGGGTAGAATTCCTTATTCTCGCAATGTTCTCATCAACCTTATGTCCCGGCAATTGGCCTCCTTCTCCTGGTTTAGCACCTTGGGCAATTTTAATCTGTAGCTCATCAGCATTGGTTAAATAATTGATATTAACACCAAAACGTCCAGATGCCACTTGTTTGATGGCTGATCTTTCCCAATCACCATTTTCTTTTTTTGCAAATCTAGATTCGTCTTCCCCACCTTCTCCACTATTGCTCTTGCCTCCTATATGATTCATGGCGATGGCCAAGGTGGTATGAGCCTCTTCACTTATTGAACCAAAAGACATAGCGCCTGTTGCAAATCTTTTAAGGATGCTGGAAACATCCTCTACTTCTGACAAAGGAATTCTTTGCCTTGGTTTTATCTTTAAATAGCTTCTAAGTGTGCTGTTATTAAATTCAAGCTTATCTATCGCATTGGCGAATTTCTTATAGGTCTCGTAATTGTTAGTTTTTGTCGAATGTTGTAGTAAATGTATCGTTGCCGGATTAAATAAATGATATTCACCATCGCGTTTCCATTGGTAATTTCCAGCATCAACTAGCGTTGCTCTCTCTTGATTAAATGCAGCATCATGCTTTACTTTTTGCTCCTTTTCTAAATCACTAAATCGCATGCCTTCTATTCGGCTTATAGTTCCTTTGAAACAAACATCAATCACTTCTGTTGCAATCCCTAGGGCCTCAAAAGTTTGAGCTCCCTTATAAGACGCTAAAGTAGAAACACCTAATTTAGACATGATCTTTAACAAAGCCTTATCCATGGCTTCCATATAATTGCTAGTGAGTATTTCTACATTTTCATCTAATTTTGCTGCAAGACTTCTGATACTCGAAAAGGCTAAATAAGGGTGAATAAGATCTACTCCATACGAAAGCAAACATGCCACATGATGCGCTTCCCAAACATCACTTACATCTGCTAGTATACTCACTTCCTTCCTTAGGCCTTTGTCAATCAAATAATGATGGAGGGCTCCTACAATCATCAAACTAGGGATTCCTTGAAGATCCTTACTGATATCCTTATCAGATAAGCAGATTATTTTTTTTCCTAAAATAATTGCCTGATAAGCCTCTGAGCAAATTCTAGCAATAGCATTTTCTAAAGATTCCGTTTGAGCATGAGTTATAGAAATTATGGCAGTTTTAAAATTCGCCTCATCTAAATTCACTAAACTTTGAAATTGTGTATTTGATAAAACGGGTCTGTCAAATCTTATCAACTCAGCTTCGGCTGGACCAATGCCAATGATCTTGCTGCTCCCACCTATTATAGTAGACAAGCTCATATAAAATTGCTCACGCAAAGAATCAATTGGTGGATTGGTTACTTGTGCAAATTGCTGTTTAAAATAATGAGAAATGTGTTGGGCACTTTTAGACAACACGGCTAAAGGAATATCTGCGCCCATTGAACCAATGGCTTCTTTTTTGTTCTTTAGCATAGCCTTCAAAATCAGATCCTCATCTTCTTTTGTCATCCCAGCAGCAAATTGCATGGCTTTCAATGGAATTGCTATTTCATCTGTGGTTTCCAATTTTGGAAGATCATTGATATGTTTTGCAGATGTAGTCAGCCATTTCTTATAGGGCTTTCTTTTGCAAATAGTTTCTTTCAATTCTTCATCCGATATGATCCTTTTCTCTTCCAAATCGGCTACTAGCATTTTGCCAGCCTCAAGTCTTCCTTTTTTGATAATCTTAGTTTCATCGATATTCAGTGTGCCAAATTCACTACCTAAGACCAATATATCATCTGAAGTAACCACATATCTTGATGGTCTTAATCCATTCCTATCCAGGGTTGCACCTAAGACCACACCATCTGTAAAACATATTGAAGCAGGTCCATCCCATGGTTCCATCACGGCATCATGATATTCATAAAAAGACTTTTTATACTCTGGCATTAAGGGATCATTTTGCCAAGCTTCTGGGATCATCATCATGATAGAATGTGGTATAGATCTACTTGCTCTTAACAAAAAGTCAACGACATTATCAAGGTTACCTGAATCTGATAAGAAAGGATCACAAATTGGAAATACCTTAATTAGCTCAGGATGTATTTTACTGACTTTCTCCATATGTTTTTCGCGAGCATTCCACCAATTTATATTTCCTTGTATGGTATTAATCTCTCCATTATGTGCGATACATCTGAAGGGTTGGGCAAGCTTCCATTTGGGTAAAGTGTTCGTAGAAAATCTACTGTGAAGAATCGCTACAGCTGAACAAAACAATTCATCTTGAAGATCAATAAAGTACTTCCGCAATTGATTGGCTCTAAGTAGACCTTTATAGACAATGGTTTTACTTGACAAAGAAGCGATATAAAAATCATTCCTTAAATCCTCCTTTGCAAAATATATTTTCTTTAAGACAGAAGACCTCAACAGGTAAAAACGCTTTTCGATGTCTTTATAGTTGAATCCAGTTGTTTTGAAAAACAATTGCACCATATTGGGTTCTGAGTCCAATGCAGTTTTTCCAATCATAGAATTTTCAACAGGAACATTCCTCTCAAAGAATATTTCAAAGTCAAATTCTTTTGCATATCGTTCGATGATCTTCAAACAATATTCTGCATGCGTTTTCTCCTTTGGAAAAAAAACCATAGCTACACCATACTTTCCTGCAGATGGCAATTTTACTTCTTCTTTTAAAAGTTCTTGTCGAAAAAATTTATGAGGAATTTGTACAAGTAAGCCAGCACCATCACCAGTATTTTCTTCACATCCACACGCACCACGATGTTCCATATTCTCCAGCATAGTCAAAGCATCTTCTACGATACTATGACTCGCCTCACCTGTAAGCTTTGCAATCAATCCTACACCACAGGAGTCTCTTTCTTCTGAAGGAATATGCAGTCCCTTTTTTCTTTTTTGATCTGATTGCATTTTATTGATCTATTTTTGATTTAAAATTTTACTTTGCTCGATACGTCTGAACTGACAGCAAAAAATACCTTCTGATAAACATAAAGCCAAATATCCACTGATTACGCCTTGAGCGATTTATTACAGAAGATCCTTTTCAAGTTAATCGGAATTGTTAATTTTAAGATATCTAATACTTCGACGAAAATCTTTCTTAATTTTTCATTATTATTATTTCTAAATGCTTTATCATTCGCGTAATCTATTGAATGTTAGAAATTTAGCACACAGGTGAATTGTTATGTCAATATCTAAAACTCAGGACGTTTTCAACTTAGTGAAGTCCCTTTCAAAGGCAGAAAAAAGGACATTTAGAATCTATGCCAATAGAGTTCAAGATGATGGAGATCTTATGTACCTCAAGCTATTTGACATTTTCGAAAAACAAAAAGAGTATGATGATAAGCAAATCAAAGACAGCATTAAAAACTTAGACCAAAGTCAATATGCGAATCTAAAAAGGCATTTATACCAACAGATCTTAATAAGTCTCAGATTAGTTCATAAGGAGCGAAAGGCTAATATTAAAATTAGAGAGCAGATAGATTTTGCTTATATACTTTATGGGAAAGGCCTATATATGCAGGCGTTAAAAATATTAGGAAAAGCAAAAAAATTAGCCAGAAAACATCAAAACGATATATCACTTCTTACGATAGTAGAATTTGAAAAAACAATCCAATCAAGACATATTACTAGGTCAAAATCTCAACCTATATTACAACTAGTGGATGAAACAGCAGCTTTGTCTAATTCTCTTTCACAAAGAATTAGTTTGAGTAATTTACGATTGACCTTACACAAATATTATGTTGAAAAAGGACATGTCCACAACAAAGAAGAATATGACAAAATTGTAGCCTATTTTAAAGACAAACTTCCTAGTATAAAAAATACCAATCTGGGACATATGGAACTAGTTTATTTATACCAATCTTATGTATGGTATTATTACATTTTAAATGATTTTAAAAAATGTAAAGACTACGCTCTAAAATGGGTCAAAATATTCAGAGAATCGGATGAACTTCAGAATAGAGATGTCAATTTATATATGAGAGGATATCATTATCTCTTGACCTGTTTATTTAATCTAAAAGACTCGAGACAATTCAATAAATATTTGTTAGAGTTTGAACATTTCAGAAAATCGAATTATCCAAAATTTAATAAAAACACACAAATAATTTCATTCTTATATGTGCATAGTGGAAGATTAAATAAACATTTCTTAGAAGGGAGTTTTGAAGAAGGATGCGAGCGACTACAAAGTACTTTACAAAGAATAAAACGGTATGATAAAAAATTAGACAAGCACAAAGTAATGGTCTTGTACTTTAAAGTTGCCTGGATGTATTTGGGAAATAATCAGGCAGAAAAAGCTATTAAATATTTGATGCATATTATTGACAATAGCTCTTTAAGTTTGCGCGAAGATATCCAAGGATATGCTAGACTCATGTTTTTGATGGCACACTACGATCTTGAAAATTACAACTTATTGATACCTCTAGTAAAAAAATATGATCGATATTTCAAAAAAATGAAAGAGCAAAATCAATTACAAAAAATTGTTTTACAACTTTTTAAAGCTTTGAGCACCGCTCCTATTCTAGAAAGAAAAAATATATTCATTAGCTACCATAAAGAGTTAACATTATTAAGTAAAAGTACATTCGAAAAAAGAGCCTTTATCTATCTGGAAATAATACCCTACACCTTATCCAAAATTACGGGTAAATCACTTCAAGAAACCATTAAGGATAATAATGCACTTTTGAAAAAATCATATTCCTAAAAATAAATTTTGACTTACCCTTTACCTATTCTTCCAAACTACATTTCAATTCTATTTTTTAGCTGTTGTTTCTTGTGTTTAGGCTTATTAATTGATTTATTAAAAAACAGCAGTCTTAAAAATTCGCAATTAAGACTTTGCCTGATACTATTAATTGTCTATTTAAACATACAATCTGTAGTTACTTTATCTGGATTTTATCACACGAATTTAGAAGCTGTTCCACCCAGATTTATTCTAGTTGTTTTGCCCGCAATTGTCTTGATAGCCTATGTATTTATATCTCAAAAAGGAAGATCATTTATCATGAGTTTACATCTTCAGAAATTGAGCTTTTTGAGTATTCTTAGAATTCCAGTTGAATTAAGTCTGTTAAGTCTTTTTGTACACAAGGCCATTCCAATAGAAATGACATTTGAAGGCTACAATTATGATATAATTTCTGGAATCACGGCTATTTTTATTTCATGGTATGCATTTAAAGGTCAAAAGATTCGCAAAACTTTACTTTGGATTTGGAATATTCTAGCCTTAGGTTTATTGATCACCATAGTTGGCATAAGCATATTTTCAACACCAAGCAATTTTCAAATTTTTGGATTGGAACAAGCTAACGTTGCGATCTTAAATTTTCCTTATGTTTTATTGCCATGTTTTATTGTACCCGTGGTCTTTTTTACCCATTTAGCTTCTATCTATCAATTGATACATAGGAAATAAATTGTTGTATAAAATCTATACGATTTTCACATGTATGGAAAAATGTATTTGACTGCATGAGAATCATCATTTATTTCACTAATTTTGCGGCATGGCGGGTTCATCAAAGGCGGCAGTATACAGTGCAATATTTGCAAATACTGCCATAGCAATAAGTAAATTTGTAGCAGCTTTTTTCACAGGCTCTTCTTCTATGTTTTCAGAAGGAATTCATTCCTTGGTTGATGTATTTAATGGAGTACTATTAATCTTTGGTATTAATAGAAGTACGAAAAAAGCTGATGACAAACATCCTTTTGGATATGGGAATGAAGTTTATTTCTGGAGTTTTGTAGTCGCCATTCTAATTTTTGCAGTTGGAGGAGGGTTTGCACTTTATGAAGGTATTGAACATCTAAAGCATCCAAGAGAATTAACTAATGTTAAATGGAATTATGTAGTTCTGATCATGGCCATGTGTTTTGAAGGATATGCATTGCGTGTCGCTATGAAACAATTTAATCAAACACGTGGAAACAAATCTATTATAAAGGCATTACGAGATAGTAAAGATTCATCAACTTCAGCTGTAGTAATTGAAGATACAGCAGCCCTTGTTGGACTTAGTATTGCATTACTTGCTGTTTTCTTAGGACAAGTTACAGGCAATAGTATTTTCGATGGATTGGGTTCTGTATTAATTGGAATTCTCTTGATATCGGTTTCTTTATTTTTTGCTGTTGAATGTAAAGGCTTACTTATTGGTGAAGGCTTGATGCAGGTCGACATTGATAAAATAAATAAGATCCTTGATGCTGCTCCAAATATTACAGAATACAAAAGACCGCTAAGTTTATATTTTGGACCTAATGATGTATTAGTTAATCTTGATGTCAACTTTAAAGATGAATTAAACGCAGATGAAATAGAAGCAAGTATAGATTCTGTTGAAAGCCAAATTAGGGAAGCAATACCAGCAGTAAATAGGATATTTATTGAAGCAGAAACGATCAGAGCTAGTCGGAAGAACAGTTAAGAATTCATTTGCTGACGAAAACACTCCTGTACCCAAGGAAACATATACATGAATAAAGCACAATTACTTGAATGCCATAGAAAAATTCAAGACTATGTTCATTGGACCCCAGTTTTAAAATCTAGACTTCTAGACGAGCAATCAGGAGCATCCCTTTTCTTTAAATGTGAAAATTTTCAGAGAATGGGAGCTTTCAAAATGCGAGGAGCCGTCCATGCGATTTTGAAATTAAGTCCAGAACAACAATCTAAAGGTGTTGTCACGCACTCTTCAGGAAACTTTGCTCAGGCCGTTTCTTTAGCTGCCAAATCTATAGGCATTGAAGCTCATATAGTAATGCCACAAAATGCACCTCAAGTGAAAAAGAATGCTGTGCGAGATTATGGAGGAAAAATTTATGAAAGTGGAAATCACATCCTCGATAGAGAACGGATGGCTGATGAAATCGCAGCAAAAACAGGGGCAAGTTTTCTTCACCCTAGCAATGATCTTGATGTCATATTAGGGCAAGGAACAGCTGCAGTTGAGTTATTAAAAGATCAAGCTGATCTTGACATTCTTCTAGCACCTGTTGGAGGAGGAGGATTAATTGCAGGGACTGCACTAGCGGCTCATTTTCTGGGTAAAACCGGATGCATAAGCATAGGCGCAGAACCCATGGAAGCAGATGATGCTTACCGCTCTCTTATAAGTGGTAAAATAGAGATTAATGAAACTTCGAACACGATTGCTGATGGACTTCGAACAAATCTTGGAGATATCAACTTTCCCATTATTCAAAAATATGTAGATCAAATTTTAAGAGTCGAAGAAGATGAGATTATTGCTGCCATGAGACTAATTTGGGAAAGAATGAAGATCATCATTGAACCTTCTTGTGCTGTGCCTTTCGCAGCAGTTCTTAAAAACAAAGAACTGTTCAAAGATAAGAAAGTGGGAATTGTGTTATCGGGCGGAAATGTTGATTTATCCAAACTTCCTTTCTAAAGAAAATTTCAATAAACCACTTGATGATTTGAATTTTTCATCTTGTTTGAAATCAAACTTATTTAGCAATTTAATAGAAGCTTGATTATTCTCAGAAGTATATCCATGTATGGTATTGAGATTAAACGCGTCAAAGCCTTTACTTAAGAATGCAGGAAGTAGTTCACTTAAATATCCTTTCTTCCAAAAATCAGGTAACAATTCATACCCGATTTCTGCTTCTTTTCGATCTTCACTAAAATTCCAATAACAAATGGTTCCTATTAAATCCTTGCTTTCATTTATTTGGATCACCCATTTAAATGCTGTCTTATGATGCACCATTTCGTGCATCTGATGGATGTGAGCCATTGCAGATTCTAGGCTACCATCAACTTTTCTGGTTTGATAAAAATTGACTAACTCATCCTTTCTGAGGGCTTGAATCAAGGAAACGTGATCCTCATTTAGTAAATAAATTGATAAGCGATCGGTCTTAATTTGTAGCATTTTTAAAAAAAAATTAAATTTTTAGGGATTTCATCAAACAATTTGCCCATTCGAGGGATTATTGCTTTTACTATTCGCACTACAAACCCAAAATATTCATTTCGCATTCATTAAGAAATTATTGATTCAAAAACTTGAGTATGCTTAAGAGGATTATGTTGATCGATGATGATAAATATACAAATCAATATCATCAGATCATTATTGACGAAACCCAAATGTGCAATGAAACAATCGTTTTTCAATACGCTGACGAAGCGCTAGAGTGGTTGAAAAATCTAGATGAACATGAATTTCCGACGGCTATATTTTTAGATATAAATATGCCGAGGATGAATGGTTTTGAATTCTTGGAAGAATACGAACGTACCTTTCCAAACAAAAACCTTCCGATCATTGTGATGCTGACAACTTCTTTAAATCCTTCGGATCAACAAATTTCTAAGAAATACAAAATTCATGATTTCATGAATAAACCATTAGATGAGACTATGATCCATAGGTTAGACAGCGAATATGGTATTCAACAAACAGCTACAAGAACAGCTAGTTAAAGAAGACTAATTTAATTTTTAATTATACTTTATGGTGCATGGATAAATCGATGCACCTTTTTTATTTGGGGCTTATTTTTCTTTAAACTACCCTTACGCAAGGCTTACTATCTTTATCAATCATTTCCATCACGTAGACAAAATGGCTTTGTTGATAGCATTCCAAAACCATTCTATATAAATAATTAAAAGGACTGACGGTAATTACATAACTTAAGTGTAATAAAAAACGAACCATGCTTAAGTTTATACTTTCCATCCCTTTACTATTCTTATTATTATCATGCAGTCCAAAAGTCAGCAATAATCTGACTGATGAAACCAAGAGCGCTGAAAAGACACAGGCTCGTCCAGAAGCAGAGCTTGTGGAAGTAATATCAGAACATTCAGATGTCTCTCCTACTGATCACCAATTACGAAGTGAGCATCAATTAAGCCCAGAAAAGCTTTTAAAGCTGGATGCCTTTTTTGATCTTCTAGAAGAAAATAATAAAATGATGGGCGCCTTTTCCATGAGCATTGATGGTAAGATCATTTATGAAAGATATCTTGGGCTAGCTGATATTGAAAGTGGAAAGTCCATTTCTCAAAACAGTAAATTTAGGATCGGTTCAATATCTAAGACCTTCACCTCCGTACTTATCCATCAATTGATAGAGGATGACAAATTAAACTTAGACGATAAATTATCACAATTTTTCCCAAAGGTCCCAGAAGCTGAGAAAATTACGATTTCAAATTTACTGAATCATAGATCCGGCATATTCAATTTCACAAACGCACCAGATTTTATGGGAATGCACACTAAAGCTGCATCAAGAACCCAAATGCTAAATAAAATCATATCATTTGACAGAGTTTTTGAGGTAAATAGTAAAGCAGAATATTCTAATAGTAATTATTTACTGCTAAGCTGGATCATAGAAGACTTATATAACAAATCATATGCAGATGTTTTACAAGATAAAATCGTAAAACCACTCTCTTTGAAAAACACCCTGTACGGTGGAAAAATAAATATTGAAAATAATGATGTTAGGAGTTATCTAAAAGATGGCGATAGTTGGTCCCTTACTGATGAAACAGACATGAGCATTCCTTCTGGAGCTGGTGCCTTAGTGTCAACAGTAAATGATTTAAATCATTTTTTTAACCAACTTTTCAAAGGTAATCTGATTAATGAAACGTCTATTGCCTCTATGTCAGAAATGGTAGAAAACTATGGACGAGGATTATTTCAAATTCCATTTCATGAACATGTGGCTTTAGGTCATAATGGAGGAATTGATGGTTTTCATTCCAATGCTTTTCATTTTACTGAATTGGGATTAGGTGGAGCAATCACAGTCAATGGAAATAATTACAACATGAATGATGTTATTGTAGCTGCATTAAGTATCTATTTCGATAAAGAATTTGAAATGCCCAGATTCGATCAGGTAGAAATCACTTTGGACAGCGATGAAATAGTGAAATATGCAGGCACATTTGCTTCGGTTACCATGCCTTTGAAAATTTCATTATTTGAAAGCAATGGAAATTTGATGGCGCAGGCAACTGGACAAGGAGCCTTCCCTTTGACACCATTTGAAGACGGCATGTTTACCTTTGATCAAGCGGGCATAGTTTTGCAATTTGCCAAATCAGCAGAAGGCGGAATTGATTACAAAAAATTTGAATTAAGACAAGGAGGAGGATCTTACATTTTTAATCTTGAGCCATAATTTAATAAGCTTAATCCAAGATGGCTTAACAAAGAATGTGTAACTTATAAACATCAATCTACTTACTAAATAATTTTTATGCGCTACTTCTCATTAATATTCATTGGTTTTTTATTGCATTCTTGCAATTCAGAAAACAAGCTAAAACAAAAATCTTTCGTTCCCGAGTCTTACACCATTGAACAGTTTTATAATAATACTCGAGTAACTGGTGGCACCTTTAACCATGATGCTTCAAAGATTCTATTAAGTAGTAATGAGACAGGCATTTATAATGTAAAGAGTATTTCTTTGGAAGACTTGAGTGAAAATGTATTAACCACTTCAGGAGATGAATCTATATTTGCTGAAAGTTTCTTTCCTCATGATGATCGTTTTCTATTTAGTGCTGATAAAGGTGGAAATGAAATTGACCACATTTATATGCAGGATACCGATGGAGCAATTACAGAATTGACAACCGGAGAAAATGAGAAGGCCGGATTTAGAAGATGGCACAAAAATTTAAAAGAGTTTTATTATTCTTCTAATGGTCGAAATCCTAGTGCCTTTGATGTACTAAAGATGGACATCGAAAGTTTCACTCCAGAAATTTTTTATCAAAATGATGATGGTAGAGACTTGGGGCTTATTTCTGATGATGAAATGTATCTAGTACTAACAGAGAATGTAACGACCTCTTCAAACAACATGTTTCTGGTAAATAAATCCAATGGTAAAGAAATCCAATTAAATGAAGATGGTGATGGCATAAGTCATAGTCCACAGTATTTTAGTCAGGATGGTAAAAGCTTCTATTATCTTACGGACAAAGGAAAAGAATTCACCTATTTAGTTAAGTATAATTTAGCGGATGGCACAACGGAACAAGTCTATAGTGCGGATTGGGATATTTGGTATGCCTATGAATCATGGAATGGTAAATATCGTGTAATAGGAATCAATGATGATGCTAAAACAGTTGTAAAACTTTTTGATGCAAAATCTGGAGAAGAACTCAAATTCCCTAATGTTGAAGGGAAGTCTGTCTCAAGTGTTTCCTTTAGCAGAGACGAATCAAAGATGAGATTGGTGGCCGCTAGCACCACATCTACTAGCGATATTTATGTATATGATTTTGATACAAAAGAATTACAAAGGATTACGAATACCTTAAATAAAGAACTTAAAGAAGACCAATTAGTAGAAGGTCAAATAGTCAGATTTCCTTCTTTTGACGGCTTGGAAATTCCAGCCACTTTTTACAAGCCGCATCAAGCATCAGCAGAAAATAAAGTACCTGCGCTCGTTTTGGTTCATGGTGGGCCAGGTGGTCAAACGCGTTTGAGTTTTAATGAGATGGTCCAATATTTAGTCAACCAAGGCTATGTTGTATTGGGAGTAAATAATAGAGGAAGTTCTGGATATGGAAAGACTTTTTATAAAATGGATGATCAAAATCATGGAGATAAAGATTTAAAAGATTGTATTTGGGCTAAGAAATATATGCAAGGCTTAGACTATGTCGATCCAGATAGAATAGGAATTATTGGTGGATCTTATGGAGGCTATATGGTAATGGCCGCCTTGACCTTCGCCCCTGAAGAGTTTGATGTAGGCGTGAATATTTTTGGTGTCACCAATTGGCTAAGAACTTTAAAATCTATACCACCTTGGTGGGGATCATTTAAAGATGCCTTATACCAAGAAATGGGTGACCCTTATACAGCAGACTCTGTGAGATTATATAATATATCTCCCCTATTTCACACAGAAAAAGTGACTAAGCCATTGATGGTTTTACAAGGAGCAAATGACCCAAGGGTCCTTCAAGTTGAATCTGATGAAATAGTTGCAGGAGTAAAGAAAAATGGAGTGCCTGTCGAGTATGTATTGTTTCCAGATGAAGGCCATGGCTTTATTAAAAAAGAAAATCAAATAAAAGCTTACGGTGATGTAAATGCATTCTTAGGTAAATATTTGAAAGGCAAGGCTTTGGATTAAAATGATACTTTTCACAAAGCTACTTGCTTATTGAATGGTTTCATTACAGCTCTTCAGGTAAAAGAGCCTGCTCATGCCAATAAAACAAAAATGATTTAAAATAGTATTAGGGTTGTGAGTTAATACCTAATGTAATCAACTCATCCATGCCAATAAACTTCTGATCAAAATTCATATACCAAGATCTTTTTTTCGGAAGCTTGACACCATTCATTTCTAGTTCATCTTGAAAGAGAATATACTCTCCGTCATTTTTACTTTCGTCATGATAGAATTTATATCCTAACAATCTATAACTAGAAGGATCAAAATAAAAATACCAAATGTCATTCCCCACTGCCTCATCATATTTCACTTGGAGCTCTAGGCTGCTCTGCCCAAAAAAGTCTCTCTCATATACTGCTCCTAATTGCGTGCCCTCATCAGTCAATTTCATGGGCATACCCCAAAGGTACTCATAGTAGTTTTTGTACAGTTGATTATATTTTTCATTTAAACGAAACTTATTGACTACTTCTTCGGAATAGTCGGTATAATTATCATAGCTATTCGAAAACACACCATTTGAATAATTTCTACCAATACTGTGTCCTGATTCATGCTGCACCAATTGGAATTTATCAGCACCTGGATTTAAGACGACTTCAGCCCTTCTGATTCTTCCATCAGGTCGGGACTCAATAATTTCCAAATTCCAATCATATTTTGACCATGTACCATTCGGGTCATGATATTGCTTACTTAATTCAATCAGTTCAGCTGCAGCAATTTCTGATTTTGCTTTACCCCACTTCTTTAATAACTTTTGGTTGCGTTGGACATAACCAATTTGTCCTGCTTCTTTTGCTAAGGCTAAAGATTCATTTAGACTCTTACTTGCCTCATCAGTTCTATTAAGTTTTTGCAATATTCTAGCTTTGTAATACAATGAATTTACTGATGGCCCATCCAAAGCAATCTTCTTCTCCATCCAACTCAATGCCTGCTCTGTATCCATATCATTATCAAAGTAAAACCTAGATGCCGTATAAAAATCGTCGCCATTCTTAGAGTTTTTTAAACTCTTATCTGTCAATTCTTTCACCTTCTCTATCGTCTTGAAGCCCAAAGGAATCCTTACTCTGGTATACTCCCATTCCAAAACCAACAAGGCAGAGCTGGTACGCAAATGTGTAAAGCGCATTTCAAAACTTTCTAATCGCTCTCTGAGTCTTTCAGGTTCAATCGTGATTCTAGCAACATCTAATTTTGAGTCATACCCATTTGTACCCCATAATGAGGTATCCGAATTTAATATAACTTCCCACTGCTTTTCGCCGGGAATGGTTAGCAAAGAATAAGAACCAGCTTTGAGAAACATATCACCAAAGAAAAAATCTTGATCGATACTAATTGTGGTAGCCTTATTCGCTCCCGTCCTCCATAAAGAACCATAAGGAACCAATTCGCCAAATATTTTTCTTGCTTTTACACTCGGTCGTGAATATGAAACTTCTAAATTAGCATATGCAAGTTCTTGTTTTATGGTAGTCATTGGACTTGCGGAAGGCATTTTCAATTGAGCATTCGCATAGTCAAATGAAAAGATTGCAAGAATGAAAAAGATTAATCTAAAATTCATCTTGATATAATTTTTCTTTATTAAAATTGATGGGTGATTTTAAGCACAACAAACTTACAACTAATTCAAATAATTAATCAATAACAAAACGCATTAAAAATGGACGATAGAATTCAAAATATCCTGGACTCAATTATAGAATATTCCCCAAAGATTGTAATGGCCATTGTCATTCTCATTGTAGGATTATGGCTTATCAAAAAGCTTATGGAATTCTTAGAAAAGATCATGGTAACATCTAATCTAAATGAGGACTTAGTACCATTTTTAAAAAGCATGGCTTCTGTTTTATTAAAGGTCCTTCTATTATTTTCAGTAGCTGAATTAGTAGGAATAAAAACAACATCTTTTGTAGCCCTACTTGCAGCAGCTGGATTCGCTATTGGAATGGCCCTTCAAGGCAGCTTAGGCAACTTTGCTTCTGGAGTAATGGTGTTAATATTTAAGCCATACAAAACGGGCGATTTAATTGAGATAGAAGATACGGCTGGTTGGGTTCAAGAAATTCAAATTTTCAACACGATTCTAAAAACAGTTAGAAACAAAACTGTTATCATTCCCAACTCATTAGCTACAGCTGGTAAAATCACGAATCACTCCACCAATGGTTATATCCGATTAGATCTTTTTAATTCTATTCCTTATGAAGAAGATTTCAATAAAGTAGAACAAGCTATATTGGCTGAAGTAAGCTCTATTGAAGGTGTACTCAAAGAACCAAAACCTATTGTTGGTATTGAAGAGTTTGAAAGTCATAATATTAAAATTGGAACATTTCTATTTGTGGAACCAGAAAACTATTGGACTGTGTATTATGCTGCTCACAAAGCCATTAAAAAAGGCCTAGGAAAAAATCAAATTAAGATGGCTTACTCAGAAGGGATTGAGTTAGGAGCAATTGGAGTAAATTGATTTAAAAAATATTTTATTAGTAAGCCCTTATGTATTTAATTTTATTTCATGCTCATTGAATCTTTTTTATTCGGCCCTGTTGGCCTTTTTTCTGAAATTATACATGCTAAGGAGTTGCTGATAGAAAAGCATGAAACTTATCAAAAAAGATCATTTAGAAATTGCTACAACATCATAAACCCCAATGGGATAATTACTTTATCTGTTCCTCTTAAAAAGGGAAAACATC
Organism: uncultured Saprospiraceae bacterium; assembly: GCA_937961455.1. Classification (GTDB taxonomy): domain Bacteria; phylum Bacteroidota; class Bacteroidia; order Chitinophagales; family Saprospiraceae; genus CALGNN01. The sequence goes on from CALGNN010000048.1 coordinate 51,329, forward strand.
AGGCTCAAAAAATTACAGATGTTTTAATATCGTATGAAGAACCTTGGCAAAAACAACACCTAGAAAGTATAAGAAGTGCATACGGCAAAGCTCCATACTTTGATTATTATTGGCCAGAATTAGAAGAACTTTTTAAACAAAAATTTGGTTATTTATTTGAATTAAACCACGCTGCGTTGAAGCTTTGTTTTAAGCTTATGCAAATCAAGCCTTTGATAAATTTTACTGAAAAATATTCCACGCCTACAATTAATTTTAAGGATGGTAATTCATTAGTCTCAAAGATAGATGATTTGAAAGATCTTCGAGCTACACTAATTTCCAAAAAATATCATTATATAGACAAGTATCAATTTAGTCCTTATTCTCAATTGTTTGAAGATAGGCATGGATTCACACCAAATCTAAGTATACTTGATCTGCTATTTTGCACAGGCCCCGAAAGTTCGATTGTGCTAAAAAATACGAAACGAATTAATAAGAATGATTAATGAAAAACTCAGCAAGCAAAAAATTGCTATTGCTGAAATTGTAAAAGACTTACATCAGCTTACCTTGGACATTAAACATGAGGAGCTGGCAAAAACTGTAAGTGAGTTGAGAAATAGGATTCTCGATCCATTTATGTTTGTAGTGGTAGGTGAAGTTAAAGCTGGTAAGAGTAGTTTTGTAAATGCCTTGTTAGACTCAGGCCAAGAAATTTGCAAGACTGCTGCCTCTCCCATGACTGATACGATCCAACAGATCATATATGGAGAAGAGGAAAACCTGCAAGTCATCAACCCCTATCTCAAAAGAATTTCTTTACCTGTAGAAATATTGAAGGAAATTGCGATTGTTGACACACCCGGCACCAACACCATTGTAGCGCATCATCAAGAAATCACAGAAGAATTCATACCGGCATCTGATTTAATTGTTTTTGTATTCGAAGCTAAAAATCCCTATCGGCAATCAGCTTGGGAATTCTTTGATTACATCAATGCCGATTGGAGAAAGAAAATCATTTTCGTACTCCAACAAAAAGATCTGATGAATGATGCTGATTTACAAACCAACCTTACTGGCGTTAAAGAATATGCAGAAAAAAAAGGCATTGCTCAGCCAAACATCTTTGCAGTTTCTGCTAAGATGGAGCAAGATGGCTATAAAGAAAATAGTGGCTTTAAATCTTTGAGAAAATACATAGCTGAAAATATTACAAGTGGACAGGCTCCTTTCTTGAAATTAGAAAACAACATCCACCTTTCTAAAACCATCAATGAAAAAATCTCAAAGGGATTAGATACAAGGAATCAACAATTCAAAGCTGACCTCTCCTTTAGATCAGACATTCGAAACACATTAACAGAACAAGAAAATAAATCTAGCAGACAAGTAGATGCTTTGGTCTCAAACTTGTTGAGTGGTTATGATGCCATTACCTTGAAGAAGGAAAGAGAACTAAATGAAGAACTTGCCTTCGGCAAACTTCTTAGAAAATCAATCAGTGCGTTTTGGAGTAAAAAGCAAAGTCCTAAAGAGTGGCTTACGAATTTCTCAGATGATCTTGGTGCTGAGTTAAATAAAGAGATGCGTCATAAATTGGGAGAAGGCGTAAGTGATATCGCAGACAGTATACAACAAATGGGAAAGATGGTAGACCTGAAAATAAAAACCAGTGACACCATACTAAAAAATGATCATGAAATTTTTAGCGATATCGCAGAAAGAAGGGCCAATGTATTAAAGGATCTTAGAGAAACTTTTGATCACTTTTTAAATAAGTCAGAAAACTTTTCTGGAGAGGAATTTTTTCAAAACAATGAAAGCATTTCTCCAAATCTAGCAGCTGGAGGTGGTATCGCATTAGTCGGAGCAATTTTAACTACAGTAACCAATGGAATGGTTTTCGATATTACTGGAGGAATATTGACAACAGTGGGATTGTTATTCGCAGGTGTAAGTGTCGGATGGCAACGATCTAAAATCATCAAAGGATATAGAGAAGAAATTTTAAAAGGACGCAATCAATTAGAAGATGAAGTGAGCCGAAAGCTCAAGGATTATATCGCGAATATCAAAACTAAAATTGACGCCAATTTTTCCAAATTCGATGACATGCTAAATAAAGAAGAAAGCATGATCAATGAATTGAAAAACAAACAAGTTGCGATATCGCAACAATTAGAAAATCTTACAATAGAAAGTATAAATTAACACATGAAATATACACTGTTTAGTCTTTGCCTAATGCTTTTATGTATTTCGTGTGCAAAGGAATTAAATCAAACTTCAAATATGGCAGATGCCCATTCTTTATCAAATTTTGAAAGTGTACTTACCACACATATGAACCTCGAACTCAAAATTCATTTTGATTCAAGACATTTAAGTGGAAAGGTTAGCTATGATTTAGCTGAACACGAATCGACAAAGCTGATACTTGATACCAAAGATTTAGAAATCCACAAATGCACCTTAGGAACAGACGAAATTCAGACAGATTATTCTATATCTGATGAGGTGGATTTTCTTGGTAATGCCTTAAGCATTGATATTAAAAAAGATACTCGTAAGGTTACGATCTATTATTCTACAAAGCCTGATGGTGCTGCAGCAATAGATTGGCTCAGTCCGCAACAAACTGCAAATAAGAAACATCCTTTTATGTTTACCCAAGGCCAAGCAATTTTAACAAGGACTTGGATCCCTTGTCAAGATAGCCCAGGAGTGCGTATGACTTATGATGCTCGAATACAAGCACCAAAAGATATTATGGTAGTGATGAGCGCAGAGAATCCAACAGAAAAATCGGATTCAGGCATTTATGATTTTAAGATGGAACAAGAGATTCCACCCTATTTAATCGCACTGGCTGCTGGAGATTTAGCCTTTAAAGAAATCGGTGCACACACCGGTATTTATGCGCAACCGAATGTATTAGATGAAGCTGTTGAAGAATTTAAAGATTTGGAAAACATGCTTGTGAGTGCGGAAGCTTTATATGGGAAATATCTTTGGGATCGCTATGATGTACTTGTGCTTCCACCAAGTTTTCCCTTTGGAGGAATGGAAAACCCTAGATTAACCTTTGCTACTCCAACCATCATTGCAGGAGATGGATCACTAACTGCCCTCCTCGCTCATGAGTTGGCACATTCATGGTCTGGCAATTTGGTTACAAATGCTAACTGGAATGACTTCTGGTTAAATGAAGGTTTTACGGTATATTTTGAACGCAGGATCATGGAAGCTTTATATGGCAAGGACTATGCAGAAATGCTTGCGGTGCTTGGCTATCAAGATTTAACAAAGACGATTGTGGAATTAGGTCATGATCATCCAGACACTCATCTCAAATTACATTTGGATGGTAGAGATGCTGATGATGGCATGACGGATGTAGCCTATGAAAAAGGTGCTTTATTTTTAACAGCCTTAGAAAATAAAGTTGGCAGAAAAGAGTTCGATAAATTTTTAAATGCATATTTTACGACATATAAATTTAAAAATATCACAACAGAAAGCTTTCTTTCTTACCTTGATGTGAACCTTATCAGTCCCAAAAATGTTGACATTGATGTAGATGCTTGGGTATATAGCCCAGGGATTCCACCAAGTGCACCAATTCCTACTTCTACATTATTTGATGAGGTAGACAATTCCTTGCATAACTTCCTTGAAAAAGGAAAACCAACAAACTCCTTAAAAACCGATGCTTGGAGCACACATGAGTGGCTACATTTTATCAGGCATTTGCCTAAGGACTTAGGTAATGACCAAGCAAGATCTCTGGAATCTGCATTCGCATTCGCAGCAAGTGGAAATTCCGAGATTCTTGCGGCCTGGTTTGAACAATCCATCATCAACGGACACATCGAAAACATTAAAGAACCTCTTGAAGCATTTCTCATCAAAGTGGGAAGAAGGAAATTTTTAATGCCCCTCTATAAGGCCCTCAAAGAAAATGGTAACATCGCACTGGCTAAAGATATTTATGCAAAAGCTAGATCGAATTACCATTCTGTGTCTTTTAATTCAATTGATAAACTCTTAGAATAAAAAAAGAGCAAGATTTTTATGTCAGAAAATTTAATTCTTTCTTTGTTATAAGAAATAGAAAACAATAATTAAATACGCTTAATATTAAATAATAGCTTGATGAAACATTTTAAACTCTTACTAGCAATTTGTTTTTTGCTTAGCTCTGCTAGCCTTATTAGTGCACAAGAAGCAGCACCAAGTCCATTTGATTATGGCAAGATGTGGACCTTTGAAAATCCACCTAAAGATTGGTTTAAAAAAGCCTATGATTTTGACGCACCGACTGAATGGTTTGATGATGTGAGAAAATCATCTCTTCGATTTGCGAGCTGGTGTTCTGCATCATTCGTTTCTCCAGATGGTCTTATTATGACTAACCACCACTGTTCGAGATCAGTAGTTGGCCCATTAATGAAAGACGGAGAAAATTTCGACGAAGATGGATTTTATGCAGCTACTTTGGCCGATGAAAGACGTGCAGAAGATTTATTCGTAGAGCAACTCATCATGGTAAAAGATATTACCGATGAAGTGAAGAACAAAATTGGGGTCATTGAAAACAATGCAGATCGCAACGCTAAAACACAAAATGCGCTTGATGAAATAGTTGCCAAATATGAAAATGAGCAATATTGGAAAGGCCTACGATTACAGCCTGTCACTTACTATAGTGGAGGAAAATTTTCTTTATATGGCTATAAAAAATACGATGATATCAGATTGGTTCTTCTTCCAGAAATTCAAATAGGTTATTATGGTGGAGATCCTGATAATTTTACCTACCCAAGATATAATCTTGATATGACATTCTGGAGAGCCTATGATGAAAATGGCAATCCTGTAAACAGCTCAAAAAATTACTTCAAATTTAATGAGTCTGGAGCAGCTGAAGGTGAGCCTGTGTTTGTCATAGGAAATCCGGGTTCAACTGAAAGATATCGAACCGTAGCTCAATTAGAATATGACAGAGATTATAGATTTCCTCAACGACTCAAGTACCTAGAAAATAGACATGCACTGTTGATGGAAGAGTATGAAGCAAATCCTAGTGATGAGATGATGAATACGATTTTCAGTCTTTCAAATAGCATGAAAGCTATTGGTGGAATTGTAGGAGGTTTGAATGATGCAGAATTGTTTGGCAGAAAAGTAGCTATGGAAAACCACATCATAAAACAATCAGGTGGTGACAAGGCGCTTTGGAGTCAATTAGCTACAGCCTATGGTGAAATGCAAGATCACGCTACGGCTGTTAATTTCTTAGGACCTGGAAGATTTTCAGGAAAGGCTTTAAATCTAGCTCATGAATTAGTTGGGTACAACGAAATGGCAAAAAGCGGTTCTGAAGAAGGCATGGATGAGAAAAAAGAAAGCATTTTAGCCATGGCAAAAGAAGTTGTAAGTAGCCCAAAAGAATTGAAATACTTCAGTACGGTTTTATCAGAATTGAATCAATTTTCTGGACCTAAAATGTATTTTATAAAATCACTTCTTGGCGGTGGATCAACAATGGATGCAGCTAAAAAGCTCTTAACAACATCTATACTTTCTGACCCAAAAAAATTGACTAAATTATTAGATAAGCCAAAAAGATTTGACAAGTCAACTGACCCTTTTATTGCCTTTGCAAAAAATGCAGTACCAAAGTTTAATGATGGCTTAGCTGTGATGAGAGGTTCCTCTGCGTCTAGAAGAGCACTAGAAGAACAAATTGCTAACAAAGCTTTTGATGTATACGGAACAGACCTTCCACCAGATGCAACTTTTACTTTGAGAATTTCTGATGGAGTAATTAAAGGTTATGATTATAATGGAACACAAGCACCCTATAAAACAACCTTCTTTGGTATGTATGATAGATATTACAGCAACAATAAGACCTTCCCTTGGTCTTTACCTGATGCTTGGGCAAATCCACCATCAGAGATGCTAGCAGCTCCAGTAAATACGGTAAGCACTAATGATATCATAGGCGGAAACTCTGGAAGTCCATTGATTAATAAAAACAGAGAAGTCGTTGGTTTAATTTTCGATGGCAATATCGAATCCTTACCTGGCAACTTTATTTTTGATGAAGAATCCAACCGTACAGTGTCTGTGCATGCTGGAGGTATTATTGCTTCAATGCGATATATTTATAAAGCAGATAGACTATTAGCTGAGCTACTGAAGTAACATTATTTGAGCAAATATAGAAGTGTCATGATCTTTGTCATGACACTTTTTTTTTGCTAGATTATTTCCTTTAAAGCTTCTACAAACACATCGATTTCGTCCTTTGTATTGTAGTAATGAGGAGACATTCTCAAGGCCCATTCAACTCCTTTTGAATTAAAGTCTATAACTCCTGAGCCTTTAAGCGCCATTGAAATATTGATATCTTTTGATAGAAAATGGTGCTTCACCTTCATAGGATCAGAATCAGGAATATGCAAAGTAACAATGTTGCATAAATCACTAGCATGTTCCAATCTTTGTACTCCTTCTAAAGCATCTATTTTTTCTATGGAATGTTTTAAGAGTTCTTGATTGTATGTATAAATATTTTGAATCTCAATTTGATTGATGTATTTCAAAGATGCTATTGCAGCCATTTTAATTCCCATATTATATTCGAAATACTCAAATCTTCGAGCACTTGATAGTGCCTGATAGCTGTCTTCACTTATCCAAGTGGCACCTGAAGAATCCGGATATAAAGGTTCGGCATTCAATTCCAATTGCTTGTCAGACACGAAGAGTAAGCCTGCTCCTCTAGGACCTCGCATAAACTTTCTAAAAGTACCACTTAAATAATCACAATGTAATTCTCTGGCATTCACTTCTAATTGTCCTATCGATTGACAAGCATCTACAATATAAATACAATCCAAATCTTTCGTCATTCTACCAATAGTTTTTACATCTTGAACGACTCCTGTATTTGTTGGAACATGTGTAATTGAAACCAGCTTAGGCTTATAATGATCTAATTTATGCTGACAATCTTCTAAGTCGATATCGCCATTTGAATCTTCTTCAATGATGATCGTTTTTGTTCCATATCTTTTGGCTAAAGAAATAAATTGTATATGATTAGAAGAGTAATCTCTTTTACTCGTAATTATAACATCTCCCTTGTTAAAGTCAATAGTTGAAATCGCCTTTACATAAGCATCAGTAGCACTATTGGCAAAAGCCATGTTTTCTGGTTTGGCGTGTAACAGTTTTGCCGCTTCTGTATAAAACTCATTCAGCTCTAACATAGCTTGCTCTTCCAGTTCATATCCACCTATGCGTGCCTCTTTTGCTAAGTAATCATTTAATGCTTGTAAAACAGAATTGGGCACGAAAGAGGCTCCAGCATTGTTAAGATGAACTTTATCATTTAAGCCAGATGTATCTAATCGAACTTTTTCTATGTCTAGCATAATTTATTGATTTATTGGTATGACAATAATGAATGACTTTCTCTACATATAATTTTGAAATGTCTTCTAATATCTATTTTATAAAATAGCTGATTGAGACACAAAATTATATGATAAATTAGATTGAATTTAAATTTAAAATTATGAAAAAACTTATACTAATTGTTTTCTTAAGTATTACGGTATACACTGCCCAGGCTCAAATTCAAGGCTATTCATTAGATGAAGTCGTTGAAAATTTTGAAGTAGTAAGTACAGCAGGAGATACTATTAATCTATATGATGTCACGGCAAGTGGTCAGTGGGTTATTTTGGATTTCTTTTTTGTTGACTGCCCACCATGTCAAGGTACAACTCCAATTTTCAATGAATTTTATGAGAAATTTGGTTGTAATACAGGGGACATTTTTACGGTATCTATTTCTGGTAATCCATCAGATAACAATGATTATGTGCAATTTTTTGAGGACACCTATGGTGGAGATTTTGCTCATGGCCCAGCTGTAGGAATAGATGGTGGTGGTACAGATGTCGATAATAGATTTAGTCCATCTTACTATCCTACTTTTGCACTTATCAGTCCAGATAATAAGATTTTAAATATTGATATTTGGCCCATCAGCGACTACAATACATTTGTTAATGCAGTAACTACTGCTGGAGGTGAAATTAATGAGAAAGCTTGTGGACTTACGGATGTGGAAGATTTCACGATTCTTGAATTACAAGTATTCCCTAACCCAGCAACAGAAATGATCAATCTTACTTTAAATGATCAATTAGGTACTAAGGCTATTGCTGAGATTTATAATTCTGTGGGTCAAAAAGTATCTAGCTTTAATGCTCAGGTTGGACAAAACAGCGTTGATGTTTCAAACCTTCCTTCAGGTATGTACCATCTAAAAATTGCGGATGATACTGGTTTAAAAGCTACAGCTAAATTTAGTGTTCAGTAACTCTAAGTCAAGATAAAAGTTTAAGGGTGAAGCTATGCTTCGCCCTTTTTTGTTACTTAGAATGATTGAGTGATTTAAACAAGACATCCAATTCTTCTTTGGTCAACTTTCTGATTGCTCCAATAGGCAAATCGCCAAGCTGAATATGCATGATTCTTGTTCTTTTGAGTGCAAAAACTCGGTATCCAAAATAATCACACATTCTTCTTATCTGTCTATTTAAACCTTGGGTAAGGATGATTTTAAAGGTGTATTTAGATAGTTTTTCAATTTCACATTTCTTAGTGACGGTTCCTAGTATTGGAACACCTGATACCATCTTCTGCAAGAAATTAGCACTAATTGCTTTATCAACTCTGACGACATATTCTTTCTCATGATTATTTTCTTCTCGTAAAATCTTGTTCACAATATCCCCATCGTTGGTTAGGATAAGTAAGCCTGTTGAAGCTTTATCTAATCTTCCTATTGGGAATATTCTTTTGGGGTAATTAATAAAGTCAATAATATTATCCGCATCCTTAAGATCAGTAGTGCTTGTAACTCCTGCAGGCTTGTTGATAATGAGATAGTCCCATTCAGGTAAATCACCCAAAATTTGATCATCAATCATCACTTGATCACCAGGTGCTACCCTATTCCCTTTCCTTGCAATATTATTATTTATTTTGACTCTTCCGTTTTCAATCCAAGTATCTGCTTCTCTCCTTGAGCAAATTCCAGTTTGACTGATGTACTTATTCAGGCTGATGGATTCCTGGGTCATAAATTTTTAGTGCGCTTTAAAATATGGAGCATTATGAATCAAATGGATTTACCATAAAGATCAAGAAACTCCTTCGTGTTTTCTTTGGACTTTTGAATTACAGAAGCAAAATACTCAATAAAAGTATGCTTCAAAGCTTCATTAGCAAACACATCCATCCCATTTTCATCAAATATGGACGCTGCTGAATAAATGATTGTTTGAGATTCTAAAGCATAAATGGCTACGGTATATTTCTTAGCGTCATTAGGAATCAAAGCAACATTATGCCAAAGCAAAACTGGCACATCATGAAGTGGATGATATACATGTTCACTCCAAGGGCCAAAGCGATCAAACATTCCTTGTGAAAGACTCAATGGATCAGAGGTACAAGTATATTGCATTTCAGTGACAGCTATAGCTTCATCAGTCGCTTTGAATTTTTCTTCTACAATGAAAGAAAAATTATCATTTGGATAGTTTTTACAAGCACGTGGTTCTTGAAAAATCATGTAAGATCCGTCCTCAGCTTTCATAGCTATCTGAGGTGCATTGCACGCAACAAAAATCATTAAACAGGAGATAAGCAACAAAAAACTTCGACTGAGCATAGTTTAATTTACATTTATAAAAAGAAAATTAGTCAAATTATACGAATCATTCTGAGCATAAAACGAAAATGCTTACCTTCTAGTTCAATTTACTATGATGCAAATAAAAGAAAATGCAAAGCAATATGATGCAGTCATTGTAGGCTCTGGTGCAGGCGGAGGTATGTCTGCTAAGGTCTTAGCTGATGCAGGATTAAAGGTGGCAGTAATGGAAGCTGGCCCTTTTTTCGACCCTAAAGACCCTGAGACCATGACCCAATTAAAATGGCCCTGGGAATCACCAAGAAGAGGAAGAAGCACTCCATCAAGACATTTTGGAGACTTCGACATGGCCTATGGTGGCTGGAGCTTGGAAGGCGAACCGTATACGCAAAAAGGCGACAGTGATTTTATGTGGTTCCGCTCTAGAATGCTTGGTGGTAGAACCAATCATTGGGGAAGAATTTCATTGAGATTTGGCCCGATAGATTTCAAACATAGATCACATGATGGACTTGGGGATGACTGGCCGATTGGCTATGAAGATGTAAAACCCTATTATGACAAATTGGATAAATTAATTGGAGTCTTTGGTTCGAATGAAGGATTATATAACGATCCAGATGGATTTTTTCTTCCTCCTCCTAAGCCAAGATTGCATGAATTATACTATATAAAAGGTGCACGAAAATTAGGGATTCCTGTGATTCCATCCCGCTTATCAATTCTAACTAAAAGAATTAACAAAGAGAGAGGCGTTTGTTTTTATTGCAATCAGTGTAGTAGATCTTGCAATGCTTACGCTGATTTTAGTTCAGGTTCTTGTTTAATTTTTCCCGCGCAAAATTCTGGTCAAGTTGATTTATACAACAACGCCATGGTTAGAAAAGTCGTGATGAAAGATGACGGAAAAGCTAAAGGTGTTTCTTACATAAATAAGGAAGATGGCAAAGAATATGTGATCGAAGGCAAGGTCGTCGTATTAGCCGCATCAGCTTGTAGTTCCGCTAGAATCCTTCTAAATTCAAAAGCCCCTGGTCATAGTAATGGAATTGGAAATAGCAGTGGAGTGGTTGGGAAATATTTACATGACTCTACGGGCTCCTCAAGAGCAGGTTTTATTCCAGCACTCATGGATCGAAAGGTTTATAACGAGGATGGTGTAGGTGGAATGCACGTCTATTCACCATGGTGGGGAGACAACAAAAAATTAGATTTTGGAAGAGGTTACCATATTGAAGTTTGGGGAGGAATGGGAATGCCTGGCTATGGCTTTGGAATGAACATGGATGGCTTTAATAAAATGATGGGTTTTCCACAGGGTGGATATGGTGATAAATTGAGAGAAGATGTCAAAAGATATTACGGAGCTGTAATTGGATTTGGTGGAAGAGGAGAATGCATCGCTAGAGAAGATAATTATTGCGAACTTGATCCAGATGTAGTTGATGAATTTGGTATCCCTGTATTGAGATTTAACTATTCTTTTTCTGATCATGAAAGATTGCAGGCAAAACATATGCAACAGACTTTTGAAGAATTGATAGATGCGATGGGAGGTAAAGTATTAGGAGACACCCCTACCAAAGAACAAAATTATGGCCTCAATAAAGGAGGAGAAATCATTCATGAGGTAGGCACCACACGTATGGGTAATGATCCTAAGAAAAGTGTGTGCAATAAATACCAACAATTACATGATGTGAAAAATGTATTCATTACAGATGCTGGACCATTCGTTTCTCAGGCAGACACGAATTGCACCTGGACTATCATGGCCTTAGCATGGAGAGCATCTGAGTATATCGTTGATCAATTGAATAAGCAGAATTTATAATTATGGATAGAAGAGACACATTAAAAACCTTATTGATAACAGGTGTAGCTGGAGGTGCCGTGGCAAGTACCGTCTTAAGTTCATGCAAGACTGATGAACCAATGATCGCTATTCCTGAAAGTAAATTAACCATAGGCAGAACTCCTTCGGAAAGAGAAAGAGACCAAGCGCTTTTAGATAATGATTTTTTGACAGCTGAAGAACTAACCGTAGTAGCAACCTTATGTGACATCATCCTTCCCGCTACAAGTTCTGCTGGTTCTGCAACTGAAGCTGATGTTCATAATTTTATAGATTTCATCATTCAAGATATCCCCAACTTACAAACGCCTGTAAGAGGTGGAATTGCATGGATAAACAATGAAGCCAGCACCAGATTTAATAGCTCCTTTGTGGATGCTACAGAGGAACAAAAAATGGAAATCATTGATGACATTGCTTATCCAGATAAAGCAGCACCAGAGATGTCCTCAGGGGTTAGTTTTTTCAATAGAATGCGTGATCTAACCATGACAGGTTATTATACTACCAGAATGGGATTGGATGATTTAGGCTATGTGGGTAATCGAGCTAATATCTGGGATGGTGTGCCAGAGGATGTGTTGAAAAAACATAACATGTCTTATGATCCAGAATGGTTAGCTAAGTGTGTTGATCAAGAGAAGCGAGAAGACCTAGCAAGCTGGGATGAAGAAGGAAATTTGTTGAGTTAATCACATCTATCTTAATCACCATAAGTAGTCTGGATGAGCGCTACATCATCTTGATTTGTAAATAAGACTTGAAATAAGTCATTGTAAGTATCATGATCTATATCTTCTAAAGCGGGCTTGACACCAAAAGCATTGATGGTAGCGGGTACGGTATTCGAATGACCTACGATTAGAATCCTTTTCCCTTTATAATTTGTTTTCACATCCGTTACCAAAGCTTCAAGATCTCCCGCATCGTATATTATTAAAGAAAGACCTAATTCTTCAACTAAGGGTTGAGCTGTTGATTTTGTCCTGTTATAATTAGAAGAGAAAATAACATCAAGTTTTTCATCTTTTAACAATTCTTTTAATTCTTGGGCACGCTTCTCACCAGCTTCATTTAAGACATCTGGCTTACCATCTCTGTCTGCATGTCTTACTAAATAAATATGAGTGACTTCGTGATTAAGGGTACAATCTTGGAAGAAAAAAAGTGCACCAATAATTAATAAACTCTTTAATATTCCTTTTGACAAATAATTCATTGGCTACAGTTTCAAAACGCGAAAATATATCAGTATAGAAGATATCAATAATGTGCTTAATCTATATTGGATCTATACAATTAAATTTATTTTTCATAGCAAATCCAAATATTTGCCTCCCGATATTCTCCTTGATCCTTTTCAATTGAAATATGCACAGGACTTAATGCTCCTTTTATAAAATATGCTCCAGAGCTATTAATTTTTTTTTCAGATAAGCTTTCCCAAAATTTTACATCTCCCTTTATATTCATCGAGTTTTCACAGATTGAAATATACTTTGCTCCTTGATTGATGTGAGTCCTAATCCAAGGATCGTATATTTTATCTGTCTTTTTGAATCGCATATATTCTGACATGTGCATTTCAGGATATTCATGTTTTAATGTAGGCCGAATCGGAATAGCAAAATGATCTAAGTCATTTTTATTCATTAATTCTTTTGCAGCTGCAATAAGATATTTGCTGTATCCTCTGTTTAAATATTTTTTATTTACAATAATTTGAAGTCCTCCCAAATAATTCGGCAATCGATTATTTTCAAAATCTTTTACACCTTTTTGAATCATCCAATCCCATCCTTCGTTGGGCAGTTCCGCAGCTAGTTGCCCCCAATGAAAAGGAATAGTATTTGCCAAGCCGATCAAATTTTCATTCCTATCAATGGCAAAAATCTGATATTTGGGAAAATATTTTTCGATGAAGGGCCAATAGTCTTGAATAACTTGTGATTGCTGAATTATTGGAGGAAAAGCTTGCTTGACGGTTTCTTCATATTGACAAATAAGTGAGGAGCTTAACTGATCATATGTTTGAAAATTCCAATCCAATTTAAATTCTTTACCCAATACTTTTTATTTATTCTGCTTCCCTAAGTTTTCAATTTTAGCTATCCACTTACTCCGAAAAGCGTCGGTAGAAAGTCTTAAAGGACCTATGGTAGTTAATCGCACTTTTTTCACTCCTATAAAATTCATCGTTAAACGTTTCATCGCATGATGGCTTGGTGCTCGATTAATGAATCTGTAATATAATGGAGGTTGATCTAAGGTAGAGATTAATCTAGCTGTTTTACCATTAAAATATTTATCCCACCATACTGAACCTTCCCTCTTTTTAAAAGCAAATCCAGGCAGCATTACTCTATCGATAAAACCTTTCATAATAGCTGGTAAGGAGCCCCACCAAACCGGATAAATCCAAACTAAATGATCAGCCCATTTCAAATCTTCTTGTGCCTTAATTAAATCAGGTTCCAACTCTGTTCTTTTACGGTATCCGAATGCCAAATTTGGATTGAAATCTAAGTCTGCTATTTTTAAATATCTAACTGTTGCATCTGATTGTTCGGCACCCTTTACATAAGCATCTGCCAGTGCGTAATTAAAACTTTCTTTATCTGGATGTCCGCAAATAACTAAGATTTTCTTTGGTTTCATAAGCTTATGTTTGTTTCAAATGAAACAAAATATTCAATCATTTGTTATCAATCATCTGACTATTTTCCTAATCATTTGCATCCATTTCCATATCATAAAGATCAAAACCTTTTGCCCAGTAATCTTCTTCTGTATAGATTGTTTTGAATCCAAATTTTTCAAAAAATGGGTAAATGAGTTGGGAGGTTCTAACCCTAAATTTCTCTATATCTTTTTCTTTCCGCATAGCGGATAAGCAATAATTGACACTTTCAGTTCCTAGCCCTTTTCCGTGAAATGCTGGGTCAAAAAATATCCAAGCTATTACGGCTGATTTTTGTTTCTTTTCAGGAACCCATGATACTCCACCTGCAATCTGTTCATTAAAAAGCACCGTATAATAAATATCACTCCATTCATCTATATATTTTTCAAAGTCTTTTACTTCATCCTCGTGAAAATATTTTGGTATGTTCCTCTTTAAAATTGCAATTAAAGAACTCCTATCACGATTGTTATATGAACGAATAATTATTGCTGAAGACATGCTGTAATTTATTGATAAATAAAACCCAATTGAAAATAAAACGGAATTAATGCATCTACATGATTTGCTAAAGCATTAGTAAGACCTAATTTAAGATTCAAAGAAGATCTTGTTCCAAGAGTCCTACTTGCTTGAAGACCCAACATAATATTTCCACCAGAATTAAGATACCAAGCATCTTTTATTTCTGGATAATTATTTTGCAAAAATTCACCATGATTAATTTTGGTAGCAACATTTTTATCTAGACCAAATTCCAATCCAAGATGCCACTTATCCGTACAATAGGCTCCTACAAAAGTTAATTCAGTAGCCATTCCGAATTGCTGGGTCCAATTCGTTTTATGACGTCTTGTAATAGCATACAATGCTGTTGAAAAACTAAAATTAGAAACGCGCAAGAGCTCAGCTTGCCCACCAATACGAAATTGAAAATCATCAATTATTTTAGCTCCCATAGGTATTGAAAAATCAGATGTTAAAATGATAGCTTTATCAGTTTGTAGTTTTAATCCGTAGCCTAATTGGGTCTTCATTCCAAATTGATAACCCATGTTAGCATAGACCATCGAACTTTGATTTTCTTTTAAAGATTGCCAATTTATACTTTGGCTTAAAATTGATTGTGTTGAAAAAATAAATACGATTGAAATAAATAATATATTTTTCATTTTAATATTTTTTATGATTTGAATTAATTTTGAATTGATAATTTAAATTTGGACCTAAAGAATTTCTTCTAAGTAATTAGAAATAAATTCATAATAATTATCCCAACCGAATTCCGGAATTTCGTGTCCACACGATTTTACTTCAACCAGGTCAACATTAGAAAACTCACTAGAAACGATAGCAGCATGTTCAGGACCATAGGCTGTATTTAATTCACTATAGGCAAAAAGTACTTTTCTTTGAAAATTATCTAATTGGCTAGTGAAGTCCATTTGTTCAGGATTATTGATGGCTAGCTCTATAGATGCTGCGTTACATACATATCCGTACCTCCAAAAAGATGGAGCAATTGGATCTCCAGTTTGTACATCTCCCGCCAAAGACAAGATCATTTTATAATCTAACACATTGTGCATACTGGAGGTAATCATCTGATCTTGGTTAAGGACATCATTTGTATTTTCTCCAAATAATGAAATAGATCTTGATCTTGAGATATAATCATAAGTCTGATCCCAAGTAAAACCACCTGGTTCTGCTAAAATTAAACCATCAATTTGATCTGGATACTGATTTACATAAGCGGTAGCAAGCATGGCTCCCCAAGAATGTCCTGCTAAAATTATTTTTTGATCAAAATCTGACCTGAAGTGATTGATTACACCATCCAATTCGTCTACATATTGTTGTACAAATTGGTAAGCACTCGCATCTAATCTTTGGGATAAACCCGATCCTCTTTGATCATAAAAAACTACGTAGTAGTTATCGTCAACCAAATTTTTAAAATTCAGCTGGCTCCTATAATCAGCACCAGGACCTCCATGAATCACAAGGACCATCGGGTCGTTTGGATTTCCGAAAGATTCTGCATGTAGTTTAACATCATTTACAATGATTGACGGCAATGACGGATCTTCTATTACTGTTAAAGGAACGAGTGCACCTTCTACTTCTAAGCTTATGGCTTTTTCGCAAGAAGTACTTAGTAATAGGCAAAAGCAAGTGAGACTAAATATCAAATTTTTCATTTTTTAAATTTTAATGATGAATGATATTTCAAACTTATAGCGAAATGAGGCACGAAGCGTGTCAATCTTCAATATGATACTTGGTGTCACTTAAAATGAGGTATCATATTACAAATTGACCCTCTGAATCGGCAAATTCAATAAGAATTATGGATAGAAAAAATGCACTTAAGAAGCTTATAATCAGCTACTTATTAACATACTGTGAAGGTGTCAAGCCAGTTATCTTCTTGAAATACCTATTAAAGGTAGATTTTGAGTTAAATCCGCATTCATAGGCTAAGGCAATCAAAGTAAATTTCTCATGTTGGGCATCAGCAATGAGTTTTTTGAATTCATTTACCCTATAGGTGTTTACATAATCATAAAAAGATTGTCCTCCTTTGTCGTTTATAATTTGTGAAAGATAATTCGGATGCACATCGAGAGATTCAGCTAAAACTGCCAATGATAAATTGGCATTTTTATAGAGCATCTCATCATTCATGAGTTCATTTAGGTTTTTGTAATGTTGGGCCGCATCTTGTTCTGATAAGCCCGAACTTTGATACTTTTCTTTGTGGGATTTTTCAACAATAGGAATGGCTATGTTTTCAGTCTTGGATAATTCCATTTGTTGTGCAACTTGATTAAATATATTCTTTTGCTGGACACCAAAAAAACCAATCAAGATTACAAAAACAGCTATGGCTTGATAAATAACTGCATCATTTTGACTTATGATAACTAAGGTCCAGATTATCCCAATACCGCAAACTAAAAACAACAACCATGATAAGTTGATTTCTTCTATCGAAGAAAATTGAGATCGAATATTTCTTTTATGCCTTATTAATAATATGCTACACCAGATGACATAAATAATTCCAGATAAAAATACCGCCAAAACCAAGAGACTCATAAATAAAGCATAGTCTTCATGGCCACCTTGTTCGAATATTTTAATCTTTTCAGCAGAAGGAAGCATGAAAAAAGAAATCAAATATAGGTAGGATAATATTGCTGGGATTAAATGCAGCAAATAATACCATTGTTTTTTAGGAGCTTGATTCGTAACACTAGAAACATAAAAATATAAGAACACTCCCTGTAGAAGGGGAAAAGGCAATTGGATTCCTAAAAGCGAAGGGTATTCAAATAATTGGTCAACATATTGTAAATAATAAAATCCAAGATGGACCACATTTAGTAATAACCAAAAAAGTAAAAATAAATCCGATTTCGATTTATTTTTTTTCACCAACAACAATGCTGAAACAAATAGTGCAATACTTATACCTGCAATTAATAGCATTTAATGGTTTTGATTTATTCCTATACGCGCTTATAAATCTAATGTATTTTTAACAAATATATCTTTAGATAATAGATGCCAAAAATTGATTCAATTTAATTAATTGATAAATTCAACTATTAACTTAATTTATTGATTCAATTAATAAATTCTCCTTCTATACGCACAAAAACATTATCCTTATAATCATCCTTTTCAAAAAAAACACCTACGGCATTTTTATCTAACACGCACATGGAAGAATAAGCAGATCCATTTTCATAAATCGTTTGAGCCGATGACCAAGTTTGCCCTTCATCTTTACTTATTCGAATTCCCAGATTGGTTCTACTATCCGAGCTATTTGCATTGCTAAATAATAACCCTTGTTGGTAATTGATTATACTCGCATTGCATGATGGATCTATCAATGTGGAATCTGCATAGCTATTCCAACTTTCGCCTTGATCATTTGAAAGGTGTACATATCTCAAACCACTTTTATTAACCCGACTATTGATCATCCAATTTCCATTTGACAATTCTATAATTTTAGATTCGTCACCAGGTTGAATAGGCAGATCCATCAAATACCAACTTTGACCTTGATCATCACTTGCAAAAAGGTGCAAGCCTTTATCAAGATTAACTAAGGTATGGACGAGTTTACCTTTTTTTGTTTGCATCCCTTTTCCAGAAGTAATAAACTTAAAATCTTTTTTCCAATCGGCTTTTGTTATTTGATCAGTAATGTCTTCAGGCTTGGACCATGTATTGCCATGATCTTTAGACCGCACTACCTTTAAGAAATATTCATTTGGGGCATTTTCTAGATCCATGAAATTATAAAACATAAAAAGTATGCCTTCTATACTGTCATAAATAAATGAAGGATCCGAAGCAGACTGGCCTATTGGATAATCGATTACTCTTTGTATGTCTGACCAAGTTGCCCCATAGTCATCACTCGTTCTAAGTACAATATTAATGTCTGGGTTGCTCCTAAGGTCATTACATGAAGGCACCCTTTCATCAATCGCTGCCACTAATTGTCCATTAGCAGTAGCTATTAATGCAGGTATTCTGTAACAAGAAATATCAGTCCTTGCTTCCGAAGAAAACAAAGACTGAAAATGAAATTTATTTTTCTTTTCAAGTAAATCATTAGATGGTTTACAAGCAAGAAATAAAAGTGGACAAAATAGGAAGCAAGTAAGTTTTACCATAGGCTTATTTGAACAAGCGTTTCAATATAAATCTTTTCATGGAAGCTAAAAATATTTCCATGTGTAAATCATGATATACAAATCCCTTAAAAATACTGTCACACGAAGACTATTTTAATCTTATATGGGTATCTTAGTTTCGAAACCTAAAATTATGCTATGCGCTGCAAAAGTATTTTCCACCTTGCCTTTCTATTCCTTTTACCAACATTGATATTTTCTCAAGAAATATGTAATAATGGAATTGATGATGATGGAGACGGATTAGTAGATCTAAATGATGATACAGAATGCATTTGTGATGGAGATCTACCAGGCTCCTTCTATGTAGTAAATCAAATATGCACTGCTGCTCCTATTTTTTCTTTAGCTACAGATTATCAAAATGGATTAGCTTATCAATGGTATCGTGATGGAGTGGCTCTTGTTGGAGAAACTGATCTCATTTATTTAGCCAGCCCACCTTTTATTGAAGGCGAATATGTATTAAACGTTAGCACTGCAAATAATTGTCTGAGTTCGGTTCCTTATGAATTCATTAATAGTGCTATTTCTATGAATATTACAGACACCATTTGTATAGAAGAAACTTATCTATTCAATGGGAATGAATTGACCACCCCAGGAACCTACTTTGCTCAATTTGAAGCATCCAACGGCTGCGATAGTACCGTACATCTCACCTTAGAATTACATGATTGTGGAGATACCATTCGTAACTTAAGTGATCAATTTCGATTACAATTAATTGAAGCTGGAGTAGATCAAAATGGAGATTCAAGAATACAATATACGGAGGCCGAGAATATTGATTCTTTGGATGTAAGTTATGAAAATGGTACACCCTCGTGGCAGTATCAAATCACAGATATAAGAGGCATTGAATATTTCACGAATTTAGTCTATCTAAACTGTGCTAATAATAGAATATACAGTTTAGATGTTGACACACTTTCAAAATTGAAGCACCTCAATTGTTACTCTAACAACATGAGTAATCTTTCTTTACTGGAGCTTCAAGATTTGGAATATTTGGATTTAGGTGGCAATAACTTTAGTAATCCAATTGATCTTTCAAATAATAGCAATCTCAAATATTTCATCAATCACTTTAACAGAGAAGATGAACTTGACTTTTCAAACAACCCCAAACTTCTTGAAATAGACTTATATAGAGATCTTTCGATTGACACTTTAATTTTGAAAGGATTACATCAGTTAGAATATTTTAGAATAACCTCTGGTGGAAATATGCACAGTATAGATTTTTCTGATGCCACCAATCTTAAAAAAATTGTCTTGAGACAATTGGAATTAGAAGAGCCAATTGACTTTACTCCACTTAAAGAATTGGAAGAACTCACCTACACATTAAGTTCTTTAGAAACGATTGACTTGACAAATGCTAGTAAGCTTGAGTATGTAGATTTCAGCTCTAATCTATTAACGAGCTTCGATGGAAGTCCTCATCCAAATTTGTACTATGCCAATCTCTACGACAATCTTAATTTGACCTCAGTCAACTTTAATGATAATCCAGAACTCATCACCTTAAATGTACAGAGATGTGGACTTGACGATCACATCTTAGACCTCAGTTATAATGGAAAATTAGACACTTTATTAAGTTATGATGTCAAAGAACTGTGGATTAAAAACGGTAGTATTGAAAGTGAGTTGGATATTTGGTTTGATGTATGGATCGATTATGTTTGTTGTGATGAAGAGCAATATGAAGAAGTGAGAGCTTTAATCAATCAAAGTGTTCCTGTTAGTTTTGAATGCAGTTTAGTGTCTACAAATGAGCTTGAATCGAGTTCAGTACTCATTAGGCCAAACTTGGTTACTCATACACTGACTGTTCAATCTCAAAGTCAAATCAAAAGCATTTATTTGATAAATGCTGAAGGCAATAAAGCGCAAGAATTATTCTCAGTGCAAGCATCGGAACTTGAACTATCAGTCGACAATTTAGTACCTGGTATTTACTTTCTTCAAATACATACTGAAGAAGGCATGGTGGTGAAAAAATTTATTAAACTCTGAGGTTAAATCAAATAAGCAAACTACAAATCGACTTGGATGCGCTTGTTAGTTTCCAAGCTTTGGCAAGTTTTTCAAACTATGATATTGGAGTGCCATAGCAATACAATTTTTTAATTCCTTTATTGGAATCTTATCATCCAATTCAAAAACAATGGCTCGGTTTTTCTCATAATTAAAAAGATCTCCGTACAATTCCTTAATGGTGGGAACCAACTTGCTTGTACATTTAAAATACATAGCATATTGATCTGGATTTTTTTCTTTCCAATCCATTCTTAAGGTACTACCCTTCTTAGCAATATAACTTGGTTCACCCCACTTAAGTGTCTCTTCAATTGCTTTCACATCTTCCAATTCTGTGGCAGTCTCCAAAACCAATTTTCTCAAATATTTCATTTTGGCTTTCACCTTTCGAGGATACTTTTCAAATTTATCCTTGACAGCTTCATGGCTCTTTATTGTTACGTTTTTCATTTTCTGAAATAAGTTAGAATTAAATTAAGCATAAAAACGAACTGTACAATTAGAAAAAGGAAATTTATTAATGAAAGATCTTCAAATCCTGTACTAAAATATTAAACCTTGTGGCTTAAGAAAAGTGTTTGGAGTATTACTATAAATGTGCAAGATATGCGATAGACATTCATCCATTTATTGAGTTGAAATCCTCTTAATCCCCAATAACACAAACCTAAAAATGCTAATTTAATGTTGCATATGAATCCCCATTTGCAAATACCAGAATAAATTGAATGGCTATCCAGAAAGTAAGATAGGTGTAATTTAATTTATTGAATTGAAGGTTTATTTCAATTACAAATTTTGATCCGAAGCAATCTTATATCTTACGCCTATGTAAGTTTCTCTTCCTCTTGTTGGACCCCAAACTGAGGAAGTATCGAAATAAGGACTAAAGGGATCTTCCCAACTTATGATGGCTTTGTTTTGTCTAAAGTTAAATACATTTTCACAACCCACATAAATTTCAAATTTCCTAAAATTATAAGTGAATTGCGCATTAAGCAATGTGTATGAATCTGAATAATCTGGTCTTTGATAAATCAATGGATTCGTACTTGTATTGGGTAATCGTTGCGGACCATGCCAATGCAGATTTGCGTCAAAATGATACTTCTCTGAATTAGGCTTAAAACTCACGGAGGTCAAAATCCTATGCTTCGAATTAAAAGGTAGATCCTCTTTTACTTCTCCGATCATTCGATAAACATCTAGGTAATTATATCCTGTTTTCACCTCAAAGCGTTTGAGTATTCTAAGATATAATTCTGCTTGAAATCCGTTACTGATACTCGTACCTCTAAAATTAGAAATTATTGCTTTTCTAGGGTCCGTATCATAATCAGGAAATATTTGATTTTGAAAAACCGTACGATAGAAATCTACGCTGAAAAAGCCAGATAAATTTTCAGTAGCATTGTTAAATTTTTGAGTAAGATTGGCGCCATAGTTTATCGCCTCTTCAGGTTCTAAAACTTCTTCAAAAATTATGTCTCTTGAGCTTACCAATAAACCGATATTCTCACTAAATAAATTTGAAGTCTTCCAACCTGTCCCAATATTTGCTCGAGCTATCGTACTGGGTCCCAAATCATACTTAACTAAGGCTCTTGGTGTTGTCTTTAAGCCAAACTGATTATGATGATCCGCTCTGATACCAATAATGAATACGAGCTTATCTTCAAGTAAACTACTCGTACTTTCTATAAAAGCACCAGGCACATTTTCTAGTCTTTGATAGTTTCCATCATAACTTCTCTCCAAAATATTTGAGCTAAATGAAATCGCTTCTTGAAGATTTAAATGCCTATAGCTTAATCCAGACTTAACATTAATTTTATCTCTATCTAGCTCATGTTGGATATTAGCATAAACACTCGTTTGCTTAGCATCGTATCCAACCGTTCCAAAGAAAGAATTTTGATCTTGGTACAATCCAGAAGCGAAAAGTGTGATGCTTTGAACATCATCAAATCGATAGGCTGTTTTAGTCCAAAGCTCCGGTTGCATAATATCAACTGTTTGTCCATATACACTTGAGCTCCCTTTATCTTCGGTGATATCAAAATGGCTTTGTCCACCTATGCGTTGCTCAGATAATAAACGTCCGCCAATTCTGCTATTCCAACCCCATTCATTTTCGTTTCCATACTTCCATTTATTGTATACCATGTATCGCGTAAGTAGTGGAAGGTCCAAAAAATTATCCCCATCACCATCAATCTTGTTAGCTTCTTGAACGCTATGAACAGCTGTGAGGTTACTCCATTTATTTTTAGTAAAAGCATAATTTACATTTACTTGCTTTTCCATAAAACTATTCAGATAGACATTCAGCAACAACTTCTCTGTATTATCAGGATCTTTCGTCAATACATTAATTTGACCACTGATGCTTTCATAACCTTGCAGGACACTATTTGCCCCTTTAGATATAAAAATGTTATCTACCAAAGTGCCGGGAGTCGCGCTTATACCATAAGTATAAGATAGTCCCTGGATCATAGGTAAACCATCCAACAAAACCTGATTATAGACACCAGATAATCCTAATATTCTGAGTTCTTTAGAATTCGTAATAACATTTGTTGTATGTGCTTTAACGGTGGTTTGTGTTCCAAAGCAGCCAGCCAAATCACAGCAAGCGGCCTTTCCGAGCTCTACTTGATTGAGTTGTTCTGTTTTTATAGGATTGAGATCCGAAATACTTACGCCATCTCTTTGTCCTTTGACGAGCACTTCATTGAGTGTGTTAATAGACACTAAGTTGAAGCTAATCATATCCTGATTGCTAATATCAAGTGTATCGCTTTGGTATCCGATATAACTCGCTATTAAATAATTACTAGTAATGCCCTCAGTAGAAATGTTGAATTCCCCTTCAAGCCCGGTGGATACTCCTTTGTTTGTACTTAACCAATATACATTGGCACCAATCAAGGCTTCTCCTTGCTCATTGCTTACCGTCCCAGAAATACTTTGTCCTATCAAGACAAAAGGGAACAGCAAAGCAACAATGAATAAATATTTTTCCATTGTAAAAAACTTTTGTGCTACTCAATTTAATTGAATGAGCTACTCCCTTGATTTGCTTTTAACTTTGTAAGGACGATCATTTGGATTTTTGCATCCAGGTGTTCCTTCGATGGCTGCATGAATATCTTCCAATGATGCTATAGCAGGATCAAAACTTACTTCAAAAACTGAGGTGGCACCTTTTTTTCCTAATTCACAGGTGCTTACCCCTTCTATCGCTTCAATGTTTTTAGAGATAGATTTGATGTCACTTGAACAGCCTACGCCGTTAACTTTTATGGAGGTACTTACGATATTGGTCTCTGTGGTAGTAGAACCTACAATCGCTTGCGCTTGTGCCATGTTAGATGTTGCGAAGAATAGTCCGCTTATAATTAATAATGATTGTAAAAATTTCATTTTTTCTGATTTTAATAAATGTTAAATAAGATGATGGTCAAATTGTAGACCGAAGTACTAAACCTTATTAAGACATTTTAGGCGGGTGCCAAAAATCAGAGGTGTAGGATGAACTAATTAAATGCTGATAATTGAAGCCTTCTTTATTTGTATGAAAATATTGTTTGACATCTTCAAAGTTAAAGACTTCATTTACTAATACGATTCCCGAAGTACATAGGTGAAATGGATTACAGGTTTTACCTGAACAACCATTATCTTGACTTGAATCTTCAGAATTGTTAGCATTAGCGAAAGGAAGACACTCTGTATTTTTACAAGACTGTTCTGTACTTGCAAAATGAGATACGATCACATCCAAACTCGGTTTGAGTGTAAGGAATGAAACGAATATCGCCAGAAATAGTGCTGTTATCTTCATCATTAACTTTGCAAAGATAAACTATTTATAAATTGAATTCCAGTGTAATTTGTTATTTT
>CALGNN010000049.1 GCA_937961455.1 uncultured Saprospiraceae bacterium
TTTATATCTTGACTTTGTCTGCACGCTTAAGGAATTACTTAATGTAGTTGGATAAATCATTCAGAACAAGTCTTAGGTGAGCGCCTATAAATCCTATAAAAAAAGAGGCTACCTTTTAAAAGTAGCCTCTTTCTTTCATTAAAACTTACCAGAATAAAGCGTTTCTTCGCTCGTAATGATTCTGTAAATCCCTATTGTCATTCCTTGGTTTAAATGAATGGGTATTTCTTGCTTACCATTTATAATATTGATATTCTCAGTGCGTATCAATTGTCCTGTAATCGTATAAATCTCTAATACTGCTTTATATTCTACCTCAGAAGAAATATGCAGTACTGCTTCTTTATCATTCGTCCTATACGAATTTACATTCAAATTTAAGGGAGGATTTTTACAGGGATATTCCCATTCAACAAGTGAAAAGGTAGAAACTGTTGAACCATCGCAAGAGGTAAAAGTAACTCTCACCCAAACTTGAAAATTGTTGGCTGGGGTAGGCACGGTTACCTCTTGTCCAGTGGCAGTAAAGAAGATGTTATTACTATCAGGAATAAATCCTGTTCCAGCTTCCCATGTGTAAGTTCCAGGGGAGGCATTGTCGGGTAAAACAGATGCTTCAAAATCGATATCATCTCCCGGACATCCATTTCCGGGTACGATTATTTGCCTCATTGAAATCGAATTGGCTGGAATACAATCTATCACTTCATTAATTTGAATCACTACGCAGTTACAACATGGTTCTTTGCCAGGGCTAAATTTAGTTACACATAAAGTAGCTGTTCCAGGATCTAAAGCTTCTAATTGAACAAAAGGACCTGTATTGCCTGAATTTAATTGCGCATTGCCCATTATTGACCAAAAATATTGCGCATTTGGACTTGGAGGAATTTGATAAGAGGCTGATGTGCCTTCATCCAGAACCAATAGCCCTTGAATGTCACATTGACTTTTTAATGCAAAGCTGCTCAAAAGAAAAAGGAATAAAATTGAAAATTTAATATTCATGTCTACATGTTTTAAGATTAGGAAAAGGAATCTTAGCTATAAAAATCATAAGACTTGCTTAGCTTAGATTTTGCCTAGCCAATGGCTTTCAATCTTTCATAACATCAATCTTAAAAAGGTAATAAATGCTGTTGGATTTTTCTTCAGCAAGCTCAGGATGACATTTGCTCAAGAGTAAGCTCCATCTTAGCGCGAAAGCACCTCAATCTAATTTTAACAAACAGCCAAATAATGAACGAACGAACTGTGTAACAGTGGCGACCGACAGGTCGACAAGTGAGAGAAGCGCGACTGCGCACTTAAACAAAGTTTACCAAACAGCTAAAAGCTAAAAGCTAAAAAGCTAAAAGCTAAAAGCTAAAAAGCTAAAAAGCTAATCAACCAAACAGCCAAAAACTACACCACAATATTCACCATCCGCCCAGGCACTACAATAATCTTACGAATCTCCTTCCCCTCAATCCACTTCTGTACCTCTTCTAACTCCACCACCGCCTTTTCAATGCTTTCCTTGTCAGCATCAGCAGGGAATGAATGATTCGCTCGTTTTTTACCATTGATGGAAATCGGATAATCTATAGAATCTTCTTTGAGGTATTGCTCGTCGAAACTAGGATAATTGCTTTTGTGAATCGAAGCCTCATTGCCTAGCACCGACCAAATTTCTTCCGTGATGTGTGGAGCAAAGGGCGCAAGTAAAAGAGTCAAATCTTGAAGGATGGATTTGTTATTGCATTGCATTTTTTTCAACTCATTAACACAAACCATAAAACTGCTCACTGCGGTATTGAAGGAATATTTTTCAATATCTTGACTTACTTTTTTAATGGTTTTGTGCAGCGACTTTAAGGCCTCAGCTGAAGGAGCTTCATCTGTCAATTCAATAGCTCCTTGCTCTGTGAAAAAGAGGCTCCAATATTTTCTGAGAAATTTTGATAAGCCCTCGATACCTTTCGTATCCCATGGCTTTGCTTGATCAATGGGTCCTAAAAACATTTCATACATTCTAAAACAATCAGCCCCATAACGATTCACAATGTCATCAGGGTTAACCACATTAAAATATCTCTTAGACATTTTTCCTACTTCTGAATGCGTTAAGAGCAAACTATCGGTACTTTCTCCCTTAGCTGTGAAAACGCCCTTGTGGTAAGTTCCTTTTGAACATTCAAAAATGGCATCTTTATACTCAGGTCTCCAGTCGATGAATTTTTTAATACCATCCAAATTAACATGTGAACCTGGAGTTCCATATTGAGAAACAAAATCTATATGAATTGGTAATCGAGCCACTTCTAAATTTTGACTTTCAGCCAACTTTGAACACATAAAATGATTTTGGCCGTCTGTCTTTTCTTTCAATAAATACAAGAATTCAATCACCCCTTGAATCATTCCTTGGTTGATCAATTTTTTAAATGGTTCAACCGTAGGAACCAATCCCTTGTCATATAAAAACTTATGCCAAAATCTGGAATACATTAAATGACCTACGGCATGCTCTGTGCCTCCAATATATACATCTACATCCTTCCAGTAATTTAATGCAGATTCACCGGCAAAGCGTTCTTCATTATTCGCGTCCATGTAGCGCAAGAAGTACCAACTTGATCCTGCATAGCCAGGCATGGTATCTGTCTCTTTAGTGGTTCCATCTGGATTTTGCACCCATTCAGTCAAACCGGCCAATGGCGATTTACCATCTGCACTGGGTTTAATATTATCCAAATGTGGTAGCGTATGTGGTAATGATTCAAAAGTATTGGGTATTGTAATTCCCTCTGGCGTATAACTAATAGGGAAGGGCTCTCCCCAATAACGTTGTCTGCTAAAAATAGCATCTCTCAGCCTATAGTTAATTTGTCGCTTACCTAATTTCTGAGCTTCGATGCGCTTCAACATTTCTTCGATTGCATCTTTTACTTCCATCCCGTTTAGGAATTCTGAATTGATCATTTTACCCACCTTATCATTCAAGGTCGCATTTGGGTAATCTGACTTGTCAACCACATCTACGATGGGTAAATCAAATTGGGTAGCGAAAGCTTGATCTCTTTCATCATCACTTGGTACCGCCATGATGGCACCTGTACCATAATCCTTCAATACGTAGTCTCCAATCCAAATAGGAATCTTTTCATTGTTAAATGGATTCAAGGCATAAGCTCCAGTGAATACACCTGTAACTTTTTTCTCAGCCATCCGCTCGACATCCGACTTTGCACTTACCTGAGAAATGTATTTTTCAACTTCTTCTAATTGGTCAGATGTAGTTAATTCTTTTACAAAATCATGTTCAGGAGCGAGCACCATATAACTAGCTCCAAAAATGGTGTCAGGACGAGTAGTGAAAATTTCTATTTTCTTATCGGAATCTACAATGTCGAAAAACATTTGAGCACCTTCCGACCTTCCGATCCAATTGGCCTGCATCGTCTTCATGGCATCCGTCCAATCAAGAGGTTCTAAATCATTTAATAATCGTTCTGCATAAGCTGTAATTCTTAAAGACCATTGAAGTAATGGTTTCTTTTCTACCGGATGACCTCCTCGCTCTGAGACACCATCTTTTACTTCATCATTAGCTAAAACGGTACCTAAGGCTTCACACCAATTTACATAACTCACCTTTCTGTAGGCAAGGCGATAATTCATCAATATTCGATCTTTTTCAGCATCCGAATATGCGTTCCATTCGGCGGCACTAAAGTCTGTTTCATTACTGTGAAAAGCTTTCACTGAAGTTGAGCCTCCTGCCTCAAATTTTGAAACGAGATTTTCTATAGTATCTGGCTTGGAAGTAGTTTTATCAAAATAGTGATTGAAGAGTTCGAGGAAGATCCACTGGGTCCATTTATAAAATTTGGGATCTGATGTTGAAACCTCTCTTGACCAATCATAGGAGAATCCAATGTTGTTCATTTGAGATTTGTAGTACTTGATATTTTCTTCGGTGGATACAGCTGGATGGATGCCTGAGTCGATGGCGTATTGTTCTGCAGGCAAACCAAAAGCATCAAAACCCATTGGATGCAAAACATTGAAACCTTTGAGTCTTTTATATCTACTTAATATATCTGAGGCAATATATCCAAGAGGATGTCCTACATGCAGCCCTGCACCACTTGGATAGGGAAACATATCTAAGACATAGTACTTTGGCTTATCAGAATCATTGGAAACTTTATAAGTCCCATGTTCTGCCCAATATTTTTGCCACTTTTTTTCGAAATTTGATGGTCTATACTCCATGGTTACGCCTCTTTAATCTCTTTCTTTAAAATTAGCGCGCAAATTAGCTAAATTGTGCAACATATACGGAATCTTAAACGCTTTGAACGCGTTATAAGATTTGAAATTAAATTGAAAAAAATGATAAAGAAACTCATCAGAATAGCTTTGATCGCCATTGTTGCAGTGGTTGGATATAATTATTTTTTAGGCGATGCTGCTGAAAAAGAACAAGCTACCAAGATCGTAGATGGTGTTAAAAATGTCGGATCCTCAATCAAAGACATGGTTGTTAATGAAAAAGAAAAAATCAAAGACGGCAAATATGACAAGGTCTTAGATTTTGTAACAGATAAAATTGATGGCCTTAAAGCGGGTAATAATGATGCAGGTACACAGCGTAAGATCGAAGATCTTGAAGCTGAAAAGAAGAAGGTAGAAGAAGAGCTTGCCAACAAAAATGCAACCAAAGAAGAAAAAGATCTAGCTGAAAAGGCTTTAGAAAAACTCATGGACAAGCTTGGCGAACTCCTCGTTAATAATGCTGAGTAGAAAATAGCAAGTTGAAGTTATACATAATCTTTTCCCATACAATGAAGGCACTTGTGTGCTGTCTGATCATCTTTTGTTTTTCGTGCAAAACTGAAGTCAAAGAAAGTATTGCCATACCTTATGATGTGATTGAATCAAACATTACAGGAATGGAAAAAGCCTTTGGAGAAAAACGACTGAAGGATGTCGCAGGTTTTTACGCCAAAGATGGCATCATGTTGAGCCCTGGAGGAAATAAAAGTATTGGGGAGGAAGCTATGGTGGAGTATTGGACAGGCATTGAAAATCCAGTCTCTTGGAAATTGGAGTCTTTGAAAATTACCAATAGTTTGGATTCCATTTTTGCCACCAAGGGATGGAAGACCTTGCCTACAAAAATTGAACTTTGGGGAGAAGAAGAAGTAGCGGTCTATAGAGGCAGAGATCCTATATATCAAATTGGTAGATCTCATTTAACCACACTTCGAAAAGGGAAGGAAAGCACTTCTGTTGTAAATTTTGTTTTGGTCTGGTGTAAAGAAAATGAGGAATACAAAATCTGTTTAGATATCTACGCGCCTCATAAATTAAATTTTTTAGCGCCGCAATAATCTTCGATTAATAAACCACTTTCATGTGTTCATGGAGGGCATTATCATCACCTCTGATTTCTAAGTTGCCAATCAGTTTTCGACTTTCGATATTGAGTCTTATAAGACCAAAGTTTTTTTCACGTATTCTTTCTCCAACCCTTAAATTATTTTGTTCGAATGGTGCTTTGACCCACGTGTGTGTGAGTCCGCTAGAAGTCATATCGTAGAGATCGTAGTCTAATTCATCATCATTTAGTAAAGAAAATTCTGCTGTGTGTCGATCTCCTGAGATGAAGATTGCAGGAGTCTCTTGATATTTTTTTAGAAGATCGATAAGTCGTTTTCTTTCATTGGGAAAATTGGCCCACTTCTCATATTTGTGATCAGCGGAAAGTATCTGAATGCCTGAGCCAATCACATGCAAATCTGCATCTGAATTTTTTAATTCTGACTCAAGCCATTGCCATTGTGTTTCACCTAAGATGGTTCCTTCTATATTGGCTTCTTTTTTATTCCAATGATCTCTAAAATATCTTGCATCAAGAAGTAGTACTTTGATCTTTTTATCCATTTTTTCAATGGTATAAGCGGAGTACATTCCTTCTCTACTTCTCCTTGGATCATCCGACTCAACATCTAAAAAGTCCAATAATTCTTTTTGACTTTCTTTTTTCATGGGATAGTCTTTGCCACCATCATTGACTCCAAAATCATGGTCATCCCAAACACCAATTACCTTACATTGTTCATAGAGATTTTTATATGCTGGGTTTGCTTTTTGTATCTGATATTTCTTGCGTGTAACGGCCATGTTTTCAGTATCAGCATAAACAATATCTCCCAACCAAATCCATACATCAGGCTTTTGTTTGATCACATCGTCCCACAATAGTTGAGGGTCATCATGATGATTACATGATCCGAAAGCAATGATGATCTCTTCCTCAGATGGATCTAAGGTAATATTATGATGAATGTATTTCGCTCCGCAAGTTGCAAAAAGTAAAAAGGAACAAAAGGTGATAAACTTCATCTAGCTTTTTACAAATTGCTTAAAGAGTTGGTCTCTTTTTGCTGAATCAAAAATGAATTTATTGTAGAATTTGTTGGTTTCTCCTTCTGGATCTTTTCCAAAGCTCATCCCTGTAAATTTTTCAAATGCAGATCTAGAAATATTACACTTATAGGTTTTACCAGCCAATGGAAAATCAATTTTGACTTTATTTTTTGCTGGATCACTAATGAAAATTTGAGCAGGTAATATCACTAAGTGCTTTTTCCAATAAGAACCTGCTGTCCAATAATCTTCTACCGATCCTCTGAATTCTCCTTCAGACTTTTTAACCTTCTCAACTGAGTTGTCATAACTAATATGAACGGTATTTGGCTCAATATCTAATCGGTCAATAAATACAGCTCCTTTAGATCCGTGCACCGCAGCTAGGATTTTATCTTTGGGCTTTAAGGTATTTTCTTCTAAACCCGTTTTCGGGTTGGTTGTCGATATGGTGCCCACCTGAGATCTACCAGGCAATTCTTTTGGAACACTTTCATATTCTTCTATAGTAGCGGGTGTAAAAGTAGATCCGTCAGCTTGCTTCACTGCTTCACCACCGATGCGAATTTCCGTTTGAGCTTCTTTTTTACTTGAAGAACACCCCAAAAATATAAGGCAGGCAAAACAAAATAGGCTTTGAATAAAAATTTTCATTAGGTTCTATCGCAATTTATAATTTTCGAAATATTGTCAATTAGGATGTTACCCATTACCGCGTCTGATTCAGGCCAATAGGCTTCAATACTGATGTGTTTAATATTAACTGTTGCATCAAATTTAATTTGGTAGCGTTCCCAATCTAAATGCTCTATGAGTTCAGATTCAAACAAAAGTTGATCTTGTCCACATTTCTTTTTGCCACCCCAAATTCGAATTTTCACTGGTGTGAAATATCCTACGTAGGTGTCTGAGTGTGCAAGATCAATACTGAATTGGTAGCAACTGCCTTTTTCCAAGGGTTCAGAAAGCCTTTGTCCGATACTTTCAAAACTACCATCTGATCTCGTAATCATCCCTACATAACTATCACCATCCATTGGATCAAGATAAACACCCCAAGGTCCAGGAAGGATATCCGGTGTCGTTGACTTCGTACAAATATACCATCCAATAGGTGTGGTAGCATCTTGAGGTTCACCCTCAAAAGAGCTATTATCCAGAATTGTATGACTTTGAGCGTGTAAATTAATTGAAAAAATACACAGGCAAATGATCAAGTATTTATGCATACCTAAAAATAATATATAAATTCGATGCATAGGTATAAAAACTATGGGTGCTAACGTAGAAAAAGTTAAAAATAAAAGTGTTAATACGGTTTTTTATTTTACCATATTGGGAATTTCTTTGGTCCTTTTTCTAATTGGCGTTTATGGATTGGTTGCTATTCATGCTAGCAACATAGAACAGAATCTTAAAGAGCAAATCCAAATCTTAGCGGAATTAAAAGAAACGGTCACAGAAGATGAGATTCGATTTATAGAGGATGCAATAGAAAATATATCTGGTGTTAAAGAGGGTAGTGTATCTTTTATTTCTCAAGAAGAGGCGCTTGAAATGATGAAGAAAGATTTTGGAGGATCTTTATTAATAGAGGAAATGGATAATCCCTTTAGGAATATTATGCTATTCAAAGTCGATCGTGCATTTCAAAATCCAGAGGCTTTGCAATCCATTAAAGAAAATGCAGAATTGCTATCAGGGGTTGATGGGGTCTATATGCAGGATGACATCTTTGTTTCATTTAGAGAGAATTTATTCAGACTTAATAATTTTGTGTTGATCTTGGGGATCATCTTTGCCTTGATCTCTTTAATCCTTATTCATAATACCTTGCAATTGTCTTATCTAGGGCAAAGGTTTGAAGTTAAGAGTATGCAGTTGGTTGGTGCTGAATGGTCCTATATTAGAAAACCTTTTATTTGGAAGGCGATTTTAATGGGCTTGGTAGGGGCTATGGTCGCTGTAACGGGCTTGAGTATTTTAATTCTTTTCATAGAGTCAAGGTCTGAGATTATTTCTGCAATTATCTCTTATAGCAAGGTGTTTTTTGTATTCGTGTTTTTAATTGGCTTGACGCT
Source organism: uncultured Saprospiraceae bacterium (assembly GCA_937961455.1). Classification (GTDB taxonomy): domain Bacteria; phylum Bacteroidota; class Bacteroidia; order Chitinophagales; family Saprospiraceae; genus CALGNN01. Next base: position 8,502 of record CALGNN010000049.1, read on the forward strand.
TATCACCATGATTGCCTCTTCGACCTATATCATCAATAGATTTTTAAAAGCAGGCACTGATGAAATGTATTAAGTAATTGATACTTAAGACAAATCATCAGCTACCAACTATGATTGTTTTAGCTTAGTTAGTCCTTTAAGCATCTACATGCAAGTCCATAAGACCCGCTAAAAAATCCAGCATTCGCTTCAGCGTCATCATATCTGAAAGTAAGGCCATAACCAACGGTTGAAGTTAGGGAGTCAGAAGTCCATAAATTTAATATGTATTTAGGGGTTCCTGAAAACCACGTGCCACCCGTATTCCTTCTAATGCTAGGTACAGCTGTAAAACCCAAACTGTCGATGGCTCCGGTATTGGGACTTTCCCATAGTCCATCACCTGTGACTAGATCTCCAGTTGATTTTAAAATACCTCCCGCAATGAGACTTGAAGAAGGGGTAGCAGCTGGATCAACTGTTTGTAATAGAATTTCTATATCCATTTCGGTTGGAACATGCCATCCTACGGGACAAATGTTTTTACCCCCATTAGTGAGGGTGTCAATGGCAAACCAATTGTAAACTGCTCCATATGTGACAGCTGTAGTTGGATCATCTAATATCCAACTGTAAGTAGGAATGGTATTCCCCCCACTGTTATTAGCGAGCCAGCCTGCTGGATCTGCTGCGAATGGAATGGGTGTGCCGTCATTATATGTGGTAACCCGAAGATTCTCACCCATCCAACATTGTGATCCAATGTTTACAGTTGGATATTCATTGCCATCTTGATCAGTAACGATAACTGTTGTATCCGCAAGATTGCAGCAAGTTAACGAAAGCCATTGGGTACCATCATAACCTTCGAAGTCCAAGCCAGTCCATCTAATGGTTCCAGCCGTAGGATTTGGGTCATCATTGTTATCAATAACAATAGCACCTTGGACAACAATTTTTTCATTTTGAGAATATAAAGAGGTACAAATAAGGAACAGGGGCAACAATAGAAGAATTGTCTTTTGCATAGCGTTGTTTTAAATGTGAGGGTTTGTTGGGATTCTTGGTCTGTGAGAGTTACTAATATAATGAAAACTCAAGCTTTTATACTATCTTTAGTGTTCAAATAGTTGTTATTTCATGGCAGACGAAAAGAAGTCTAAAAAGAAAGTAGTAGTTACCACATCGAAGACAAAGAAGAAGTTGAAACCAACAACTTCAAAAGTGTCAAAACTATCTGCTAAGGGCTCCGCATTGAAAGTGGCAAAATCCGAGCTTATATTTAAGCCTTATAATTATTATATCATGCTCGCTGGTTTGGGTTTAGTCTTGCTTGGCTTGCTATTGATGTCTGGTGGTGGAATGCCTGATCCTAATACTTGGGACGATTCAATTATTTATAGTTTTCGCAGGACCTTCTTGGCGACTACTGTTATTTTGGCTGGTCTAGGTTTAGAGATTTACGCCATTTTCAAAAAATAACAAAACTAAATGTCAGATTTTATTCAAGCCATTATCCTTGGAATTATTCAGGGCTTGACAGAGTTTTTACCTGTCAGTAGTAGCGGACATCTAGAGCTGGCAAAGTACTTTTTAAATTGGTATAGCAGTGCAGAAAATAGTTTGCTGATGTCAATCACTTTACATGGCGGTACTGCGGTAAGTACTTTGATCATGTTAAGAAAAGAGATCAAGGAATTAATTCAGGGAATATTTAAAATGGATTCTTGGGCGCTGCAATTTGCAGCCAAGATCATTGTTTCTATGATTCCTGCGGTATTTGTAGGTTTATTTTTAGAAGATCAAATTGAAGCTTTATTCGATAAAAAAATTATTCTGGTTGGAGCCATGCTCATCTTGACAGGATTGCTCTTATTTATCTCGGATAGAGCAAAAAATACAGGTAAGGATATTTCATGGACTGCTGCTATAATTATAGGAATTGCTCAAGCTGTTGCGATTATTCCTGGGATTTCTAGATCGGGTGCCACAATAAGCTTAGCTGTTTTACTAGGCATAGATCGAGAGCGCTCAGCAAAGTTTTCTTTTTTAATGGTTTTGCCATTGATCTTTGGTAAAATGTTTCAGGATGCCCTAGATGGTTCTTTTGCAGCAGAAGATGTTCAGCTTATGCCTTTGATTCTAGGGTTTGTTGCTGCATTGGTAACTGGCATATTTGCTTTCAAATGGATGTTGCATTTTGTCAAAAACGCACAGTTAAAATATTTTTCTTTTTATTGTTTTCTCATCGGAATGCTCAGTATAATTATTTTCTATGTCAACGGCTAAAATTCCCAGTCCTGAAGAAGTTTTGGCAGGTGCGGTTTTTTTGTTTGATAAGCCCAGCACATGGACTTCCTTTGATGTAGTGAATAAGACGCGATATCTACTCAGCAAATACACAGAGAAAAAAAGAATAAAATTGGGTCATGCTGGAACACTTGACCCCTTAGCGACAGGCTTATTAATACTCTGTGCTGGAAAGGCTACTAAGACCATAGATCGCTATCAAGGTATGCGCAAAACTTATACAGGTATCATTAGAGTAGGAGGAGAGACGGCTAGCTATGATGCAGAGACTGAAGTTCATGCAGAATACCCTATAGAACACATAAGTCATGAATTGATAGAAGAAGCGAGGCAGAGCTTCCTTGGGTTAATAGAGCAAGTGCCACCTATATATTCTGCCATAAAAGTCAACGGTAAGCGCGCCTATAAGATGGCAAGAAAGGGAGAGGAAGTTACCATGAAAACGAGACAAATTGAGATATACGATTTTGTAATAGAGAAAGTAGCCTTGCCCCATATTCATTTTACCATAGAATGCAGTAAAGGCACCTATATTCGTTCCATTGCATATGATTTTGGTAAAAAACTACAATCCGGGGCTTATCTGTTTCAGCTAAGAAGAGAAGCCATTGGTGATTTTAATGTAAAAAATGCTTGGGAAATAGATGATTTTGTAGATAAGGTCAGTTCTTTGATAAAAGAATAATGATATGTCGAATCAAAACGTTAAACAATGTAGTAAATTCGTCTCATGTCAATTAAGGTAAGTGGATTAACAAAATATTTTGGCAAGCAAAAAGCCGTTAACAATGTTTCCTTTGAAATTAAGAAGGGAGAGATTGTTGGTTTTTTGGGGCCTAATGGTGCGGGCAAAACGACTACCATGAAGATGCTCACGGGTATTCTGGAGGCCAGTGAAGGTCAGGCAGAAATACTAGGGCTAGATTTTCAAAACCAAAAAGCTGAAATCAAAAAACAGGTAGGTTATCTAGCTGAAGCAAACCCGCTTTATACAGATATGTATATCGAAGAGTTTTTGTCTTTTGTGGCGAATGTCCATAAAATTGAAAATAAAAAAGAAGCAGTTCAATTAGCCATCGAGCGTACAGGATTAATTCCTGAAAGAAATAAGAAAATCCATCAACTCTCTAAAGGATTTCGTCAAAGGGTAGGACTGGCCCAAGCCATCATCCATGATCCTCAGGTTTTGATTTTAGATGAACCAGTGAGTGGACTGGATCCCAATCAACTCATTGATATCAGAGCATTGATTAAAGAGTTGAGTCAAAGTAAAACGATTGTTTTTTCAACGCATATTTTACAAGAAGTACAGGCGCTATGTGATCGGGTACTTATTATTAATAAGGGGGAATTGGTTGCAGATGATCAGATTGAAAACATCACTCGCACCGCCCTTGAAAAATACCGCATGCAGATTGAAACAAAGGCTGCCATCAAATTAGATGCGCTAAAAACTGCTGTCAGCGGACTTAAGGTAATTGATAAGAAGCATCAAAAGTATATATTAAGTTGGAATGGAAATATTTCCAAGCGTGAAGAAATATTCCAGTTTCTTGTAGCACAAGGACATGTTATTTATGAAATGAAAATGGAGCAAAATACGGTAGAAGATGTATTCCAAAAATTGACTCAATGATCAGCGTATATTTAAAAGAAATCAACAGCTTTTTTAGCTCATTAGTAGGTTATATAGTCGTAGCTATATTCTTGGTCTTATTGGGTTTGATCATGTGGGTCTTCCCAGATTTTAGTATTCTAGAATATAATTTTGCATCACTCAATCAATTATTCATCATTGCTCCATTGGTGTTTATGTTTTTGATACCAGCAGTGACCATGCGCAGTTTTTCAGAAGAATACCAAGCTGGGACTTTAGATTTATTAAGAACAAAACCCATAACAGAAAACCAAATCGTATTGGCCAAGTTTTTTGCCAATCTAAGCTTGGTCCTTTTTGCTTTGATTCCCACCTTACTCTATTATTACACGGTTTATGAATTAGGCTCACCGAGGGGTAATTTAGACACGGGTGCGATCATTGGTTCTTATATAGGTTTGATACTGCTTGCTGCTTGTTTTGTAGCAATTGGTTTATTTGCTTCTTCCTTAAGTAAGAATCAAATTGTAGCTTTTTTACTTGCAGCTTTTCTTTGTTTCTTTTTCTATTGGGCTTTCTTTTATTTAAGTAAGCTGCCAATATTCTATGGAAGGGTAGATGACATCATTCAGAAAATTGGTATTGATTATCATTATGAATCTATAAGCAGGGGCTTGGTAGACTCGAGAGACATTATTTATTTTATCACCATCATCTTCACATTTTTATGGGCCTGCAAAGTGATGATTACAGAATTTAGAGTAAGATGATGAATAGAAAACAAAAACTCCTACAAGGGTTCATCCTTCTCGGAATCGTAATCCTAATCAATGTAATTGCCTCCTTTTTTTATGGCACCCTGGATCTCACTGAAGATAAAAGATATACCCTTACCGATGCCACTAAATCTAGCCTGGAGTCTTTAGAAGACATCATTTATGTTCGGATACTTATGGATGGCGATTTTGTTGCTGGGTTTAAAAGATTGCAAACGAGCACAGAAGAAATGCTGCAAGATTTTCAGTCTGTAAGTCCTTATATAGAATATGATTTTATAGATCCGCTTGTAGGTAATAATGAAGAGAAAAATAAGACCATAGAGCAACTCGCTGAACAAGGATTAACTCCAACCAATTTAAGGGTGCCTGATGGTGATAAAGTAACGGAGAAATTGATCTACCCATATGCCATTTTTAATTATCACAAAACCAGCTTTGTCGTCAATTTACTTGAGCCAGATGTTCCGGGGACTAACAAGGATATCATATTAAATAACTCTGTAAGCTTATTAGAGTATAAGTTTGCTAATGCCATTCAAAAATTACTCTTAGGGATAAAGAAAGATATCATATTTACAGATGGCCATGGTGAATTAAATGCACAACAAACCTCAGATTTAGAAACTTCGCTGAGACCTTTCTACAATACTGGACGGATTGATTTGGATACGGTTACAGGGATTACACAGGACTTGGATTTGTTGGTCGTCGCCAAACCGAAAATGCCTTTTAGCGAGAAGGACAAATTCAAAATTGACCAATATGTCATGAACGGTGGTAAAGTCCTTTGGATGCTAGATAGATTGAATACAAGTTTAGACAGTATCTCATTATCTGGAAATTACATACCATTGGATCTGCCATTGGAGTTGGATGAATTGTTATTTAAGTATGGTGCTAGAATTCAGAGTAATATGGTTTTAGACTTAGAATGTTCCCGTATCCCGATGTTTATAGACGCTAATCAGCAAGAGATGTTTCCTTGGTATTATCATCCATTAATCGCACCAACTTCGCAGCATCCCATTGTGAAAAATTTAGATCGTATAAACTTGAAGTTTCCTAGTACCATTGATACCTTAAAAACAAAAACGAATGTCAAGAAAACCGTTTTGTTAAGTAGTTCACAATACTCAAGGATTCAAAGAGTTCCAACGCGTTTGAATTTTGAAATTCTCAGATATGAACCAGAGGTAGATTTATTCAACAAAGGACCTCAGCCAGTAGCATTACTATTAGAAGGTACATTTCCATCATTATATGAAAATCGCTTAGAATCAGGTATGAAAGAAATGCTTCAAGACATAGGGGCACCTTTTAGAGAAAAAAGTGTAGACACTAGAATGATTGTAGTCTCTGATGGAGATTTTGCTAAGAGTCTTTATAATAACAATACACAAGAAGTTAGTGAAATAGGATTTAATAAATGGGAGCGCAGGGTGTACAAAGGGAATAAAGATTTTATAATAAATGCCATTGAATATTTGATTGATAATAATGGCATTTTGAACGCCAGGTCAAAAGAGGTTAAATTGAGGATGTTGGATAAATATCGAGCAAAAGCAGAAAGGACGAAATGGCAACTGGTCAACATAATTTTGCCTTTAGTGTTCTTACTTTTGTTTGGCCTTGTTTTTAATTTTTGGCGTAAAAGAAAATATACATCTTAATTGTGAAAAAGAATTTATCGCTTTTAGTATTGTTGCTTGTACTTGCTGCTATTGCATTTGGCTTTTATAAAAAAGATCAAGTTAAAGAAGCAAATGTCAAGTATGAGGGGAATTTTAAGATTGAGAATCCCGAGCAAATTACAAGAATTTTCATGGTGGATCGCGGAGGTAGGAAGGTAGACCTGAAGAAGAAAAGAACTTGGATGGTTAATGATACCTATCAGGCGAGAGAGCCTATGATTATTAATTTGCTAGAAGTTTTAGAACATGTAAATGTCCAATTCATACCAAGGCAAAAAGCCGTAGAGCGGATCGTTAAAGAGATTGCTTCGAATGCAATTAAAGTGGAAGTGTATAAGAAAGGAGACGAGCCAGTTAGTACATTCTATGTGGGAGGTGTCACCTCGGATGAAAGAGGAACCTACTACATTAAAGAAGGATCAGACCAGCCATTCGTGATGGAGTTGCCTTTTTTTGAAGGAAGCCTAAGAGCAAGATTCGTTATGGATTATAAGGATTGGCGTTCGATCTGGATGCTCAATGAGGATACGGATCAAATTGAAAAGATCGAGATGAAATATCCACGAATGCAGAATGCTTCTTTTCAATTAGAGAAGAAAGGATCTCATTATGATGCAACACCTTATTTGAGTATAAGTGATGATAACTCAAAGGTCAATCATGCCATGACTAGAGCATATATAGAAAGCATTGACCAGGTGGGAATGCAAGCTTATTTGGAGTCCACCGATGAGTTGCTTGCTTTAAAGAAAGAAACACCTTGGGCAGATTTTACATTGACAAGAAAAGATGGGACGCAAAAAAAAATCCTATTTTATCCTACTCCTATGAAGTCTAATCCTACCGTTAGAGAGGCTACCAAAAGATATTATGGTTACCTTCAAACGGGTGAATTTTTCATCATTCATGAAGATATGTTGAAGAAACTACTCTGGACTTATGACTCATTCTTAGACAAAGAATAATGAACTACAAGAACCTTAGCTACTTATTACTACTTACAAGTCTTGTCACTTTAAGTGCGATGTCAATCTCTCATACCAACTGGGGATTTTATGGACACAGACTTATCAATAAAATGGCGATTTATAGTTTGCCGACTGAGATGTTTGGTTTTTTTAAAACAAACGGCAGCTATATCTCAGAACATGCAATTGATCCAGATAAAAGGAGGTATGCTACACCATATGAAGCTGTAAGACATTATATAGACATCGATCATTGGGGTACTTATCCTTATGATAATGTGCCGCGGAAATGGACAGATGTTATGATGAAGTATTCCACTTTTCATGGTATTTTTGAAAATGGTGATACACTGCATTTTAAGTTTGATATCGATGCAGATTTGGAGCAATTACATTTTGTTAATGCCAATGATGAAAGCGAACTAGCATCGTTTTCTTATGAAAAAATAAAGGGTCTTTTCAAAAAAGTAGTACTTCCGCTCTACTATGAAGAAGAGAAAATAATTCCAACAGAACTCGTTGATCTATTATTTGAAAATCAAGAATTTAAAGGAGACTTTACTAAGGTCTTGTGGAGTGAAAATTTTAGTGAGATGGGTATTTTACCTTATCATCTAGAAAAGATGTATTACCAACTTTCATCCGTCATGGAGCAGAAAGATTACAATAAGATTCTGCGAATATCTTCAGAAATTGGACATTATATTGCTGATGCACATGTGCCCTTGCATACAACAGAAAACTACAATGGGCAATTGACCGATCAAGTTGGGATTCATGCTTTTTGGGAAAGTAGAATTCCTGAATTATTGGCTGAAGAGGAATGGGATTTTTTAGTAGGAAAGGCTCAGTATATTGAAAACCCCAATAGTTATTTTTGGAATATTGTCTTGGAAAGTAATGCCTTGGTAGGGGAAGTTTTACGAATAGAAGAAGACTTGCGCAAACGATTTGATCAAGATGAGTTATATTGTTATGAAGAGCGATTAGAACGGACTGTAAGGGTAGAGTGCGAGTCTTTTGCTAAGGCTTATGCTGCAGCATTAGATGGACAAGTTGAAGATCGATTTAGGGCATCCATATTATCAGTAGCAAGTGTATGGTATTCAGCTTGGGTAGATGCAGGCCAACCAGATTTGACTTGGGATGAGCCAGTGAATGTAGTGGTTGAACAAGAAGAAAAGATCTTCGGCAAAATATTTGGACGTAGTCATAAAAATGAATAATGAAAGAACGGGTATTATTGGCATTGAAAGGTATGGTAATGGGAGTTGCAGAAGTGATACCTGTAGTATCAGGAGGAACTATTGCTTTTATCACAGGCATTTATGAGGAGTTATTAAATACCATTAAGTCTTTCAATTTCAGCCTTTTTGCAACACTAAAAAATGAGGGCTTCAAAGGATTGTGGCAAGCCATCAACGGTAATTTTTTACTATTCCTTTTATCTGGAATGGGTCTAGGTGTCATAGTGGGTGTTTTTGGGGTTTCTCATATGATGATCACCTATCCTGAAATCTTATGGGCATTTTTCTTCGGATTAATTTTAGCCTCATTCATTTACATCGTTAGACAAGTTAGTCAATGGAATGTCGTCAGTATCTGTCTGCTTGTTCTAGGAGCTTTGGCTGCCTACTTTATTACCATTCTTGAGCCTGGGAATGGGGGAGAGAATCTGTTTTTTATTTTTCTTGCTGGAATGATCGCTATTTCAGCGCTCATATTACCAGGTATTTCAGGCTCATTTATTTTACTGTTGCTTGGTATGTATAGTATCGTTATCCCAGCAGTTAAATCAGTTTTGAGTTTTGAAGACCTTTCTGAATTGACCTTGGTTTTAGTTTTCGCAGCAGGCTGTTTAGTTGGCTTAGTTAGCTTTGCGAGAATCCTGTCGTGGACATTTAAAAATTATAACAATCAAACGCTAGCGGTGCTATCGGGCATTATGCTAGGTTCCTTAAATAAAATATGGCCTTGGAGAAATCCATTAAAATTTATCGATGAAGATGGTGTTGTTCAAAACGCTCTTCCTGTTGGCGCTGATGCAAGTATTTTTGAATCCATCAAAGTACTTAAAGAAGTAAATGTTATGCCTGAGGCTTATTTTACAGGTGAGCCAAACACCATGTATGTAATAATCGCTTTGTTGATCGGATTTGGATCAGTTTTTATCATGACCCGATTTCAAAAATCTGAATAGCATTAAAATTTAGTGAATTTCCTTACCAATTGTTTTTGAGGACTTCGCATCCTTAAGTAGTAAAGACCACTGCCTAAGTTTTCTAATTGATTAAAGCTGAATTGATTCCGACCAGGTGTCATTTGCATTTGATAATTTTTAACTACCCGCCCTGTTTGGTCAATTAATTCGATGGTCAAATCTTCTGATTTCAAAGCATAAAATTCTAGGAAAAAAGCATCGTTAACTGGATTTGGATATAAAGTAACATTGCTTAAGTCTTCTGACAATTCTTCAAGATCAGTTGAGCAACCCTTGGTTCTGATTACCAAAGAAGGAGACCAGTCGCTGCTGTCAAATTTACAGATCGTTCTTACTTGAAACTCATAAGTAACGCAGGCTGTCAAAGTATTGAAATCAGCAAAAGTATCAAGTGTACTTGCTACTTCCCATTCATCGTCAGCTTGTTCTAATTCTTTATATTGATAATTGTAACCGATACCATTTCCCGGATCTTCGAAAGCATCCCAAATTATAGATACCTGAGTCTGACTCAAGAATGTGGTATCCAAACCTGTTACATTAAAACACTCGCCAAGAAAATTAGCTAGATTAACACAGTAGTCTTCAACCTCACCATTGGTAAGCATGTCACAGGGTCCTTGTCCTTCAAAGTTGATTGCTGACCTGGTCGTGCTTACTCTCATTCTCGTCATACCTTCTACTATGGTATCAGGAACGGTAAAACTTGAATCTATTTGAATGTTTGCTTGTGCTTCTCCTTGATCAAAAACCAACTCATTATCATCTTCAAAATCACCATCCATATTGTAATCAATCCAAATTTTAGAATAAGAATTTACATTGACAGGAGAACCAAACAATAAACTAAAATTATAACTAGAACCTGCCAAAAGCTCTGTTGTATACGTGTTGGCAAAATTTTCATATCCTCCATTATCACCGCTTAAATTTTGGATGCTGGACATTCCAAAACTATCAATATAAATTTGGTCCGTCATGTTGCCAAAGCTTTCGCAGTAATCCAGATCTAGACATTGCCCACAACCTTTCGTTGTAAAAAAGCTTGATGTTCCAAAACCAGAATCTGAAGCACTACAGTTTACCTTTACTTGAACCTCATAAGAAGCACATGCCATTAAATTGATAAAAGTATAAATTGTATCAGTAGTGTTATCATCAATCCAATCTGTAGCTCCTTGCATTCTGTATCTGATATCATAAGAAACAGCATCATCAATAGGATCCCAATTCATGTTGGCAAAGTATTCAGATTCATTGAATACATTTGGCTGATTAATTGTGTCACATTGACCTAATGAGATCTGATATGAAATTCCCACTATCAGTAGGCTTAATACAATTCTTAAACTTTTAATTTGGTTCAGCATAATTTCTTATTGGAATTTGCAATATAAAGATAAGAGTAATGAAGTTTGTACCTAATGTTAAAGACTTTATTTGACTTATTTTTTACATAGTATTTACTGAAACGTAAGACAGCTTACTAATGCATTCTGTCACCTCTTGCCTCTAGATTAAGCATCACTGTAGCTTCATATTCGAGATATTCTTTCCAACGCTTTTCGGCTAGTTCTTTACCTCCATAAAGTTTTGCTAAGTCAAGAAACATACGATAATGGCCAGCTTCAGATACCATAAAGTTGTGATAGAATTCTTGTAAGCCTTCTTCTTTTAAGTGTATGGAAAGCAATCGAAATCGTTCTGCTGATCTAGCTTCAATTAAAGCATTGGTCAAAAGACGTTCGACAAGACTTTGCTCTCTTGATCCTCCCTTTTGTTGAAATGCTAAAAGCTTATTTACGTAGACGTCTTTTCTTTGTCGCCCGAGTTTGAAACCTCTCTTCTTAATTTCTTGAAGCACTAAACGAAAATGTCCCCATTCTTCTGTGACCACTGGAGCAAGCTCTTCTACGAGTTCAATTCGTTCTGGATTTTGTTGGATTAAAGAGATGCAAGAGGTAGCTGCTTTCTGCTCACAATATGCGTGATCTGTCAAAATAAGAGATAGATCTTTTTCGGCTAAATTTACCCACCTCGGGTCAGTTGGGAGTTGGAGGCCTAACTTGGTTATTTTTCTGTTGTCGTTTTCGAATTCTTGAGGCATGTCAGTTGATTAATAAAAAAGTCAATCTCATATATTTCATAATCTTCATAGCCCGTACTCCAAATAACCCTTAATTCATCAAGTTCTGTCTTACTCAATAATTTTTCATTGGCAGCACTTATAATGTACAGACCATTGTAAACGGTATTTCCAGAATATGGATCAATTTTTCCAATATCGCGATTTGAATTGTATAAAGTTATCGTATTGCCATTGATTAATTTAAGGCTGATTTGCGCATTATTTTCTAATACACCAAAATTGTTTCGCGCATTTGGAGAGGCAATGCTGAAAGTTAAATTCAAATAACTAAAACCTCCGAGTGAAGTGAGTGCTGCTTCGCAAACGAGTAATTCTTGTCCCTTTAAAAATGGTCTTAATTTTTCATCCGTATAGCTGAATAAAAATTGTCTTTCGAGATCTATTCTTTTTTTCTGTGTGAAATCATCAATTTTATGTGATTCAACTACACAATCAGAATGATGTACCACATTAATTTCATCAACCCATGGTAGTTTAAATAATGCCTTACTATTGCTGATTGAACTGCCTCCTCCGAGACTATTTTGTGCATCAAATTTTTGTGTTTTTACCTGGGTTTTAATTTCTGTAGGTTTAGTCTTTGTTATTTTTTCTCCTTCAGCATTTCTATTTCTTTTGACTCTTGTTTTTGGGCTTTCTTCAAGTTCAGCAAGGTCCTTTACTTTTGGCCTTTTTTCTCTGGTTTCTGGCTGTGTTTTCTTAACCCTTGTCTTCTGTGTTCTAGTATTCTTAACTTTTTGTTCGTCTGTGTCAACTGAGGCAATATTTTCGAAATTACTAATAGGCAATCCTTTTTCAGCTTGATAAGTCTGAAGTATTTCTTGGTACTTTTTAAATTTTGCAGCCGTATAATTAGGAACTAGTTCACTTATAAGACGGCTCATCTGTAGATAAGCTTTTAAAGAAGTTTTGGTTTTTGAATGATTATAGTTTTCGAGACGCAGTTTTCTTTTGAGCTGTTCTATTTTATCTGCATCTACAGTTTCTCGGATCGATTTTTCTAGATTAAATCTATTTAAATTAATAGCCCGAGCTTCTTGAGTTTTTAAGTGAACTTCTGCTTGAACCAATTTTTGAAGACTTAATAAGTCCTCAAGCCCTTGCGCTTTTATGCCTTCATTATCTTGAAGTTGAGTGGCAAAAGTGTTTTTGTCAGCGTCTGTAAAATATCTCCACGAGCCATCATTAAACTGAATGATCGTATCTCCCTTTTCATTAATTTTTAAATCTTGTCCATAGCTTAGCTGTGGAAGGCTGAAAAAAGAAAATGTAATCAAACAAAAAACTAAATACTTATACATATATCATATTCGATTAAAAATGAACCGATTGATTTATTTGGATTGTAAAAATAGTAAAATATCAGGTGGGATTTTTTGTGTATTTTGAGTTTATAAGCATAACGAAGATAATATGAAAAACATTTCCAGCGCAATTCTTATTGTTTTGTTAACAATGACTTTAATTTCTTGTGAAATGGACTCAAGTAAAAAATTAGAAATAGCCAATCAGGAAGTTAGTTATCCTGAAACCAGAAAGGATACGAGCATCGTCGAAGACTATCACGGGACAGCTATTGCTGATCCATACAGATGGCTTGAAGATGACCATTCAGAAGAGACCAAAGAATGGGTAAAAGCGCAAAATGAAGTGACTAATAAATTCCTAGATCATATTCCATTTAGAAATGATATTAAAGAAAGACTGACTGGTCTGTGGAATTATGAAAAGTACAGCAGTCCATTCAAACGAGGAGATAAATATTATTTTTTCAAAAATGATGGCTTGCAAAATCAAAGTGTGATGTATGCTTTGGATGAACTCAACGGAGAGCCAAGCTTAGTATTAGATCCTAATAAGTTATCAGATGATGGAACAAGTTCTCTTGGTTCAATCAGTTTTAATCACGATGGTCGCTACCTCGCCTATCAAGTATCAGAAGGTGGTTCTGACTGGAGAAAGGTCAAAATTAAAGACTTAAAGACAGGAAAACACCTTGAAGAAGAATTGGATTGGTTGAAATTTACCGGTATGAGTTGGGCAGGAGATGGTTTCTTCTATAGCAGATATCCAGAGCCAAAAAATGATGCAGGTGAGTTAACCCAGAAGAATGAATTCCATAAGGTCTATTATCATAGATTGGGTGAGCCACAATCAAAGGATAAAGTTGTTATTGAAAATCCAGATAAGGCTAATATTAATTTTTATGCGCAGACCACAGATGATGAAAGATTTTTAATTGTAGCGGAAGCAGAATCTACGAGTGGGAATGGATTGAAAGTAAAAGATTTAGGTAAAAATAATGCACCTTTTATAAGTATTAGTGAAGGCTTTGATAATGATTTTAATGTCATCGATAATGTAGGAGACAAGCTATTAATCATGACTAATAAGGGAGCATCTAATTATAAAATTGTAAGAGTAGATATTAATAAACCTAATGAAAACAATTGGGAAGACTTTATTCCTGAAGCAGATGAGCGTCTTCGATCTGCTCAATTGATTGGTGATAAGCTCTTAGTAAGCTACATCAAGGATGCCAAAAGTCTTGTAAAAGTATATGATCATAACGGTACTTTTTTAAATAATCTAGAGCTTCCAGGGATTGGGACGGTTTCAGGATTTTCAGGCAAGAAGGATGAGAACATTGCGTTTTATTCATTCAGCTCATTTACAAGTCCCTCAAGTATCTATAAATTAGATACCCATACGGGGAAGTCAGAATTATTTAGAAAGCCAGCTATGGATTTCGATGCGGACAAATATGAATCAAAACAAGTGTTTTTTGAAAGCTATGATGGAACTAAGGTCCCTATGTTTTTAACTTATAAAAAGGGATTAAAATTAGATGGACTAAGACCTACATTGTTATATGGATATGGTGGGTTTGATATTAGTATACTTCCTTCCTTTAGCTTAACTAAAACGATTCTTTTAGAGAATGATGGAATTTATGCTGTGGTAAATTTGAGAGGCGGGGGAGAGTACGGATCAGAGTGGCACAAGGCGGGAACCAAAGAAAGAAAACAAAATGTCTTTGATGATTTTCAATCAGCAGCGGAATACTTAATCGATAACAATTATACCTCAAGTGAAAAATTAGCTATTGAAGGTGGTTCGAATGGTGGTCTATTAGTTGGAGCATGTATGACACAGCGTCCAGATTTATATAAGGTTGCCTTTCCCAGAGTTGGAGTTTTAGATATGCTGCGCTATCACAAATTTACCATTGGCAGAGCGTGGGCTACTGATTATGGGACTAGTGAGTCTCCAGAAGATTTTGAATATCTAATTAAATATTCCCCTTTGCATAATGTCAAGGAGCAAGCTTATCCAGCAACCATGGTGATGACTGCAGATCATGATGATCGAGTGGTACCAGCTCATTCATTTAAATACATTTCAGAACTGCAGTCTAAGGAAAACGGTGAGTCTCCAAGCTTAATAAGAATTGAAACAGATGCAGGTCATGGAGCAGGCAAACCAACAGATAAACAGATTCAAGAAGCCACCGATATGATCAGTTTTATGTTTTTTCAAATGGGAGAAGAAATTAAATATTAAAATAAATACTAAATCCCTAAACCTTCTGGTTACTTATCTAATTTATTACGTCAAAGTATATATAATAATTTGATATTTATATGAGTCCAGAAATTGCAACACAAACTCAATTTTACTTAATTCCAGAAATGGAGTTAAGCACCAAAGATGAACAGGAGTTAACTCAGCTGTTGCAAGATTTATTTATCGGATTTCCACAAAGAAGCCAGTTTGTTCAAGTTCCTCATTTTAGAGTCTTAGCTAAAATTAAGGGGCAAATTGTTGGGCATATTTCCGTGACACAAAGATTGGTAAGACAAAATGAAAATGTGATCAAGATATTTTTTATCTCTGATGTTTGTGTTAAAGAAGACTACATGGGCTTGGGGCTCGCAAGCAAATTACTATCCATGGTGGCAGACAAAGCCAAGAAGATTAACATTCCATTCCTCTTTGCTGTTGCTCCTGATAAGTCATTATACCTTAAAAATGATTTTAAGGAGATTAAAAATAATGGCAATTGGTTGATGATTCGTGAATCAAATTCTATCGGATTAATGAGAAGTCCCTTACCTTCACACTTTATGGTGGCTCAGCTGGGTAAAGAAAAGCTCAATGAGGCTGCTATCGATTTTTTAGGTCCTTTAATTTAAGATCATTTACAATATGGAAACAGTTCAAAATTTTATTGCTTCGAATAAGGAGCGATTTTTAAATGAATTAATGGAATTATTGAGGATTCCATCAATTAGTGCGGATTCAGCTTATGCGGGTGATGTAAGGAAAATGGCAGAAGCCCTTGAAAAAAGTTTAACAAGCATCGGAGTTGATAATGTCAAGATATTTGAAACTCCTGGCCATCCAATTGTATACGGCGAGAAAATAGTAGATGAAAATCTACCTACGGTTTTAGTTTATGGACACTACGATGTTCAGCCTCCCGATCCACTTGAGTTGTGGGATTCCCCACCTTTTGAGCCAGTGATAAAGAATGAAAAAATATATGCCAGAGGTGCTTGTGATGATAAAGGGCAAATGTATATGCATGTGAAAGCCGTAGAAGCGATGTTGGCGGAAAATGCACTTGCTTGTAATGTTAAGTTTTTAATAGAAGGAGAGGAAGAAGTGGGATCTGTCAATCTAGAAAACTTTTGTGTAGAACAAAAATCCTTATTGGAATGTGATGTGATTCTTATTTCTGATACTTCTATCATTGCGAATGATACTCCGTCTGTGACTGTAGGCCTAAGAGGCTTATCTTATATTGAAGTTGAGGTGACAGGTGCATCTAAAGATTTGCACAGTGGGACTTTTGGTGGAGCGGTAGCCAATCCGATCAATGAACTATCTAAAATGATCGCATCGCTCAAGGATGAAAATAATAGCATAACCATTCCTGGTTTTTATGATGATGTTATTGTATTAACTGAATCAGAAAGAGCCGCTTTGAATGAAGCTCCCTTTGATTTGGATGCCTATAAAAATGAATTAAAAATCGAAGATGTGGAAGGGGAGAAAGGATATACTACCATAGAGCGTGCTTCTATTAGGCCTACCTTGGATGTCAACGGAATGTGGGGCGGATATATCGGTGAAGGAGCAAAGACGGTGTTGCCTTCGAAGGCTTTTGCAAAAATATCTATGCGACTGGTTCCGAATCAAGATCCTGATAAAATCACCAAAATGTTTACGGATCACTTCAATGCAATTGCACCAAAGTCCGTTACAGTTAAAGTCACTCCTCACCATGGTGGTCCTCCGTACGTGACGCCGACAAATACCATAGAATACCAAGCTGCCGAAAAAGCTTATGAAGCAGGATTTGGGAAAAAACCCATTCCAGCAAGAGCGGGAGGAAGCATCCCCATTGTAAGCATATTTGAAAATGTATTAGGAGTCAAAACAGTCCTAATGGGCTTTGGGCTCAATACAGATGATATTCACTCTCCTAATGAGCATTATGGTTTGTTTAACTACTACAAAGGCATAGAGACGATTCCGTACTTTTATCAATTTTATGCAGAAATGAAAAACTAAATTGATACATTTTGATATCATATCAGCTGTTCCAGCATTATTAGAGAGTCCCTTTGCACACTCCATTCTTAAGCGCGCTGTGGACCGCAAATTATTGGAAATCCATGTACACGATTTAAGGGCATTTGGGAAAGGCAAGCATCGACAAATTGATGATTATGCTTTTGGCGGAGGTGCTGGGATGGTCATGATGATTGAACCCATCGAAAAATGTATTAATGCAATAAAAGAAATCAGGAAGCCAGATGAAATCATTTACTTGAGCCCAGACGGTGAGCAGTTTGATCAGAAAATGGCCAATGACCTAAGCTTGAAAAAAAACATCATATTACTTTGTGGTCACTATAAAGGTATTGACGAAAGAATTCGTGAACATATCATTACACGTGAAATTTCTATTGGGGATTTTGTCTTGTCTGGAGGCGAATTACCAGCAGCTGTAATCGTCGATGCAGTTGCCAGAATTTTACCAGGAGCTTTAAATGATGAATCTTCCGCTCTTTCTGATTCCTTTCAAGATAAGCTTGTTGCTCCTCCAGTATACACGAGACCTGCAGAATACAATTGTTGGAAAGTACCTGATATTTTACGCTCGGGAAATGATGGTGCCATTGAAGCTTGGAAAGAAAAAGAAGCGATCAAAAGAACCCAATTGAGGAGGCCTAATTTATTAGAAGAAGAATAGTCAACTGCCAGTTCTTATAGTAGATAGTTAATCGCAGTGATTAAAAATGCTAGCTTCAAAATCATGGTCCCATCCAGCATTCCTGAAAAGAAATAATCATGAAAATCTTTATACTTCATTCTTAACAAGATCATGATTAAGGTATAAAATAAGGTCATAGAAATACAGCTTGTGAGGCTTTGGAGCTCAAATAAATAAGACATAATAATCATTACGGCTGACCCTAGAGCAAATGCTTGAGACAATCTTTTAGATGCTTCAAGACCAAATGTAGCTGGAATGGTTTTAACTTGATTTTCTCTATCCACATCTAAATCTCTAATATCAAACGGAAGGGTGATTGCCATAAAATAGAATACCTGTTCTGCCGCCAGGAGACTTGATTTTAAGGATAATTGATCTCCATGGAAATACACTGGCACCACCACCGTGATGTGTGCCCATACAAGCGCAATTAGAAATATCTTAATGTAGTGTAAATCTCTTAATCTTCTCTTGCCGGGAAATATGGGTAGTGAATAAGCAGCTGCAATTATAATGGGTGCCATGAGTATCAGTTGAATTTTGAAATTCAATTGAAAGAACAGCCAGCAACAAGCAATAAATGAAATAAAGGTGTAAACAATGATATGATTTTTAAAAGTGTTGATGACTAAAAATCGACCTTGATTTGCAAATTTTTTAGACTTAGAAATACCGACTAATCTATGGGTGCCATAAAGCAAGACCGTAGCCGAAAAAACGAATGAAGAATACACATTCAAAGTGGGGTCGTAGTCCATCCATAATTCTGTATGAAAGACCAAACACAAAGCACCTAAGCCAATCAATAAACTGCTATATAGAATAAAGTTTACAAGAGGGTAGAGGAAGGCTTCATGAAATTTTTTCAAATGTATT
Organism: uncultured Saprospiraceae bacterium; assembly: GCA_937961455.1. Lineage (GTDB taxonomy): Bacteria > Bacteroidota > Bacteroidia > Chitinophagales > Saprospiraceae > CALGNN01. Next base: position 27,361 of record CALGNN010000049.1, read on the forward strand.
TGAAGTCGTGATTGCGTTTAATAAGTTTCAGGCTTTCAAAGATCAATTGGATTAAATTTTCTACATCTGATTTTTCAGCCATCTCTACTGTAGTATGCATGTATCTTAATGGCAATGAAATCAATGCTGAGGGTACACCACCATTGGAATAAGCAAAAGCATCCGTATCTGTTCCAGTTGATCTTGAACTAGCAGCCCTTTGAAACGGGATTTTATTTTTTTCTGCTGCTGATATGATTAGGTCATTGAGTTTGTTGTGCACAGGTGGTGCATAGCAAAGTGTTGGACCTAAACCGATTTTCACATCACCTTGAATTTTTAGATTGATCATAGGTGTATGAGTATCATGGGTCACATCCGTAACGATAGCGACATGTGGTTTGATAGTATGCGCAATCATTTCAGCTCCTCTTAGACCCACTTCTTCTTGAACAGAGTTTACAACATAAAGTGAGTAGGGGAGTTTTACTTTTTGCTGTTTGATGAGTTTTGCAACTTCTGCAATAGCGAAACCTCCAATCCTGTTGTCAAGAGCACGTCCTACATAATACTTCTTATTAAGGATCATGAAGTCATCTTCAAAAGTGATAACACAACCTATATGAACGCCAAGCTTATGAACTTCTTCTTTTTTCTGACATCCAACCTCAATAAAGATATTGTCTGTGGTTGCAGTAAGTGCTGCATCTTTTCCTTTACGTGTGTGAATTGCAGGCCAACCAAAGACCCCTTTGACAATGCCTTTTTTTGTATGAATGTTAACCCTCTTTGATGGAGCAATGCTCTGATCTGAGCCTCCGTTTCTGATAACAGACACAAAGCCATCTTCAGAAATGTAATTTACATACCAGCCAATCTCATCAGCATGTCCCTCGATCACTACACGAAATGACTTGCCAGGGTTGATGACTCCATATGCGGTTCCATAATTATCTACATGCGTTTCATCAACGTATTTTTTGATATAATTTAACCACAGCTTTTGACCCTCTGATTCAAATCCACTTGGGCTGGGATTGTCTAAGTATTTTTTTAAAAAATCTTCTGATCGCTTTGTTAACTTAACCATTAGTTAGTTTGAATTTTGTCTTTGAGTAAATGATTCAGACCATTGAACAGGGTCCTGGTTCCAACTCTTCAGTTGTTGAATCTCTTCAGTTTTCATGCTCCCGTTTTCTAATACCTCTTCTAATAAATTTGGATAATCAGACAAACAATGATAATTACAATTAGCTTCACTAAAATTCTTATTGGATAGATCAAATCTATAAGTGAAGATGGCATGCACAGATAGTACATTAATTTTTTCCTCTCTTAAAGAATGAACCGCCTCAAGACAACTTGATCCGGTAGAAATTAAATCTTCTATAACCACAGCAGACTGACCTTCTTCAAATCGGCCTTCTATTTTTTGTTGTCTACCATGCTTTTTTGCAGAAGATCTTACGTAAATAAAAGGTAAGTTCATAGCTTCTGCTACTAAAGCACCGAAGGCAATCCCAGACGTAGCCACTCCAGCTATTACGTCAGGATTAAGTCCAGCAGATTGGATGGATTCCACCATTAGCTTGGTTACAGTCTTTCTAGCATTGGGAAATGATAGAATAATTCTGTTGTCACAATAGATGGGGGATCTTAAGCCTGAGGCCCAAGTAAATGGATTTTGAGCATTAAGCTTAATTGCATTTATTTGCAAAAGTTCTTTCGCTACTATGCGATCACTATTCATACGCTAAAAATAAAATGCAAAATAAGAAAATCTATATTAACGAAAGCCTTTTACTACTATGTAGCCATGGCTATTACAAAGAAAATAGAAATGATTTTGATGCTTCTTTCCTTCAAATGAAGTATCGAGCAGGGATAAAGCAACTCTTCCAATTAATTGATAAAGCAGAAAAGCTCAAAGAAGCTGAAACGATAATTTTATATGCTGATGATTTTAAGAAATTGTGGAAGGAATTTAAAAGTCTTTATAAAGTTAGAAAGGCTGCTGGTGCTGTTGTCATGAATACAAATTCAGAAATCTTATCCATTTATAGATTGGATAAATGGGATCTGCCAAAAGGAAAATTAGAAAAAGGAGAAAATCGAAAAGTAGCAGCTTACAGAGAATTGTGTGAGGAGACTGGAATTGAGTCAGCCGAAAATCAGTTTCCCTTAATTAAAACCTACCATACTTATAAATTGAAAGGAGTAAGAAATCTTAAAGACACTAAATGGTATCAGTTTACATCTAATAAAAATGAATTTAAGCCGCAAACTGAGGAAAATATTGTCGAAGTGTCTTGGAAAAAAAAGGGTGATTTTCTATCCGGAAAACTCGAGACATACCAGAATATTTTGGAAGTAATCAAAGCGGTTAAATAAAAAAAGTTCTCTGGTTGGATCCTAAGATTCAACACAGAGAACCGCTTATTAATCCCAAAAAACTATTTTTAAGACGACATCTAAATGATAAGTCACGTCTTATTATTCATTTTTTTTAAATAAAATTAAATTTTATAGCAGATATTTTATTATTTCCATAATTATTTATCTTAATAGTAAATAATAATAAAATATTATACGGAATTTTGCAGGTATAATACTTGATACAGAATAATATTTCACATTCTAAACATCAATTTTTTCAAAAAATAATTGATTTTGTTACTGAAATATTATGATTAACTCTACCAATTTGCCAAAATGATGCTCTTGTGAGTGTTTTACAGACGAATTTTTATAAGAATAAATCCATCACAAAAAAAGCCTCTATGTAACTACATAGAGGCTTTTTTATATGATTTATTGTAACTATTTAATATCTAGAAACTTTTTTGCTCTGGCATGTATGTCTGCCTTATGAAGATCAGCCATGCTTTTTCCACTGCCTCCTGATTTAGACATTTCGTAAACTTGCATAAGACCGTTTCTTGCTATGGCTTTTAAATCACTAACATCATATGCGTTGCCTTTCATGTTCAGCAAGTTGCCCATTTGTTGGACAAATGCTCTGTGAAGGTTTCGTCTAAAAACATCTTTGCCTCCAGATCCAAGATCAGAGAAGAGTGCCGAGATATTATCATTTAAATATTCAACTGCTGAGTATGCAGCTGGTCCATTTAAGGCTTCATTTTCCATCATCCGCTTAAGGCGATCTGCATCAAACATAGAATTTAAATACCTTGTTTGGAAGCTGCTTAAACGGTCTGTGATTCCTGCTTCTGAAATTCTATTTAAGATCTCTTTGTCAATCAACCATGTGGGTGTTTCAAATAACTCCCTATGCATAAAACGCATTGCATCTTTTTGTAAATTTTTTGGGACGTGGGTATATACTTCTCCTTCTTGATCATAGGTTTTGGGATGGGCGTATATTCCTCCAATGTTCGTAATAACATGACCCATATATCTTCCCATTTGCCCATACGCTGTGCTATAGAGTTCAGATAGATCTGCATAATCCTTTCCTGCTTCGCTTGACCAAGTTATAAGATTGGGAATGATCCGTTTGATATTTTTAATACCAAGTGCGCCTGCTTCCATGGCATTATCACCAAGATCTTCAGTCTGGGAACTAGGATCAGGCGTCCTCCATCGCTGTCTGCCATAGCGCATTGTAGGATCATTCTCTCTGCTTGTGATCCATCCATTTAGCGTTGCTTTTTCTTGTGCAGCATTTTTAGCAGTAGGAATTAATTTATATCCATATATGATTGACCAAACATCATACTCACCAATCCTAGGCATAAATTGCGTAATGCCATCTTCTGGTTGAGCTACATAATTGAATCTTGCATAATCCATGATAGAAGGTGCAGTGCCATGATTCGCTGTAAAGGTTTTTGATCTGAGTGAATCAACAGGATAGGCTACACTAGAGCCCATATTATGAGGAAGTCCAAGCGTATGACCAACTTCGTGAGCAGAAACAAATCTGATCATTTCTCCCATGAGTTTATCATCAAATTTCACTCCTTGGGTCCCTTTGTATATGGCGGATGTTTGTATGAATCCCCAGTTCCTTAATAAGTTCATGATGTTATGATACCATAGGATATCACTCTCAAGAATTTCACCAGTTCTCGGGTCATGCACATGTGGTCCTTGTGCGTTTTGTATATCAGTCGTAATGTATCTTATCACAGAATATCTTACATCTTCAGGACTCCAATCTGGATCTTCTTCTTTAGTAGGTGGATCCTTTGCATAGATGGCATTTTTAAACCCAGCAGCCTCAAAAGCAAATTGCCAATCATCAACTCCTTGTTTGATATATGGAACCCATTTTTTCGGAGTACCTGGATCAATGTAGTAGACGATAGGTTTTACAGGTTCAACCAATTCTCCTCTAGCATAAGCTGCAGGATCTTTTGGTTCTAGTCTCCATCTAGTAATAAATCTTTTACTAGCTGCTTTTTGTTCGTCAAGACTATAATCCGTTTGAGATATAGAAAAATAACCAATTCGATCATCGTAATACCGCTTTTTCATAGGTTTTTCAGGTAGTTCGATAAAGGATTGATTCATCTCAACGGATAAAGCATTAGTGATGGCATTATCAGGAAGTTTCTTTCCATTGTAGGTGAGGATGTGTCTAACTTCAACATTCTTTGGGAAACTTTTGATGCCAGTGATCATAGATCTTTTGGTATCTAAATTGCTGATTTCAAATCGCTTCTTTTGTCCATCATTAATGGCACCGATCATTTTGACATCAGTAGTAAAAAGGTCCTTGACATCGATAACAACGCTGCTAGAATCTTTTCCCATAGCTTCGATATCAAAGCTCATCACAATAGGCTCAAAATTGTTGTTGACTAAAGATTTGTAAATGGGATCTTCATGGCTTGCGATACTATTATAAGAAACAGATCGAAGTAAAATCTTGTTTCCTTGTCTTTGCCAGCGAATGACTTGCTGTGGACGAGATTTCATTCCTGCTCCTCCAAAACTTAAGTTCTTTACATAACCAGAGATTCTACTTACAACTAATAGTTCTTTATTTAAAACATCATTCGGTATCTCGAAATAATATTTGTCATCAGAGAAATGAATGTTAAATAAACCTTCATCTGACACTGCATCATCACTGAGTAAGTCAGAGAGTTTTTTTATTTTATCTTTTTTGTCATCCTTTTTTTCTGCAGCTAATTTTGCAGCTTCTGCTGCTTTCTTTTTCTTAGACTTGAATATTTGTGCATCTACATTTAGCGGAATCAAAATTAATACGCCAGCAATAATTTTGAAAAATAGTGAAAGGGACTTCATCAGTATGCTTATTTAAATTCGTTTAATATTTCTCGGGAAATGACCAATTTTTGTATTTCAGAGGTACCTTCACCAATAGTACAGAGTTTGGAATCTCTATAATATTTTTCGACGGGAAACTCTTTCGTGTATCCATATCCTCCATGGATTTGAACGGCATCTGTAGAAATTTCAACACAAGCTTCAGAGGCGTAATATTTTGCAATAGCACCAGCCTTAGTTACATTTTCTCCTTTATTTTTTAGATCCGCCGCCTTCCTTGTCAAAAGCTCTGAGGCCTGAATCTTCGTGGCCATATCAGCAAGCTTAAAGCTGATACCTTGAAATCTTGCAATCGGTTTTCCAAACTGTTCTCTCTGCTGAGAATACTTGACAGAAGCTTCATAAGCACCTTTTGCAATACCTAATGATAGAGCAGCAATACTAATTCTTCCACCATCTAAAATCTTCATAGCTTGGATGAATCCTTGCCCTTCTTCTCCAATCATTTGATTGGCTGGGATGCGACAATTTTCGAAAACCATTTCTGCCGTTTCAGATGCTCTCATGCCTAATTTATCTTCTTTCTTTCCTCCTGAAAACCCAGGAGTACCTCTTTCTACATAGAAGGCGGTAATACCTCTGCTATCTAATAGCTCACCAGTTCTTGCAAGTACCACAGCTACTTCTCCCGTCTTACCATGCGTGATCCAGTTTTTCGTTCCGTTGATGACCCAATGATCTCCATCTCTTTCTGCTATGCATTGCATTCTCATGGCATCAGATCCTGTGTTGGCTTCCGTTAATCCCCATGCGCCTATCCATTCGCCAGTAGCCAATTTTGGAAGGAGTTTTTGTTTTTGTTCTTCATTGCCAAATGTCAATATATGATTGGTACAAAGAGAATTATGCGCTGCAAGTGAAAGACCAATGCTGCCACATACTTTTGCAATCTCCTCAATGATGGTAATGTATTCTTGATATCCCAAACCAGAACCTCCATATTGTTCAGGCACGAGGACTCCTAAAAATCCTAGTTGTCCCATCTCCTTAAATACCTCAGTTGGAAATTCTTGGGATTCATCCCATTTCATCACATTTGGTAAAATTTGATTCTTAGCAAAATCTCTTGCCGAACTCCGAATCATTTCCATATTCTCCGCTGAAAGCTCTAATGTCATCATATAATTTAATTGAATGCAAACGTACAGTAAAAGAATGATTTTATAGCAAAATTGTTGTCTTTTGAAATTTGTTTTCCATTTTGATTTTGCACAAAATTTCTCATTTAAAGCTCATATTTATCCTTCCATAATTCTCTTAAGGATTTTCTAAATCTTTCTTCAGAAGCGTTGCTTGCTGGTTTGTAGAAACTTGATCCTGACATTTCTTCAGGAAGAAATTCCATATCAGCAAAGTTATTTTCAAATTGATGGGCATATTTATAATTTGCCCCATAATTTAAATCTTTCATCAACTTTGTTGGGGCATTTCTTATGGCTAATGGAACAGGGAGATGGCCGTATTCATCAACGGCCTGATAAGCACTAGCAATAGCTGCATAAGCCGAATTACTTTTTGGGCTGCAAGCTAAATAAATCACTGCTTGCGAAAGGATTATTCTAGCTTCAGGCATGCCTATAGCTTGTATGGCTTGAAACGCGCTGTTGGCCATCAACAAAGCATTGGGATTGGCTAAGCCTATGTCTTCAGATGCTAGAATAATCATCCTTCTCCCAATGAACTTTATATCCTCTCCGCCTTTCAACATTTTTGCTAAATAATAAAGTGCAGCATTTGGATCACTTCCTCTTACTGATTTTATAAAAGCAGAAATGACATCATAATGCATTTCACCACCTTTGTCGTAAATGGGAATATTTTGCTGAATGATCTTTGGAAGATTTTCATTATTTATAATGACCTCTTCTTCTCCAAAGTATTGTATGGCCAATTCTAATGCATTGTAAAGTTTTCTTGCATCCCCTCCAGAAATTCTAAATAAAGCTTCTTTTTCAGTTACCGTAATTTTCTTTGATTTTAAAAATTCATCTTCAGTGAGCGCCCTTTCAAGTAATTGATCTAAGTGATGAACTTCTAAATGTTGTAAAATGTAAACCTGGCATCTTGATAAGAGTGCAGGGATAACTTCAAAAGAGGGGTTTTCAGTTGTCGCACCAATTAAAGTGATCACTCCTTTCTCTACAGCTCCCAAGAGAGAGTCTTGTTGTGATTTTGAAAAGCGATGAATTTCATCAATGAATAAAATGGGATTGGGGCGATCAAAAAAATGTTGAGACTTTGCCTTAGTAATCACTTCACGAATATCTTTGACTCCACTATTAATTGCGCTTAAAGTATGGAATGGGCGTTCTAAATTTTGCGCAATAATACTTGCTAAGGTAGTCTTGCCTACACCAGGAGGTCCCCAAAAAATCATGGATGGAATATTGCCAGATCCGATAGACTGTCTCAATACAGCACCTGGACCCACAAGATGCTCCTGCCCAATATATTCATCAAGCGTGCGAGGCCTTAATCTTTCTGCTAAAGGTTTCATAATTATTCTAAAAGCAATTTAGCTTTTATGTCAGAATTATTTATTGGAATAACAATAATGCTATAGATTTAAATTTCAATTAAGCCTATTATATGCAGCAAGATCATGAAATATTGTTTGATGAGTTAATTTCAATATTAGAAGCCAATACTGTAAAAGCTCAGATTGCTCCCATGAAGAAATATATGAAAGGACAGTTTGAATATTATGGTCTCAAGTCCCCGCATAGGAGGGAGGTGACCAATGATATAGTCTTAGAATCTAAAAAACTCAATGATCATGATTTTAAAAGCTTTATAAACTTATGTTGGAATGACCCACATCGTGAACCGCAATATGTAGCAATGGAGTCCATGAAAAGAAGGATGAATAAAATGGATGAAAGCTATATTGAGTTCACTATAAAATTGATAGAATCAAAATCCTGGTGGGACACCGTTGATTTTTTAGCAAGTACTATTTTTGGTAAACTCATGGCACGGTTTCCAGAACAAAATGCGATGGTCCCCGATCGCCTAATAGCTTCAGACAATATGTGGTTGAAAAGAACCGCAATTATATATCAATTGAAATATAAAGATGAAGTAGATTTTGCTCGTCTCAAAAAGTATATTCTATCAACTAAAGGCTCGAAAGAGTTTTTTATTAATAAAGCCACAGGTTGGGCCTTACGACAGTATTCTAGATTTAACAGAGATGCGGTTTATGAATTCATCCATTCAAATGAGTTGAGCGCTTTAACCAAGCGCGAAGGGACCAAGTATTTATAGGCTATTGTTAAAATTATGTAAAAATAAGCTCGTATCTTGTACAAAATTTACAATTACATCGTTTGAGATGTGTTTGTTCATTCCTGCCAGAGAATATAATATCCCTTTTTAAATAAATAATGTGGTCCGACGGTAATTGATCGTCGACACTACATCTATTAAACATATTATAAAATAAATTTATATGATTTGTAAGAATCTCGTTCTCACCTTTTTATTGTTGACCAGTTTATTTCAAGGAATACAAAGTCAGACACCAACTAAACCTTGGGCAGTTGGTCTCGAACTTGGTAAGCAGGCTTACAATGGTGATCTTGGCAATGGTTTTTTTAGTTTCGAACAACCCCTTCACTTGACAGGTGGTTTGACAGTGACTAGATATGTCAATTCTTGGTTGGATGTAAATCTTCATGGTAGCTATGGCAATCACGGATATTTTGAATGGATTAATGGTACAGGTAATAATGAGTTTTTAGGAACCTTGACACAGTTCAACTTGACAGGAAGAATTAAAATTTTGGATGGTCCTTTTTCTCCTTGGATTGCAGCAGGAGTCGGATATGGAATTGTAGGTGAAGAAAATGATCCTACAAGAGTAGTCCCTGAGTCCGCGCTTCATATTCCTTTAGGTATTGGAGCAAAGATTCGAATAGGTGATGCTGCTCAGGTTTATTGGCAATCGACATTGGGCTTGTTTCAAGCAGATGAGTATGATAAGTCTGTAGAAAATAACAATAATGATAATTTTTTGCATCATGCAGTTGGAGTGAGTTTTAATCTAGGTGCAACCATTGATACAGACAAAGATGGGGTCGCTGACAAAAATGATAAATGTCCATTGGTAGCTGGTTTATATCAATTTGATGGCTGTCCAGATACGGATAATGATGGAATGCCAGACAAGGATGATAAATGTCCTTTACTGGCAGGACCACTTAGTTCGGAAGGTTGTCCTGATACAGATGGAGATGGTATTGTAGATTCTAAAGATCGCTGTCCAACGGCCGCAGGTCCAATTGCTACTGACGGCTGTCCTGATAGTGATGCCGATGGAGTTCTTGATAAGGATGATAGATGTCCTGACTTAGCAGGTCCTGCCGCGAGTTTTGGCTGTCCTGATACAGATGGAGATGGTGTATATGATAACTTAGATAAGTGTCCTAATGAAAAAGGTATTTCATCTAATGATGGTTGCCCACAAAGCGATAGAGATGGTGATGGGGTTCCTGATAATATAGATCAGTGTCCAGATACTCCTGGGATTGCTGGGAATAGAGGTTGTCCTCGAATTGCTGATAGTGACAATGATGGTGTACCAGATGATAAGGATCGATGTCCTTCAGTAAGCGGATTAATTTCTAATGATGGATGTCCGGCTACTGATCCTGATAGTGATGGTGATGGAATCGTTGACCGCTTAGATAAATGTCCATTTGTTGCAGGTGTATCCAGTCGGTCAGGTTGTCCAGAATTATCTGTCGAAACGAGACGGATATTTGAAGAAGCTCTTAGAGGTATTAATTTTGAATCGTCCAGAGCAACGATAAGATCTAATTCATATGGAATCTTAAATGAAGTAGTTGGAGTGATGGTTCGAAATCCAAATTACAACTTAGAAATCATTGGACATACAGATTCTCAAGGCGATGCCAGCACGAATCAAAAATTATCAGAAAACAGAGCGCAAGCTGTAAAAATGTATTTAGTCAATAAAGGTATTGAAGCATTTAGAATGACAGCTATAGGGTTCGGAGAATCTGTGCCAATTGCAGATAATAATACTGCTGAAGGTAGAGCAACAAATAGAAGAGTAGAATTCAAAGTAAGATATAATTAATACCAGAGATTAACTCAATCTCATGAACAGTGGTCGTAATCCTTTTGATTGCGGCCATTTTTTATGTGCCTTATATTAAGTATAAAATTTCAGGAAAGAAGAGTACTAAAGCCATCATGAGTAATTGGATAATAATGAATGGAACAATTCCCCGATAGATGTCTGAGGTTTTAACATTTTCTGGCACGACGCCTTTTAGATAGAAAAGTGAAAAACCAAAAGGTGGTGTAAGGAATGAGGTCTGTAAATTCATTGCAATTAGAATTCCAACCCAGAGTAAATCCATATCATAGCTTGCAAAAATAGGAGCGACAACCGGGATGAAAATGAAAATGATTTCAATGAAATCAATAAAGAAGCCAGCAATAAACATGACAACTAAAACGATCGCTAAAAAAGCCATAGGACTTAAGTTTGCTGCTAAAATCATCTCAGCTAAATAATCATCTCCACCAAGTGTACGAAATATAAGGGTGAAGGTGGTGGCGCCTAGTAAAATTAGAAAGACCATAGAGCTCAACTGCATCGTCTGGCGCATAACTTTTTTCAAAGTTTCTAAATTGAATTTCTTTTGAATTATGGTTAGAATAATAGCCCCCAAAGCACCAACTGCTGCAGCTTCTGTAGGAGAAGCAATTCCTCCAAAAATGCTTCCAAGTACAGCAAGAATTAGTAAAAGGGGAAGGAAAAAAGCTTTAAAAACTTTAACACCAAAACCAGCTCCTCTTAATGCGCTAACTTCAGATGCTGGCATAGCTGGAGCAAATCCTGGCTTAAAAGCACTCATAATAAATATGTACAGGATGTAGGCACCAACTAACATTAAACCTGGCAATAATGCTGCTTGAAAAAGTGAACCCACATCAACTTGAGAATTGCCTCTTGATGAACTGCTTATTTGTTCTGCAAGTAAAATGAGAACTATAGATGGAGGAATGATTTGTCCTAAAGTCCCTGAAGCACAAATAACACCAGATGCAAGAGACTTGCTATAATTCCTTTTTAACATGGTGGGCATGCTGATCAGTCCCATAGTCACTACAGTGGCACCAACTATTCCTGTGGAAGCAGCAAGCAAAGCACCAACGACAATAACCGAAATGGCAAGACCTCCCTTGAATTTGCCAAACAACAATGCCATGGTCTCTAAAAGTGATTCCGCTAAGCCAGACTTTTCAAGCATAATTCCCATAAATATGAATAGCGGAACTGCCATCAACATGGTATTATTTATCGTTCCCATAATCCGAGAAGGAAGCAGATTTAGTATTGAAAAATCAATGAGATCTGGACGGATCAACATAAGGATGAGGGCAAAAATAATGGAAACTCCACCCAAGGTAAATGCTACAGGGTAGCCTTTTAAAATAAAGATGAAAATCAATAAGAAAAGCAAGATGGCCAGTATCCCCATTACGATTCTTTTTCTTCAGTGCTTATTTCTTTTATAGATTGTATGACGGAGGCAATGCCTTGCAAGAATAGAAATACAAAAGCGAAAAAGATGATAAACTTCAATAAGTATAAGGCAGGGAGTCCTCCTGCTTGAGGAGAAGATTCAGCTATTTTAAAAGAACGTAAGGCATATTTAAAACTTACAATCAAAATGACGATACACCATGGAATCAAAAACAACAAACCTCCAATTAAATTACTTTTTGCTTTAGCTTTTTTTGACCAATTAGAATAAAATAAATCTACTCGTACATGCTGATCATGCTTAAATGTATAGCCGGCACCTAATAAAATGCAAAGCGTGAAAAAGTAAACTTGTAATTCTATGACCCAAAGAAAGCTGATCTTAAAAAAGTATCGGGCACCTACGTCAAGACAAATAATAATTATTAGGATGAGAACAGTCCATGAAAAAACATTGCCGATCCGCTCATTCAAATTATTGATAAAATTAGATAGGGAAAGGAGAAGTTTCAATGTGTAAAGTTTATGCACTAAAAAATGCATCTAGTTAGGTAAATAGATGCATTCTCATAGTATGTCAAAAATTAGTTTGACTGTAGTTAGTACCTTCAAGTTAGAATATTTTTTTGAACAAAAAAAAATGTTTATCATCTATTTTAAATAGCTTGTCGATAAATTTTGAACTATTTCTAAAGCTTCTTTATTTTAAAAGAAATAAGAATAAGATATGTCAGAAGATAAAAATACAAACAACCCAGCTGCAGACTCAATCATACGAAATCACATGATATGGTCTATGGGTGCAGGATTCATTCCAGTTCCTATTGCTGATTTTTTTGCTGTCAGTGCCATTCAATTAGACATGATTCGTCAATTGTGTAAACTTTATGATGTTGATTTTAAAGAAACTGAAGGAAAAGCCGTTATTACTGCATTAACAGGTTCGGGGTTGGCTAGATTAGGAGCTAGAGCAGTTAAATTTATACCAGGTATTGGATCTGTCCTTGGAGGAGTCACAATGGCTATTTTATCAGGAGCTTCATCCTACGCCTTAGGAGAGGTTTTCAAAAAGCACTTTGAGACAGGTGGAACATTTCTAGATTTTGATCCAGGTAGATTGAAAAAATTCTACAATGAGAAGTTTGAGAAAGGAAAGAAGGTTGCAGAAGATATTCAAAAAGAACAGAAAGAAACAAAGAAGGCTTTTCAAAAAATGAAATCCAGTAAAGAGGATGATCCTATTGGAAAATTGAAAGAATTAGCCGAACTGAAAAAAGAAGGAATCATAACTGAGGAAGAATTTCAGAAAATGAAGGCCAAGCTTATTGGTGATGACGCCTAGCAAAAAACTTTTAAAACTTTAATCTAGGGTCGGGCGTAATATCTTGGGTAGCAAAATCGCTCTCTAAATATTTATAATGCGCAGCAACTGCGATCATTGCAGCATTGTCAGTGCAATACTGAAAAGCTGGTACAAATCCTGTCCATTGATTCTTGGTGCACAATTCCAAAAAGCGTGTACGTAATTCAGAATTGGCGGAAACACCACCTGCAATGGCGATTTGATTTACATTTTCTTGCAAGGCTGCCTTTTCTAGTTTGAGAAGTAATATTTCTACAATGGTATTTTGAACAGATGCACAAATGTCATTGATATGTTCTTTTACAAAATTGGGGTCTTTTTTAACGGACCTTTGAACAAAGTATAATATCGCTGTTTTCAATCCACTAAAACTGAAATCAAGTTTATCAATCTTGGGTATCGGAAATTCATAAATAGCCTTGCCTAATTTTGCCCTCTTATCGATTTGTGGTCCAGCTGGATAGGGAAGACCCAAGAGTTTTCCTGTCTTATCAAAGGCTTCTCCTGCAGCATCATCAATGGTTTGACCTAATAGCTCCATTGTGTAAGGACTAATTACTTTAACTAATTGAGTATGACCACCTGAGACTGTTAGACAGATAAATGGAAATGATGGCTTAGGTTCTTCAGCAAAGTGAGCCAATATGTGCGCGTGCATGTGATGAACTTCAATAATGGGTATGTCTAGTGCCAATGCCATGGCTTTAGCAAAGTTAACACCAACTAATAATGAGCCTAATAAGCCAGGGCCCCTCGTAAATGCAATAGCATTCAATTGCTTTTTAAGCACCTTTGCCTCTATCATAGCTTTATCAACTGCAATAGAAATGTGCTGTTGATGCACCCTGGAAGCAAGTTCAGGAACCACACCACCATAGGCAGCATGATCATCTTGTTTAACGATAATATTGCTTAATATTTCTCCATTTTTTATGATGGAAGCTGCTGTATCATCGCAAGAAGATTCGATGGCAAGCAAATAAATGTCATTTTTTTTCTTCATGTCACACGCCACGAATTGTAATTCTACTATCTGATAATAAAAAAAAATAGTATAATTGTATTCGTTGAAAATTTAGACAAATAAAGAATGAAATTTTTAATTAATTTAATCTTGATGCTTTTAGTTTTATTTCTTGGGTTCGTATTGTATAAATCCGTACAAGAACCCATCTCATTTAAAACTGAAAAAACGAAAAGAGATAAGTCTGTGCAAAGTCGTTTAATGCAAGTTAGGACCGCACAAGAGATGTTTAGAGGAATAACAGGTAAGTATGCACATAACTTTGATACCCTAAGTCAAGTGCTGAAAACTGAAGATTTTGCCAATGTCATTGTAATGGGAGATCCAGATGATCCTACGGGTAAATCGGTTTTCTATGATACGATATTTGTGCCAGCTATTGATTCTGTAGCTACAATTGGTTTTAATATTGATTCATTAAGATACATTCCTTACAGTGGAGGTAAGACCTTTGATATTCAAGCAGATACATTGACTTATCAAAGTACGCTAGTGAATGTTATGGAAGTAAAGACTTTAGTATCCAACTACATGGGTCCTTTTGCACATGTCAGATATAGTAAATATGATGATAAATATGATCCTGGCAATTACATGAAGATTGGAGACATGAGTAAGCCAAATACCTCTGGAAATTGGTAAGAGAGCGCTTAAGTCTCACACATCCTCAATACGAAAAATTAACAAAATCATCAGACAAACTGTTTGCCCTAATTGGAGCAAACAGTTTTTTTTATTTGATCAGCTCTGAATCTGGGGCATATTTGTCTAGTGCTCATATTCATTTTACAAAATCTTCAATTTTGGCAGGTGAGACTGATTGGATGATTTCTAAAATGCTTGATTATGAGGATCGATTTTTTGATGAATTTGAAGAAGTCCACTTTGGTATGCTTAAAGCTCCTTTCACAGTGCTGCCTAGCCAACTAGGTAAAGCAGAAAAAAAATGGTTAGACTTTGCACTTCCCAAAGACAAAAACGAAAATTATTATGAAAATGAAATTGAGGGGCAAGAATCCTCCTTACATTTTGTGTTGCGTGATTCCTTTGTCGAAAATGCAGAAATGTATTTTTCTGAAATTTCCTATCACCATATTGTAGCATGCTTAATTAAGGAATTCAAAAAGTCTCAACAAGACGGACTATTTTGTTTGTGGCGAGAACAGAGGCTCTATGTTATTTTGTTTGAAAAAGGCTTATGTAGTTTTCAAAATAATTTTACTGTTTTCAGTAATAAGGATTTACTATATTTTATAAATCTTGTTTTCTTGCAAAGAAATTTAGTGAAGGAGCGCACCAAAATATGGTTATCAGGTGGCATTGATTTAGAGGCCATGGAATTAGTCAAAAAGTATTTCCCTGTTGTAGGCCGTCCGGTAAATGATAGCTTTGAAGGAATATTCAAAAATAATGACATCAGTTATGCTGATGTAGTTGATTTAATTGCCTTAAGTACATGCGGATCATAGGAGGAACATTTAAAGGAAGGAGATTTAATCCTCCAGCAAAAAATTGGCCGACTCGACCTACTACAGATATTTCTAAAGAAGGGCTTTATAACATCCTGGCCAATAGTGTTGATTTTGCTTC
Organism: uncultured Saprospiraceae bacterium; assembly: GCA_937961455.1. Lineage (GTDB taxonomy): Bacteria > Bacteroidota > Bacteroidia > Chitinophagales > Saprospiraceae > CALGNN01. The sequence continues at coordinate 43,159 of CALGNN010000049.1, forward strand.
TATTAGTTTTCTAGATTTATTTGGAGGGACGGGCAATCATTGTTACGAGTGCATCTCTCGTTCTTGCACAGATGCTACTTATGTTGATAAGCATGGTCCCTGTATAAAGTTTGTAGAGAAAACAGCAGAAACCTTAGAGATTACTGAATATCTAAAAGTCATAAGGTCTGATGTATTTAAATTTTTAAGTAATAATAAACGTTCCTTCGATCTGATTTTTGCAGGCCCACCTTATGGTTTGAAAAACCTTGATGATATCCCGGATAAAGTTTTCTTATCTCCAGCTGTTCATGAACACACCATCTTAGTATTGGAACATAACCCTAATCATAATTTTGAAAATCATATACATTTTCAAAAAATGAGAAATTATGGCCAAACCATTTTTAGTTTTTTTTCTTTGTCTTCTATATAGTTGATCTTGCCATGAGTCTTTGATCTTTTTGAGCGAAAATTCTATACTCCAAAATCAAGTTTCCAAATTAAAATAAGACTACCTTTGCATACCTTTTATGAAAGCTGAAAAACAAATTAAATCCTGGGTAATAGATCTTGTAAAAGAGCTCTACCAACATGAGTTGGTAGATCAAGATATTACGGTCAAACAAACGCCTAAAAACTTTGTTGGGCAGTACACCATTGTGGTATTTCCTTTCACGAGATTCTCAAAAAAATCTCCTCCACAAACTGCAGAAGAACTTGGGGAAAAACTGAAACTTGATAATCCACTAGTAAAAGATTTTTCCGTTGAAAAAGGATTCTTGAATCTTGATATGGAAGATGCTTTTTGGATTGCACAATTACAAGCGTTTGCTAAAAATCCTGAATTTTGGCGTAAGCCCAAAAAGAACGAAACTTTCATAGTAGAATTTAGTTCACCAAATACTAATAAGCCGCTTCATTTAGGACATATTAGAAACATCTTATTAGGATGGTCTATGTCTCAAATCCTTGAAATAGAAGGCTATGATGTATTCAAGACGCAAGTGGTAAATGATCGTGGAATAGCCATCTGTAAAAGTATGCTTGCATGGAATCAATTCGCAGATGGAAAAACTCCGGAGTCTGAGGGTATTAAATCTGATCACTTTGTGGGTGATTGGTATGTGAAATTCAATCAAGAGTTAGCCAATGAATATGAACAATGGCAAAACTCAAATGAAGGAGAGGAAGCATTCGAAGAACATGGAAAAGATCAAAGCAAGGATGCCTTTTTTAAATCTTATTCGAATAAATATTTCAACATTCATTCTGCCATCGGAAAACAGGCGCGAGAATATTTGTTAAAATGGGAGAATGGAGATCCTGAAATTAAGGCGCTTTGGGAAAAGATGAATAATTGGGTGTATGCAGGTTTTGAAACAACCTATAAAAATTTAGGAGTATCCTTTGATGGTACGGATTATGAATCTCAAACTTACCTCCTCGGTAAGTCTGTGGTAGAGAAAGGCTTACAAGCTGATACCTTTTATAAAGAAGCTGATGGTTCGATATGGGTAAATTTAGAGGATGTAGGACTCGATAAAAAAATAGTATTACGGTCAGATGGAACATCCGTTTATATCACTCAAGATATAGGCACTGCCATGGAACGCTATAAAGATCAGAAATTTAAAAAGATGATCTACGTAGTTGGTGATGAGCAAGAATATCATTTCAAAGTGCTATTCGAGATACTAAAAAAGTTGGATGAACCCTATGTTGATGGCATGTATCATTTATCCTATGGAATGGTTGATTTGCCAACAGGAAAAATGAAATCAAGAGAAGGTACGGTGGTTGATGCAGATGTGCTGATGGAAGAAGTAGTTGAGGAGGCTAGAAAAGCAGCAGAGGAAAATGGAGCGATAGAAGATTTGAATACAGATGAAAAGTCGGACGTTTTGAGAAAGATAGGCATGGGAGCTCTGAAGTTTTTTATGATCAAAATCAATCCTAAAAAGAGAATGGTTTTTGATCCAAAGCAATCTGTCGACATGCAAGGGCAAACAGGGCCTTATATTCAAAATGCCTATGTGAGAATCCAATCAATTTTAAGAAAGACTAATCTTGCGGAACAAGCGCCTTTTGATACACATGTTCCTACAGACCTTGAAAAGGAAATCTTAGCCTATCTAGGTTCATTTTCAAAAACCATAAGTATGGCTGCTGATACAAATGATCCGAGTTTAATTGCAAACTATGCTTATCAATTGGCTAAGAACTTTCACAGATTTTATCACGAACATCGAATTTTAAATGCTGACACTGAGGCAGCTATTAGTTTTAGACTTGAGTTGTCTAATAGGACGGCAATAATATTAGCAGAGGCAATGAGACTACTTGGAATAGAAATGCCTGAAAGAATGTAAGAAATATGGAAGAGAAAAAAGCATCACTAAATTTCATCGAAGAAATCATTGAACAAGATCTGGAAAATGCCAAACATGGAGGAAGAATACATACCAGATTTCCTCCCGAACCAAATGGCTTTCTCCATATAGGTCATGCTAAAGCAATTTGTCTCAATTTTGAGATAGCAAAAAAGTATGGTGGTAAGACCAACTTGCGTTTTGATGATACAAACCCAACTACAGAAGAAACAGCCTATGTAGATGCAATAAAAAAAGACATAGCTTGGTTAGGCTTTGATTGGGAAGATCGGCTGTATTATGCTTCTGATTATTTTCCACAATTATATCAATTTGCAGTCAAATTGATAAATGACGGAAATGCATATGTTGACGACGCCACACCTGATCAAATAGCAGCTATGAAAGGCTCACCAACTGAGGCAGGTACCAATAGCCCATCTAGAGATAGAAGTATCGAAGAGAATCTTCGCTTGTTTGAAGAAATGAAAGCTGGCCAACATCCTGATGGCTCAATGGTACTTAGAGCAAAAATTGATATGGCTGCACCTAATTTATTGCTGAGGGATCCAGTGATTTATAGGATTAAAAAACAAACACATCATAGGACAGGAGATGATTGGTGTATCTATCCTATGTATGATTTTGCCCATGGTCAATCTGACGCCATTGAAGAGATTACTCATTCTTTATGCTCTTTAGAATTTAGACATCATAGAGATTTATACAATTGGCTCATTGAGAAGTTAGACATATTTCCTTCTAGACAAATAGAGTTTTCTAGAATGAATGTGGCATATATGATTACGAGTAAAAGGAAGTTATTAAAATTAGTGCAAGGAGGATTTGTGACTGGATGGGATGACCCTAGGATGCCTACCTTGTCTGGCTTAAGAAGAAAAGGTTATCCTGCTTCTGCAATTAGAATTTTTTGTAGTAAAGTTGGAATGACACGAAGGGAGAATTTAATAGAAATTCAGCTTTTGGAGAGTTGTGTAAGGTCAGAATTAAACAAGCAAGCCGATCGAGTAATGGTGGTGCTTGATCCGCTAAAAGTAATCATTACCAATTATCCAGAGGGTTCTGAAGAAACTTTGAAGGCATTAAATAATCCTGAAGCTGAAGTAGCGGTGCACAGAGAAATGCCCTTCAGTAGAGAAATTTTCATTGAGCGTAAAGACTTTATGATTGACCCTCCAAAGAAATTTTATCGAATGGGACCAGGCCGAAATGTGAGATTGAAGCATGCTTACATTTTGCAATGTGAAAATTACAAAATAGGAGATAATGGTGAAGTTGCTGAAGTGCATTGCAGCTATTTTGATAATACCAAGAGTGGTGAAGATAATTCTGGAATAAAAGCTAAGGGAGTTTTACATTGGGTAAATGCGTCGACGGCGATAAATATTCAGGTGAGAAATTACGATCGTTTATTTACGGACCCTACACCAGATGGACATGATGACAAGGATTTTATAGAATTCGTTAATCCTGATTCACTCCAAATTAATAATCATGCCTTAGCTGAACCTTCATTAATGAATGCAAATGATGGTGATACATTTCAATTTATGAGAAATGGCTATTATACCTTGGATAGAGATAGTACCGATGAGAAGAAAGTATTTAATAGTACAATCAGCCTAAAAGATAGTTATAATAAAAAGTAGAAAAGAGAGATAGCTATTTAGACAATTATTATCTTTGAAGTCAACATGAGCAGAGGCCGGATCATATTAGAACAAGATCGTTTTCGTCTTACCATCGAGCGGCTTTGCCATCAATTAATCGAAGAATATCAAGATTTTAGCAATTGCTGTATCATCGGAGTCCAGCCTCGAGGTATAAATCTTTCCGATAGGGTTCACGAGCGCCTCAATGCCATTCTCAAAAAACCTAAACATCAATACGGGAAGATCGATATTACTTTCTATAGAGATGATTTTCGAACAAGAGAGAAACCATTGGTTGCGAGTTCAACCGAAATGGATTTTATTATAGAAAATAAAAGAGTCATTCTTATTGATGACGTGCTATACACAGGACGCACCATTCAAGCAGCTCTCATAGCATTAAATCATTATGGCAGACCAAAATCTGTAGAGCTACTAACGCTTATTGACCGAAGATTTAATAGAGAACTACCCATCGAATCTGATTATACTGGGATTACAGTAGATGCCTATGATGAGACTTATGTGAAGGTTGAATGGGAAGAACATGATGGAGCTGATAGAATTAAAATATTCCCAAGGAAAAAATAAAAGATATGTCTGAACAACAGTTAAGTACCAAGCACATCCTCGGAATTAAATACCTAACTCGCAAAGACATCGAATTAATTTTTGAAACTGCTCAGAGTTTTAAAGAAGTTATCAACCGACCCATCAAAAAAGTGCCTTCTCTCAGAGATGTAACCGTCGCAAATCTATTTTTCGAAAATTCTACTCGAACAAAGTTATCCTTCGAATTAGCAGAAAAAAGATTATCCGCAGATGTGGTTAATTTTTCAGCTTCTTCTTCAAGTACCAAAAAGGGGGAGACCTTATTGGATACAGTTAATAATATTCTATCGATGAAGGTCGACATGGTTGTAATGAGACACCCAGCACCTGGAGCTGCTTATTTTCTATCAAAGCATATTGACGCAAGCATTATAAATGCAGGTGATGGTACCCATGAACATCCAACTCAAGCACTTTTAGATGCTTTCAGTATGATAGAGCAAGTAGGCACACTTAAAGACAAAAAAATTGTCATTATTGGTGATATATTACATAGCCGAGTTGCATTGAGTAATATCTTTTGTCTCAAAAAATTGGGAGCAAAAGTTATGGTATGTGGCCCTCCTACATTGATTCCCAAGTACATTAGTGATTTAGGCGTTGAAGTTTCTTATGATGTGAAAGCTGCATTGGAATGGTGTGACATTGCTAATGTATTAAGGATACAACTTGAGCGTCAAGACATTAAATACATTCCTTCCCTCAGAGAGTACGCACTTTATTATGGGATCAACAGAGATTTGCTCGACAGTATTGACAAAGAAATTGTCATTATGCATCCTGGTCCTATTAATCGAGGTGTAGAACTAAGCAGCGATGTTGCTGATTCAGATCAATCCATTATTCTACAACAGGTCGAAAATGGAGTCGCAGTAAGAATGGCAGCTCTTTATTTGTTGGCCGCCTCAAGAAATTAAAACTCCTTCTTCAAGCACATTCCCGTATTCAAGTTTTTTAAAGTTGGCATGGAATTGTCTTTATATAAGCTTAAAGCATTTGAGATCATATGTATTTTTTACATATAATTTTGGTGATTGTATAAAGTATTGAATATTAATACAATACACATTAAGTATTCATGTTATGGCTTAATTGAAAATTGTATTAAAATATTTTAAAAATGTAAATTTGCTCATTAGAATTTTACCATGAGAATGTCCAAGCTAAGAAGATTTTTTATCGCTTTATTTTTCCTGCATTTTACATCCCTTGTAATTGCTGAAGGAACTAGAGAATTGTCACCTACACCAAGTGATGAGTTGATGCTTTTAATCAACAGTAATGATTACGGAGATTTTGGGGTTTTTGATGGGCTCGCAGCCTCCCGATTAAATATCAGTATCTGGGACGATACTGTTGAAGAGGTTTTCTTTGGCCTTTCATGTTCGGCAGATAATCTTGGAGCTCCAGATGGTGGGTACTGGTTTCAAGTAAAAGATCCTTTAGGCAATGTGGTTCATGGTCCATTCTTTGTCGATTGTACAACGGCTAATGCGAATACTCATGCACTTGCTGCTGCAGGTCCTGATGTATTATCAGCAGGAGGATATGATACAAGCCCAGCATATGCTTCTTTTAACCCTACTTCAGGGATTGGGGATTATTACGTTGAATTTAGTGAAAACATGGTGGGGAATGGTTTTTTCTCCTTTAACATAAAATGGTTTGATATAACTGTCGTCGCAAATGGTGTAACTGAAATGCCTGGAAGAATCAATTCTAGAAATTGGGCTTTCAGATCTCCTACCATAGACATAGACCCACCTGATTGTGATTATGACAGAGAATTTAATGGAGCGGTATATTCTTACACTCAGGATGGTTTTGTAACCAAGTTAGATTTTGCAAATTCTGGATTTAAAGGCTTAGCTTTTAGTCTAGTTTTCAATTCGACAGGTCCAGGTACAAGTGGCAATTTGATTATTGATCGTCGATCCGTCAACTTTGCCAATGCTACCTTGAATGCTGCAGAACATAGAATTTTCTTGAATGAACCTGATATTGATTGCTTCCCTTCAAGTCAAGATGCTTGTGGTGAAGCTACACTTTCAAGTGTATCTTGTGATGGCAGTTCCTACTGCATAAATGTAGATGTTGAAAATGTAGGTCAAATTGAAGTCTTATTAGATTTCTTTGGTGGTAATGGCGTTTTCGATCCTGGAACAGAAGATGTATTGATCGTTGAAAGTTTTACGGCCACAAGTACAGTTTGTCTTGAATGGGATTTACTAGATGGTTTAGGAAATTCCGTGGATCCAACAGGTAACATTCCTTTAGTTTTAACTTATACTCAAGGCGTACAACACTATTCAGCTTTTGATGTCGAAAGATTAGAAAATGGATTTTGTGTTGAAACCATACGACCTATTTGTTCAGCACTTACTTCGGATTTACTCTATTGGGATGATTCGAATATTGTTGATGATTTTTCTACCACATTCATTGATGAAAGTGATCCAGGCACCGGACAGCCAACCATTCAGTTAGCAGGTTGTTCTTGTCAAACTGGTGGATGCAGAACTTGGACAAATTTCCAAGTTGGCGAAGATGCAAGTAATTGTGATGGAAGTCCACATGGTTATGGTGAAGCAAGTACTTTGAATACATGGTGGTTTGCAGCCACTACAGTTTCACCAATACTTACAGTAGCATTGCCTAGTGTAGATGTAGTAGGTGTTTCTGAAGTTTGTCCAGGAGATGAAACAGAATTTTCTGTGACCTCTACCTTAGCAGATATTTCTCAATTTGACTACTCATGGACGGGACCTAATGGTTTTGTTGCAAACACTGCCACTACTGGTTCTATTTCTGAGCCGGGAGAATATTGTGTTACCGTTATAGATGGCATATCTGGTTGTACCATGATGGACTGCTTAACTCTGTCAAATGCTGGAGGAGCGGGAGCTTTAACTTGTCCTCCGACCTCAAATATAAATTGTGGCGATGTGGTTCCTGAATTTGCTACACTTACAGAATTTCTTGCTGCTGGTGGTACAGTTGGAGATGCAGCTGCAGTTTTAAGTTTTACATTACAAAGTTCAGTTACTGTGTCTGGAGCTTGCCCTGCATATGAAACTGTAACAAATACTTATGCAATAACAGACGACTGCGCAGTAGCTATTACTTGCGAGCATACTATCATTATTTCAGATGCTACTCCTCCTTCTATTATGGATTGTCCAATAGATGTTACCGTAGAATGTGGTGATTCTACAGACCCTGCTGATACAGGAACTGCAGTTCCAGGTCCTGATGGTTGTGGAGATGATGTTTTATCATTTAGTGATGTTGTTATGGGTGGTAATTGCCCAGATGAAATGATTGTAATGAGAACTTGGAGTGTTACGGATGGATGTGGTACCGCAGCAAGTTGTACACAAAATATTTTAATATCAGATTTTACACCTCCCTTAATTATTGATCCTATCCCAGATGATGTAACTGTAGAATGTGCTTCTTTGGTACCTGCACCTGCAACGCTTGCAGTAACGGATAATTGCGGAGCAAGTCTTATGATTATGCCTACTGATGTGATCTCTGACATGACCTGTGCCAATTCATTTACCATTACAAGAACATGGACCGTTTCTGATCCTTGTGATAATGTAACTTCAGGCGTGCAAATAATCACGGTGAATGATACAACAGATCCTGTGATAACCTGCCCAACTAATATTTCAATCAGTTGTTCAGCAAATTTAGATCCAGCCAATACAGGTATGGCTACAGCAACAGATAATTGCGGTGGAGCACCTGTGATAACTTTTACAGATGTAACCATTGGATTTGACGGTACATGCACAGGTAATACGATCGCTACTGTAGAGCGTACGTTTGTAGCAACTGATGCTTGTGGATTATCTTCTTCATGCACACAAATAATAACACTGATAGATGATGTTGCTCCAATTGCTGTTTGCCAAGATATAACAGTTGATTTTGCTGGTAGTAATACCGTTTCAATTGTTCCTAGCCAAGTAGATGGTGGAAGTTCTGACGCTTGTGGAAGTAACTTAACTTTCAGTTTAAGTCAAACGGATTTTGATTGTACGACTGTTGGTGTGAGTGAAACTGTTACACTTACCGTTACAGATGAATGCGGCAATTCATCGAGTTGTACTGCAACAGTTACCTTCCTCTCAAGTACTTTAGTTGACCTAGGATGTCCAAGTGATACAGTAGTTGTCTTAGCTTCTGGCTTATGTGGAGATATTGTTAATTATGATATTTTCGCTTCGAATGCTTGTGGCGTTATTCCTGATGTTACTCAAACGGATGGAACAGGATTTACTTCTGGTGATTACTTTGAAATTGGAACATACTTCCAATCTTATCAAGCAATTAACTCTGATGGAGATACAGCTACCTGCGAGTTCACGATAGAAGTGGTAGAGGCAACAATAGATAATACGAGTTTGACCTGTGTAGGTCAAATTAACTTTTCACTTGATGAAAATTGTGAAGGGCTTATAACCCCAACCATGATCATTCAAGGAGAAATTGGATGTGAAGATAATTATGAAATAATCGTATGTGCTGGACCTAATGGACCAGATATTCCTACAAGTCCGATGGTGACAGGAGATTACATAGGTGATACACTCTATGTGAAAGCTTGTGAAATTACAACTGGCCTTTGCTGCTGGGGAATTGTAGTGATCCAAGATAAAGGTATTCCAGATTTAGTTTGTGAAAATGATACCATCGCTTGTGCTGATGATATAGATCCTTTCGTTCTTGGTTTTCCAGCAGATGGACCTGTAAATCCAATCTTGATAGGTACCAATACTTATCAAATAAATGGAATCGACGCATGTGGAGGAGCAACCTTAAGCTATGATGATACAGTAATTCCTCAGCCTTGCTCTAGTCCTTACATAAAATTAATACAAAGAGATTGGGACATTGTTGATGACTATGGAAATAGTTCATCATGTACCGAAGAAATATACATTTTAAGATCACAGCTTGAAGATGTTACACTTCCACCAGATTTCGATGGAATTGCTAATCCAATGATATCTTGTAATAGCTCTTGTGCTATTCAAGGATTACCCACCTCGTGTACTGGAGAGCCAGGAGGATTGAATTGCGATAATTTGATTGCAGTTTATGAAGACGAAATTTTACCACTTTGCGGACCTAATTATAAGGTGCTTAGAACTTGGACTATTTTAGATTGGTGTACAAGTGAATTCTTCTTGCATTATCAAGTTATTAAAGTACAGGGAGATGGTCCTACGATTAATTGTCCTGCGGACATGACGATAGGTGCATTTGGCTATGGATGTACTGGGACTACTCAGTTGCCAATGCCAGACGTATTTTTAGCTTGTAATAATAATGACTACACTTATACTTATGAAGTAGAAGTAGAAAATGGAACCGTAAGTTCTTTCGGACAAGTATATCAAGTTTCGGGTCTATTACTTGGAGACAATGAGGTGACTTACATCGCTACAGACGAATGTGGAAATAAAGCAGAGTGTAGTATGACTGTAACAGTTGTAGATGATATTCCACCAGTTGCGATTTGTGATGAGTTTACAGTTATTTCACTTAATGCTACAGGTGAAGTTACAGTTGATGCAATAGGATTTGATGATGGTTCTTATGACTATTGTGAAATTGACTACTTTGAAATTAGAAGAGTGAATTTTGGTCCTTGCAACAATGTTTCCTTCAATACAACGAATTTTGGACCAACAGTATCCTTCTGTTGTGAAGATGTAGCTCAAGGACCTATCATGCTAGAGTTGAGAGTTTGGGACGTGAATGGCAATAGCAATATTTGCTCAATAGAAGCAACCATTCAAGATAAAGTTGCACCTGAAATAGAATGTCCTGCAGATATTACATTGACCTGCGGAGATGATATTGACTTGGTAGCCCTATCTAATGTTTTGGATGATACTTATGGTACTATTTCAGTTTCAGGAAATTGTAATAGTTACAACATTGATATAGAAGTTTTTGATAATAGAGTTTGTGGCTTAAGCCCACTTGATGCAAATGGAAATTATTTACCAGCGATATCTAGATACGCAACGGTAAATAGTGGAAATGGAACTTCTCAGTGTTTTCAGAATATATACATTATAGATAATGATCCATTCAATGGTAATGATATAACCTGGCCTCAGAACTATGATTTAGGTTGTATGGATGATACGGATCCAGAATCATTACCTGACGGCTTTGATGTTCCAGATTATCAACAAGCTGGCTGCGGCCTCATAGCCGTAAGTTATGAAGATGCTGTTTTTTATCAGGAGGATGGATTCTGTATGAAGATTTTAAGAACTTGGACAGTTATTGATTGGTGTCAGTTTGATCAATCAAATCCTGGTGCAAATGGCATATGGACCTTTACACAAGTGGTTAGAGTTGATAATACAACAGCTCCGGTAATTACTTCTGCTTGTAGCAATGTTTCAGTTTGTGCCTTTAGCGATACTTGCCAAGGAGAACAAATTGAATTAACCGCAACGGCAGAGGATGATTGCGATGGAGCAAATCTCGATTGGGAGTATGAAATTGATGCCTTTAATGATGGATCAATTGATATCACTGGAAGCACAAATGATGCAACAGGTGATTATCCTGTTGGAACACATACCATTACTTGGACAGTTACTGATCAATGTGGGAATAGCAGCAGTTGCTCTTATCAATTCGAAATTACAGATTGTAAAAAACCAACACCTGTTTGCATAAACGGTCTTTCAACTGTTATCATGCCTACCACTGGTGAAGTAACCATCTGGGCATCAGATTTTGAAGCAGGAAGTAGCTTTGATAATTGCACAGATTATGATGACTTACAATTTTCATTTTCAAGTGATGTAAATGAAACGAGTCTAACGATCACATGCGATGACATACCTAATGGTATGAGCGCTAGTATTATGGTTCAGATTTGGGTGACTGATGAAGCGGGTAATCAAGATTTTTGTGAGACCTTCATTTTGGTTACAGATAATGACGATGTTTGTACTGATATTTCACTAGCTAATGTTGATATATTCGGTACCATTATGACAGAAAATAATTTACCGGTATCTGAGGTGAATGTCTATTTGAAGAGCAATGATCCAGCAATAGATGATATTATATATACAACTACAGAAAGCGGAAATTTTGCATTCTCTTCAGTTGAAGTAGGGCACGATTATAATTTGACACCATTTAGAGATGATAATTATATCAATGGTGTTACGACCCTAGATTTAGTAGCAATTCAAAAACACTTGTTAGGAATCCAATCTTTGGATAGTCCATATAAGATGATAGCTGCAGATGCCAATAACTCATCTGGAGTTTCAGCAATTGACATCATAGAAATACGAAAATTGATTTTAGGTGCGATTGATGATTTCCCACATAACTATTCTTGGAGGTTTGTTCAAGACAGACCAGATGCAATGTCGCCAAATAATCCTTGGCCATTTACCGAAATGTATGATTACCTTGATTTGAATTCAAGTGAATTGCAGGAAGGTTTTGTTGCGGTCAAAGTTGGAGATGTAAATCAATCTGCGAGTACTTTCTTAACTGATTTAGAAGATAGAAATGATGATGAATTACTATTTAGTATTCAAGATCGTTTGATCAAATCTGGAGAGAAAGTGGATGTATCTATTGCTGTAAATCAAGATGTTGATCTTTCTGCATTCCAGTTTACTTTGGCTTCAGAATCATTGAGACTTCTTTCAATGAATGCTCCAAGCCTCGTATTTAATAATTACAATAGTGCTAAAATTAATGAGAGTACAAGTACAGTAAGCTGGCATGATATTACCTCAGCTCCATTGAAGGCTGGTGATATCATTTTGAATATAAGCTTCGTAGCCACTGAAAGTGGTCAGTTGAGCGAAATGATGGAGTTTGGTTCAGACATAACAGAATTGATATTCTATGATAAAAATTCTAATAGCTACACAGCAAACTTCAATTTTGAAAAAACATCTGTTAAAGATGAAGACCTAAGTTTTGCTTTGTATCAAAATGTACCGAATCCATTTGAGAAGCAAACTAGAGTTGATTTTTATCTACCTAGTGAATCAGACTTCGTTCTTAATATTTACAATATCGAAGGTAGCTTGATAAAGCAAATCGCTGATTCAGGTTCCAAAGGTGTAAATAGTTTGAATATCACAGCTGATGAATCATTATCAGCAGGTATTTATTACTATCAATTAAGTGCGGGTTCTCATACGGCCACGAAAAAATTGACCATTATCAAATAATATAAAAAGCCGGATTTTTCCGGCTTTTTTTCTTCCTCCTTTACAATCAAGGTTTAAAATTGGCTTTATAGACGTTTATAAGGTTAAAGAATTATTAATTGAAGGTCTATAATGGAATTATTATTGGCTAATTTTGATTTTTGTATATGTAAATACAAGGATAGATACTATTCTTATTAGAATTATTAAAGAATGAAAAAGACGAATATATTTCTCTCACTACTAATGCTACTCTCCATTTCTTTAAGCATAACGGCTCAAGAAGGCTATGAGATCAAAGTGGCTATCGATAAATTTGAAGGAGAAGAGATGTACTTAGGTTATTTCTATGGAGAAAACCAATACATTAAGGATACGCTCAAAACCAATGAAGGTAAATACTTTGTTTTTCGAGGAGAAGAAAAACTCGCTGGAGGTGTATACATGATAATCGTTCCACCTAATAATGAATTTGTTCAAATTTTGATTGATGAAGATGATCAACATTTTACCGTAGAAAGTTCAATGGATGATCTCGTAGAAAATACAAAAGTAACAGGAAGCGCGGATAATGAGATGTATTACGATTATTTAAAGTACCTCAATAAGATACGTCCGAAACAAGCATCATTAAAAGAAAAGAAAATGGGCATGGAAGAAAGAGAAATGCCCACAGATGTCATCGATAGACAACTCGAAGATTTAGACAATCAAGTATTCGAATATCAAGATAACATCATAAAAAAACATCCAAATTCAATTACCGCTTTACTGATTAAAGCAACAAAGGAGATTGATGTTCCAGAATTTGAAGGTACCAATGAAGAGAAGGGTATGATGCAATATCTATTCTTTAAAAATAATTATTTCAATAATGTAGATTTAAGTGATCCTAGGATGATCAGGACGCCTATCGTACATTCTAGAGTAGATTACTATGTGAATAACTTGACAGCGAAACATCCTGACTCAATCTCACAGTCAGTAGATTATATTTTAAATTCTTTTACGGACAAGTCTGACGGGTACAAATATTACCTCATTCACTTCTTGAATAAATATGCAAGCTCTAAGATTGTGGGTATGGATGGCGTATATGTGCATCTAGTTGACAATTATTATGCAAAAGGAGTGGCTCCTTGGATTGAGATGGATGACTTAAATAAAATGAAAAGAAATGCGAATACCCTCAGACCCATCTTAATTGGTAAGACGGCTCCTGACATTAAAATGTTTTTAGAAGATAAGTCAACCATTAACTTACACGACATTGATGCAAAGTATACCGTGATGTTTTTTTGGGATCCCAATTGTGGACATTGTAAGAAATCCATACCTGTCTTAATTGATGTGTATGAAAAAATGAAAGCCAGAGGTGTTGAAGTATTTGCCGTATGTACAAAGACAGGTCCTGAGGCAGGTGAATGCTGGGATTTGGTCAAAGAAAAAGATATGGGAAGATGGGTAAATGTCAATGACCCATTAATAAGCTCTCGATATAAACTCACCTATGATGTTCAAAGAACGCCGCAAATTTTTGTCTTGGATGAAAATAAAACCATCATTTCCAAGAAGATTGGTGCAGGCCAAATTGAACAAGTGATCGATTACCATGAACACCGTCAAAAATTGGAAGAAGAAAAAAGTCAAAAATAAAAACACCATTCCAATATTTTTGACCAATTTTAGTTTATACTAAATGAACACTAAGCTAAAGAACCACTTACTATCTGCATTCTTTTTTGTCATGCTTCTTGGCAATTTGAATGCTCAAGTTGACATCAAGTTCAATCCTTTAGGTATTGTCTTTTTTGGTCCTGTCAACGCTTCAGTAGAATTTCCCATCAGCCATAAAATGTCTTTAGATCTTGGAGCTGGGATTAGACTGAATTCAAGCTTGATACCATATCGAAACAATGCATTTAGTCAAGACTATAAAGTGCTAGCACTATGGCAATATTATCCAAATGCATTTCAAAAAATGGATCGATTTTCAATAGGTCTATATTCAAAAAATAGATTTGGGATATTCAATGTGCGTGAAACTGCATTGCCATTTAGACGCTTAGCTTTTGGTTTTGCTTTCGGATTAAAATATTATGATGCACCCACCAGATTTGGCTTTGGACTTCAATTAGGTTCAGGAATTGCATACGTAAATAATTTTACCAATGTAGACGGGACGAAAAATGATTTCAAAGCCATTTCCGTAGAAAGTGGCTTAGTAGATGGTTTAGCGAATTTCACCTTTAGCTATAGACTGAATCCAATCAATGAATACAACCTTATTAAGGCGGATGATCCCCTAAATATTGAATCAACGGAAACGACTAATCAAGATGACCGAAAGAAAAAATCATCCAATGCAGATCGAAAAAAGAAAAGTCGAAGCAAAAGCGCCAAGAAAAAATCTAAGAAGTCCAGGAAAAAGTCAAAAGGCAAAAAAAGGCCTGAATAGTACTTCGAACAATTGGTTAAGGTTTATTTAAATTTTTGTTTTTTATATTAAGCCAATTAAACTTGCCGTTTATCTGTGAAAATTTAATTAATGACACAGAACAAATGGATTTTGTCTTTTCTCCTTTTAAGCACTTTTTCATACATCTCATGTGACAAAGTAATTACACAACCCAATGCAAGCAATGCTAAAGTCAATTTTGTATTTCAATTCGACGAAACACAAGATCGGCTTGATAATTTTGGTAACCCTGCTGAACTCCCTGAGGGACATGCAGCCCAGACACCTGAATTCAGGAAAATGGGGGCACACTTTTTAGGCCTTTATCCAGATAAATGGACACCTTACTCCCAAGGAGTTCAATTGTATAAAGGAGAAGAAACAGATAAGGGTGGATCGCCTGCTGTTGACTTTCAAAAATTACAATTAACAAACGATGGCGAAACATTTCTCGAATCAAACATTAGTGACATTCCCGCGGGAACCTATGAATGGCTGAGAATATCGGTGGCCTTTCAAGATTATCAAGTAAATTACAATCTTAATGAAATTCCATTCATCGGAGATCTGACAAATGAGAAAGCCACCGTTGCTTCATTTTTAGGATTCAATAATTACATCGAAGATTATCAAATTGATAATTTACTACTTGATGTAAATGGAAATCGAAATCAAGGCTTTTGGGCTTTTGAAACCAATTTTCAAGATGAACTGAGTACCTACAATGATGTTTTTTCTGGACAATCTCCAGAAGGAGCTACCACTGTAGTGAATCCACTTTTTAATTCTTCACCCATACCTGCAGGAAGTTGTGTAATAACTGGGCAGTTTGACCCTCCACTAGTCATTACAGGTGAAGAAACAGAAGACATAGATGTGACACTTTCATTTTCTATTAACCAGAGTTTTGAATGGGAAGATTTAAATGGAAATGGAGCATTGGATTTTAATGTGTCCAATCCAGCTGAAAATGAAAAAGTTGTGGATATGGGTGTAAGAGGTTTGAAAGTTAACTGGTAATTATATTATCAAGTAATTTTTAGAGAAAGGGTAGAGTCGCAAGATTTTACCCTTTCTTACTTTTTATTATGACCTTTTTCAAATCATCGATATTAACAAACAACAAAGAAAACTAATTGAAATAACTGCCTTGATAATTAACCAAAGCAGAACTACTTTCTTAATTGTTGCAGCCTTCGAATGGAAGGCTGCTTCTTAAGGATCAAAGCATATTTATCACTTTTGTTCAATTCAATTTGTGGTTTGCAATTGAGATTTATACGAAGACTTTTTGATTTGTTAATTAAGGAAATAAATTGTCTACAGACATCCTAAATTTTGATCTAAACCTTTTCCTCCTTTTTGTATTATCTTTAAATGATGACACAACTGGGCCTTAATATCGCTGATACATTCAATAAAGAATTACCTGATGATAAAGATCGTAACAATACACGGAGACAAGTGCTCGAAGCTTGCTATTCTTTTGTGGAGCCTATTCAAACTTCGAATGCTACACTCATTGCTCACAGTGCTGAAGTAGCTGAGATACTTGGCATTAGTGAGGGTGATCTTCAATCCAACTTATTTACTAAGGTCTTTTCTGGTAATGAAGTATTAGAAGGTACTGCCCCTTTTGCCATGTGCTATGGTGGCCATCAGTTTGGTCATTGGGCAGGACAACTTGGAGATGGTAGAGCTATTAATCTCACAGAGGTCTTGCATGAAAATAAAAGATGGGCGCTACAACTCAAAGGAGCCGGCCCGACACCGTACTCAAGAAGTGCAGATGGATTAGCCGTTTTAAGATCATCCATTAGAGAGTTTTTATTAAGCGAGGCGATGCACCATTTGGGCGTTCCAACTACTAGAGCATTATCATTAAGCTTGACAGGAGATCAAGTTTTGAGAGATATGATGTATGACGGGAATGGTGCTTATGAAAAAGGAGCTGTTGTTTGTCGAGTAGCTGAAAGCTTCATCCGCTTTGGAAATTTTGAAATATTTGCCTCAAGAAACGATAAAGTTAATTTGACGAAATTGATGGATTATACCATCAAGTATTTTTATCCGCACATCGGCAAACCGTCAAAGGAAAGCTATTTGCAGTTTTTCCAAGAGGTATGTGATCGCACAATGAATATGATCATTCATTGGCAGAGAGTTGGTTTTGTGCATGGTGTGATGAATACAGACAATTTTTCCATCTTAGGTTTGACCATTGATTATGGTCCCTATGGTTGGTTGGAAGGCTATGATCATGGATGGACACCTAATACAACTGACAGAAGCCATAAGCGATATCGATATGGATATCAAATGAACATCAGTCTTTGGAATTTAGCCCAATTAGCGAACGCGCTTTTTTTAGTGATAGATGATGCAAAATCATTAGAAGGGATTTTAATGAAGTATCGATCAGATATTCAAGAGGCTTATTTTTCGATGATGAGATCAAAGCTTGGTCTCTCTTTAGAAGAAGATGGAGATGAAAGCTTGGTGATAGAATTAGAAGAACTGTTGCAAAAGTCAGAAACAGATATGACCATCTTTTTTAGATTATTGTCGGAAGTTTCTAAAGAACAAAGTCTTCCTATCGAAGGTGATAAAAAGTTCTTATCTGTTATAGAAAAAGCTTTTTATAAGCCCGAAGAAATAACAGAAAGCATTCTTGAATCTTGGAGGATTTGGTGGATGAAATATCTCATGCGTTTGAAAAAAGAAACCATTGATGATGCAAAAAGAAAAACATCAATGAATCTCGTTAATCCAAAGTATGTATTAAGGAATTACATGGCACAATTAGCCATTGATGACGCCAATCAAGGAGATTACACGCTTATCAATTCCTTACTTGAAGTTTTACGAAACCCTTATGATGAAAAACCAGAGCATGAAAAATGGTTTGTCAAAAGACCAGAGTGGGCTAGAAATAAAATAGGCTGTTCGATGCTTTCTTGTAGTTCTTAATGAATGATCTTTCTAACTAATAGTGTGCTATAATATTTTTTAAATGAGAGACGTTTTTACCTAAACAATACTTCTGAACACCATGAAAACCATTTTCAAATCGCTTAGTCTTTTTCTGGGAGGAGCACTTTGTCTTTTTATCTTATTTGCTTTAAGGCCTGTACCGCAAGCAACTGCTGACAATACTTCTACTGACCAGGGCATCATGACAAATGTCAAAGAAGGCTCAGGTGAAAAAGACATCGTATTAAAGCTTGCTGATAGTGATGTCTACTATTATATTAATAGAGGCTTGGAAAGAGGTTTGACCATTGAAGATCTAAGCCAAAAAACGGTAGGTAAGAAAGTAGCTATTAGCTATGTACAACATTTTTCTAGCCTAAATCTCAAAAACCAAAGTCGTCATGTTGCCAAACTCAGCGTAGGGCAAGAGGTCTTGTTTTCTGAAATGAAGTAAGTGCTTTCTCCTCTCTATCCTTAACTTTTCTTTCTATCTTATGTAATCAAACACACTTGAATACATAGATGAGATATCCAATAGTTCTGCTTGGCCTAATCTGCTGCACTTTAATAAGTTGCACAGAGGAGAAGTTAAAAGATAAAAAGCCCACGAACATCGTTTTTATAATGTCTGATGATCATGCTTACCAAGCATTGAGTGCTTACAGTGATCATTTACTTCAGACTCCGAATATTGATCGCTTGGCAAAAGAAGGAATGCTTTTTTCAAATGCCTGTGTTACCAATTCTATATGCGCACCTTCCAGAGCAGTGATTTTGACGGGTAAACATTCTCATTTAAATGGTAAGATTGATAACATGGCTCCCTTTGATACCAGTCAAATCACTTTTCCTCAATTGTTTCAAGATGCGGGATATCAAACTGCCATGTTTGGCAAATTGCACTTTGGTAACAATCCTAAGGGAGTAGATCAGTTTAAAATTTTACCAGGACAAGGAAGCTACATCAATCCAAAATTTATAACGAAAGAAGGGGACACCACGATAACCGGGCATGTAACAGATATCATTACCGATTTAACCCTAGATTGGTTACAGGAAGAAAGAAATCCTGATAAGCCCTTTTTGCTTTTTTATTTGCATAAGGCGCCTCATCGTCCTTGGTGGCCAAGCCCTGAAAAATTTAAGGAATTTTCGCAGAAAACCTTCCCTGAGCCAGAGACACTTTTTGATGATTATGCGAATAGAGGGACAGCTGCCAAAACCGCAGAGATGAATTTGCTAACACATATGATGTATAGCCATGATTCTAAGATTAGACCCGAACTGCGCGATAAAATGAATCCCCAGCCTGCAGTTAAAGAATACAAAAATAGTTTTTACGGTCCCTACGGCCGTTCTACTGATGCCCAACTTGCACAATACGATCCTGTAGTCGACTCCATCAACAATTGGTTTGAAGCCCATTGGCCAAGCATGAATGATCAAGAAAAAATGCGCTGGAAATACCAAAGGTATATGCAGGACTATTTAGCTTGTATATCAGAGGTGGATGATAATGTAGGTCGAGTTCTCAATTATCTAGATGAATCTGGTTTAGACGAAAACACCTTAGTAGTTTATACATCAGATCAAGGATTTTATCTTGGAGAACATGGCTGGTTTGATAAGCGCTTTATCTATAATGAATCTTTTAAAACACCCTTACTCATGAGATGGCCAGGTGAAATAGCAGCAGGAACTGTCAATGATGAAATGGTGCAAAATTTGGACTTTGCACAAACATTTCTTGATGTCGCAGGGATTGAAGCACCAGCTGATATGCAGGGAGAAAGTCTTGTGCCTTTGTTGAAAAATGAAAAGAAGTGGACAAGAGAATCGGTATACTATCATTACTATGAATATCCAAGTGTGCATATGGTCAAGAGACATTATGCCATAGTCACGAAAGAATATAAACTCACACATTTTTATCACGATGTAGATGAATGGGAATTGTATGATCGATTGAAAGATCCTTTAGAAATAAAAAATGTTTATGATGATCCTTCTTATGCAGCGGTCGTTTCAAAACTCAAAAATGAACTAGATGGACTGAGAGTAAAATATAAAGACTCAGAAGAATTAGATCAGAAGTTTTTATACAAATAGTTCAAGTTAAGTTTTTCTCGAAGCATATTTTATCAATTGCTTGAACGCCATTTTCCATAATAACTTCCGTGTAGTTTTTAAGAAAATAGTCTTTTTCAACGCTTAGTTTTTTGAAACCAGCTTTTTGATAAAAGGATATTTGATAGCTACTTGAATCGGCAGTGCCAACATGTAGTTTTTTATAAGAATGTCTCTTTGCATAATCTGATGCAAATTCCAATAAGATATTTCCAATACCTTTTTTTTGAAATGATCTTGACACAGAAATATTTTTGATTTCAAGGATGTTTTCATCTATGGCTTCTAAGACGATTACAGCAAGCAGCAAGTTTTTCGACTTAGCTGTAAAACAATCTCCCTTTTTTAAATATTTTTCAATGAGCAAAGGAGAAGGGTCAGCTTCCAAGAGTAATTCCCATGGTATTGCTTCCTCAGCTTGTAATTTTTGAATATGTAAATCTTGCAAGTTCAATAGATGATTGATGAAGACTTATGAATGCTGCCGTCCAATAAATCAGGATTCTTAAAAGATTTATTGATTTAAGGAGCGCATCTCATTTAATTTAAATGCTGATTCCTGTCGAACCTCCCTCCACTTTTATCGTAGCTCCGTTCGTAGCAGATGCTAAGGGACTAGCCAAATAGCAAACGGTACTTGCTACCTCATCTACTGAAGCAAATCGTTGAAGAAGGGAAGTGGTGCGCACTTCTTTAAAAAAGTTTTCTTCAACTTCTTTAGTGGATTTATTTTCTCGTTCTGCTACACCTTCTAAAAAGCGTTCTGCTCCTTCTGATAAAGTAGAACCTGGGACTACCGTATTAATGGTTACACCTGTACTTTTTGTTAAATGGGATAGACCTCTTGAGACAGCAAGCATGGCAGTCTTAGTCATACTGTAAGCAATCATATCCTCTGGAACCAGCCCTGCGCATTCGCTAGAAATAAATATGATTCGCCCCCAATTTTTTTCCAACATAGATGGGAGACAATGACGCGAAAGCCTTACACCACTCATGACATTAACTTCAAAATGTTTGTGCCAGTCTTCATCTGGAGTTTCGAAAAATGACTGAGAATTAAAGATTCCTACATTATTGATAAGTATATCGACGTCTTTTAAATTGGCAATGAGCGCATTGATCTCTGCTTCATTTTGAAAGTCTGCAGTTATGCCTCTGACCTGGTACTCAGGATTGATCTCTTTCAGTTTATCAATGGCTTCATCAATACGTTTTACCGATCTTCCATTAATGATGACCTCGACACCTTCTGCTAATAACCATTTGGCGATGGCAAAACCAATACCTGCAGTCGATCCAGAAATGAATGCAGTTTTACCCAAAAGTTTTAAGTCCATTTTATATTTTATTTAAGCTAAACCCCAAGGACTAAATAACATCCAAAGTAACAATACACAAATAATTAAAACCACTGTCATCCAAATATCAGCCTTTGGCGCAGGATCTCTTTGGGCATTTTTCTGAAAAGTCACTAAGGCAAGTTTGTCTGCCGATTGCATGATTCCTGTCTTACTAACGATCATTAATACAGCAGCACAAAATAGGAATAGAAAAAGCGCAAAATGTAGAAAATTGATCGATAAGAATTGAGACATGAAGCTTCCATCAGTTACGGCAAGGCTTCCTTCATTGCTCATAAATTCTGCAATTAATCTAAACATCCCAATAGCAAATCCCGCCCATAAGGCGACAATAGCTCCTCTGGCATTGATCCATTTGAAAAATAATCCAAATAAAAATACGGCTGCAATCGGAGGGGAGATATAGGCTTGAATGCTTTGTAAGTAATGAAAGATTCCACCACCCATTAAAGACTTCATGAAAGGTATCCAAGCCAAACTTACAACGACTAGAATAACGGTAGCCCATTGTCCAAATTTGACCAAGTCTATATCAGATGCATTTGGACGATATTTTTTATAGAAGTCTATAGTTATTAAGGTCGAACTAGAATTAAACGCTGAGGATAAGGAACTCATCAAAGCAGCTAATAATCCTGCAATACCCAAGCCTCTGATACCTGCTGGAAGAAAACCTGTTATCATAGC
>CALGNN010000050.1 GCA_937961455.1 uncultured Saprospiraceae bacterium
CGGTATTAATACGGCATCAATGACATGTACCACACCATTATCAGTAACGATGTCTGCAACAGTCACCTGTGCATCATTGATAAACACATTACCATTGGTAATACTTACAGTGATATCTTTTCCATTGATTGTAGTGGCTACTTGACCATCTGAAAGATCAGTACTTCTTACATCAGCAGCTAATGCATGATATAATAATACATCCGTCAAAGCTCCTGTAGGATCTGCTAATAAATCATCAACGGTT
The DNA here is from genome assembly GCA_937961455.1 of uncultured Saprospiraceae bacterium. Taxonomy (GTDB): domain Bacteria; phylum Bacteroidota; class Bacteroidia; order Chitinophagales; family Saprospiraceae; genus CALGNN01. The sequence goes on from CALGNN010000050.1 coordinate 248, forward strand.
CCTGCTGGTAAAGCTGCGAAAGCTGCATCAGTTGGAGCAAACAAAGTAAACGGACCATCACCACTTAGAGTAGTTTCTAATCCTGCTGCAAGTACAGCTGCTTCTAGCGTATTGTGATCTGGGCTGTTAACAACGATGTCCACTACAGTTATTGTTGGAGGAATCAAAACGGCATTGATAACATGTACTACACCATTATCCGCAACGATGTCGGCAACAGTCACCTGCGCATCATTAATGAAGACATTTCCATTATCTATAGTTACGGTAATATCTTTTCCATTAATCGTAGTGGCTACTTGACCATCTGAAAGATCGGTACTTCTTACATCAGCTGCTAGAGCATGATATAATAATATGTCTGTCAAGGCTCCAGTAGGGTCTGCTAATAATGCATCTATTGTTCCGGCTGGAAGTGCAGCAAAAGCATCATCAGTTGGGGCAAAAATGGTAAAGGGGCCATCACCACTTAAAGTGGTCTCAAGGCCAGCCGCTAAAACCGCTGCTTCTAATGTAGTGTGGTCAGGGCTATTGACGATAATGTCTACTACAGTATTTTGCGCTTTTAAAAAAAGGGGGCATAATAGAAGGAGGGTAAAGATTAATTTTTTCATGCGTTTATTTCTTTTGATTATGATTTCAATACCCTACATATGCATCGATCTTGTAATAGTTGCCTGAAAAATTATTTTTATTTGATTTTTTTTAAAATGTATCAGATCTGGAGTTTTCAGCTTGAGACATTTCTAAAAAAATTACTAAATTAAGCGGGACATCAGCTAGAACTGATATTATAAAACTACGAAGACAGAGAACTAAAACTTTACCTAATGGCTACACTATGCCCAATATGTAGTACCCAGCTAAGAGGAAGATCCGACAAGCTTTTTTGTACTACGAAATGCAAATCCATTTATCATTACCAACTTGCCAAAGAAGTAGTTACAGAGACGTCACGTATTGATCGCCTGCTGCACAAAAATTATAAGATTTTAAGAAAGCTAATCCCAAAAGAAATGAGTCAAACACGGGTATCAAAAAACTACTTGGATCAAAAAAATTTTCAATACCAATATCTAACGGGTTTCAAAAAGGTTCAGAAGAATAAGGTATTCCATTGTGTGTATGATATCGCTTGGAGAAAGATAGATGATGATACGGTATTGCTGATAAGAACTAAGACAATGGACTTGCTTGCAATACTACTTCTTTTGTCTTATTCATTTTGATGCTAAAAATGATGGCTAGGCCAACTAAGAAAAATAAACCAAGTGCAAGAACGCTGTTTCGCATACCACCAGTTAATTGCTCAACAAGACCAAATGAAAAGGTTCCTAAGACGATGGAAGCTTTATACAAGACATCATAAAAGCTGAAGTAGGAGGCAAGGTCCTTCTCCTTTTCTTCTATAAGCTTTGCATAGGTAGAACGACTAATGGCTTGTATACCACCCATTACCAATCCTACTGCTGCAGCCACCATATAAAAATGTGATTTTTCGACTACGTAAAATGCAGCCGCACAAATGGAAAGCCAAATAAGTAACATGATGATAATAGAGGTCTTGTTTCCCATGAGTTTGGATATTCTAGAAAATAGAAAAGCTCCAACGATTCCTACAATCTGTAATATCAAAATAATGAAAATCAATTCTTGCCCACCAAATTCTAATTCTTGTTCTGCAAAGATTGCTGCTAAATAAAGGATGGATTGGACGCCTGCACTGTAGAAGAAAAAAGACATTAAAAATCGCTTCACATACTTTTGCTTTTTCACTTTTTTCCAAACAGTGAAGAGTTCGGAATAACCCTTTTTGATAACATTGCCTGTTGATTTAATAATTACATCAGCGGGCAAACGCTTGAAGGGAATTTGTGCAAAACCTAACCACCACAAACCGACCATGAAAAAAGCAATTCTATATGGTAGTTGGACATTCTCAATCCCAAACCATTCAGGCTTTAGTATGACCACTAAGTTTATTAAGAGTAAAATTACAGAACCGATATATCCAAAGGCAAAGCCTTTCGCACTTACTTTATCGTATTGATCTTCTGAAGCTATCTGCGGCAAGTAGGAATCATAAAAAACCAAACCTCCTGAAAATCCAATATTGGCTAGCATAAAACAGATCGTTCCTAAAAATAACTGGTCCATCCCCTTAAACCAGAATAAGATCATACAAGAGACTGCGCCCAAGCCAGTAAAAAATTTTAAAAACTTTTTTCTAGTTCCTCTGTAGTCAGCAATGCCAGATAAGATTGGAGATAAAATAGTAATGATTAAATAGGAGATAGAGATGGCAAAGGAATACCAAGTTCCTCTTTCAATGACTTGTCCAAAATAGGTAAATTGATCATCCGTCACTGAGGAAAAGTAGGCGGGAAATATAGCAGCACTTATAATGAGCGCATAGGAAGAATTGGCCCAATCAAAAAAGGCCCATCCATTGATAATTTTTTTATCATTTAATTTATGCAAACTCATTTAAAGGGAACTATGAGGGTAAGATAGGTATTATTTAATTTGTATCTTGATTTTATCAAAATCACAGTTTTAAAATAAGTAAATAAGAAGGTATTAAAAGATGAACATAGTCATTCTTTCTAGAAATCCTGCACTGTACTCAACGCAAAGTTTGATATACGCCGCAAGGAAAAGAGGGCATTTTGTGCGGGTAATAGATCATATGAAATGTGATTTAGTCATGGAAGCATCAAATCTGGCCATCAATTATGAAGGTGAGCGTATCAGAGACGTGGATGCGATTATTCCAAGAATTGGTTCATCAGCGACTTCATATGGAGCAGCTGTCATTAGGCAATTTGAATTATTGGGCGTGTATACAGCGACCAGTACTGAAGCACTTCTTCGATCAAGAGATAAACGAAGTGCGATGCAATACCTAGCAGCTCAAAATATTCCCATTCCAAAATCTGTGATTACGAATGATATCTTTTCTGTGAAAAAAGTAGTAGAAGAGTTTAATTCCATTCCATTGATTGTAAAATTATTGGATAGCACGCAGGGTTTAGGTGTCATCTTAGCTGAAACTAAAGCAAGTGCAGAGTCCATTCTTGAGGCCTTTATCAAGTTGAAGCAAAAAGTGATTTTGCAAGAATACATTGCTGAATCCAAAGGTGCGGATGTAAGAGTCTTTGTAGTGGATAATAAGGTCGTCGCGAAAATGGTACGACAAGCTCAACCAGGCGAATTCAGATCCAACTTGCATAGAGGTGCGAGTGCCATGGTAGCTAAATTGTCACCTGAAGAGGAACACATCGCTTTGGCTGCATCTAAAGAGCTGGGTTTGAAAGTGGCTGGGGTAGATTTGCTAAGGTCAAAGAGAGGTCCGCTCATTTTAGAAGTTAATGCGTCACCAGGGCTTGAAGGCATTGAAGGAACAACAGGTATAGATATTGCAGGTAAAATAATAGAAATGATTCAGCGCAATGCTGGATGAAAGAAGAATAGGTGAAAGAGATCATTATAAATAAGCATCGGATAGAGCCGGGAGAAAATGCGAGTATTGCTATAAATGTAGGAAGACTTCCTTCAGATACTAAAATAAATATAGAGGCTCATATCTTTCGTTCCGAAAATCCAGGACCTACTGTCCTAATCCTCGGAGGCGTTCATGGTGACGAAATCAATGGAATTGAGATCGTCAGAAGGAGCCTAGAAGGGAATACCTTTTATAATCTTCTCAAAGGAGACATCATAGCTATCCCGCTGCTGAATGTATATGGTTTTATAAATTTTAGTAGGGAAGTACCTGATGGTAAGGATGTCAATAGAAGCTTTCCGGGGAGTACAACAGGCTCGCTCGCTTCTAGAGTTGCAAGAAGTCTTACAAAGAAAATATTACCCTACGCAGATATTGGAATGGATTTCCATACTGGAGGGGCAACCAGATATAATTATCCTCAAATTCGATACACTAGAACGGATAAAGAAAGTGAAGCCTTAGGCAAAGTATTTGGAGCACCTTTTATTCTACAAAAACCCCTGATCACAAAGTCCTTGCGTAAAACTGCCCGAATACAAAAAATTCCTATGCTCGTTTTCGAAGGTGGAGAAGCCTTAAGATTCGATGGTTATTCCATAGATGTTGGCTTGAAGGGTATGCATAGAGTGCTGCAGCACTTAGGTATGTTGGAAGGTGAACCAGCTCCGAAAAAACCTTCCGTTTTAATTAAAAAGACCCTTTGGCTGAGAGCACCATACTCCGGGCTTTTTACTTGGAGCCGATCCTCAGGAGCTAAAATTAGAAAAGGAGAACGATTGGGGACAATCAATGATTTAGCCGGTCTGAAGTCTATAGCTGTTGTATCCAATCGAGATGGTTACATAGTAGGGCATAACAATACACCGGTGGTGAATCAAGGAGATGCCCTATTTCATATTGGATACGAATATGAAGAGGGGATATAATCTTCCACATTGTAAGAATTAAGATTCAAATAAAAGTCAGACAAGTTTAAATTGAGTATCAATTTCTTATTTTTGATGCCATGATCGTGTTAAAGAAATATGGGAGGATTTTTATTTTATTACTCATAATTGCCGTCTTCCAAGCATGTGGCGGTGAGCAAGATGATGACATAGCTGTGAATAACCGTGATGTCAATGTTGAAGCTCCTAAAGTAGTAAAGCCAGATAACAATGATAGTTCGCCAAGAGACATTTGGCAACAGAGAGGATTAATCGTATCCTTATTAGGAAACCTTTCTGGAAAGTCAGTAGCGGATATTGGCGCAGGTACAGGATTCTTTACTTTTCCATTAGCCGCAGCTGCGGACAAGGTCATTGCACTCGATATTAGCCAAGCGGCGCTGGATATTATTGATGCAAAGAAATCAGACTATCAAGAAGATTTTTCCAATAAAATAGAAACACGATTAGCTGGTGAAAATGATTCAAATTTAGAAGAGCAAGAAGTGGATGTTGTTATCATCATCAATACGATTGCTTACATAGAAGATCGAGTGAATTATTTGAAAAAACTCAAATCCAAGATCAAAGATGGCGGTAGGTTGATGATCGTAGATTTCAAGAAAAAACGCATCCCTATTCAAATAGTTACGGAGGATCAAAAACTCCCTTTAGGTATTGTCGAATTAGAACTGGAAGAAGCTGGTTACCAAAATTTTCAATCTGATGACTGTGCCTTAGACTATCAATGGATCATCATTGCTGATAAGGACTAGCCTTTAATAATCAACTCTTTTCTCTTCGGTCCAATAGATACCATAGAAATGGGCGTTTCTAATTCTTGCTCTATTTCATGTACATAGCTTTTCAATGCCTGTGGAAAGGATTCATAATTGCTGCACTCTGATAGATCTTGCTTCCAACCGGGAAGCGCTCGATACGAGGGTGTTACAGCAATCTCATGCATGTCATAAGGTATGTTTCTGGTTTTAGTACCAGCAACATCATAACTATCTGAAATCATTATTTCTTCAAAGTCATTCAGAATGTCCGCTTTGGTCAAGACAATTTGTGTTACCCCATTCAGCATGATGGCATATCTGATTTGGGGTAAATCGATCCATCCACAACGTCGAGGTCTACCAGTAGTAGCGCCAAACTCTTGTCCCTTTGCTCTTAACTCTTCACCCACCGCATCATTTAATTCAGTAGGGAAGGGGCCTGATCCCACTCTTGTGCAATAAGCCTTTGCAATCCCAATGACTTCTCCAATAGTTTGTGGAGCCACGCCTAAACCTGTGCAGACGCCTGCAGTAATTGTATTGCTAGATGTAACATATGGATAGGTTCCAAAATCAATATCCAGCATAGAGCCCTGAGCACCTTCTGCTAATATTTTATTACCCTTCTTGAGTTGTTCATTCAGATAGTAACCACAATCTATTTGCTTAATTGATTTTAATACTTCAAGACTCTTAAACCACTTTTCTTCTTCCTCTTCTAGATTAAAATCAATGTCTGGATACATATTGAGTAGGGACATGTGCTTAGTTTTAAGCGCCTCATATTTTTCTCTGAAGTTATCCAAAGCGATATCCCCAACTCTTAAACCATTACGGCCAGTCTTGTCCATATAAGTTGGTCCAATTCCTTTTAAGGTAGAACCAATTTTTGCTTTTCCTTTTGCCGCCTCAGAGGCTGCATCAAGATACCGATGGGTAGGTAAAATTAAATGCGCTTTTTTGGCGACAAGCAGCCGGTCCAAAAAAGTTTTCCCTGCCTGACTCAAGGTTTGGATTTCTTTATCAAGTGTAATAGGGTCGATTACAACACCGTTACCAATTACATTTATAATATTATCTCGAAAAATACCAGAAGGTATGGTATGGAGTACAAATTTATGTTCATCAAATTTGATGGTATGTCCCGCGTTAGGTCCGCCTTGAAATCTGCAAACTAAATTGTAGTGTTCGGCTAAATAATCTACGATTTTGCCTTTCCCTTCGTCTCCCCATTGGAGACCTAGAATAACGTCTATTTTCATATACTTTTTAGAAAATATGAATGTTTCTGTTTACAAAAACATTCATGCGTGTTCTTAAAGCCTAAAAGTATAAAACGTATATGAATAATTATAATATTTTGCCTTTTAAACGATTTTATTTTGGCAAATAGTAAAAATACCTTCTAATGGAATATGAATTATTTTGAAGATTAGACTTAGAGTTAATTTTTTCAAATCTACTCATCATGATGATGAGGCTTAATTATACTTGCCTGGCTGATCAGGCACAAGAGTCTTTACATTTTCCGTAAAGATTGAGGGAATGGTGGAGTACTTCAAACTCCAAGATCTCTCCCATGGTATCTTTGATTTGTTGGATTCTTGGATCACAGAATTCTAAAACTTTTCCGCATTCAATACAAATCAAATGATCATGCTGTTTGAAACCATAGGACTTTTCATATTGGGTGAGGTTTTTACCAAACTGATGTTTAATAACTAAATCACAATTGGTTAGTAGATCGAGGGTATTATAAACTGTGGCTCTACTAACCCTATAATTTTGGTTTTTCATATGGATGTAAAGTGCCTCCGCATCGAAATGATCATCCCTCCTATAAATTTCTTCCAATATTGCATAGCGCTCAGGCGTCTTCCGATATTTGAATTTTTCCAAATAAGCGGAGAATATTCCTTTCACCTCATTGATAACTTCTTCTCTGTTTTTATTAATGATCATAGTTAGGATTTTCTTCCATCCGATCTAACAACACTTGAAATGTTATCAAGTTTTTTTAGCGACATTATAATTTTGTTAAGCTGATCTTTATTTGATACCACTAAACTCACTTTCCCTTCAAAATAGCCTTCTTTTCCAGAGATTGAAAATGAACGAATATTAATTCCTAGGGTGGAAGAAATCGTAGTAGTGATTCTTTCAATCACACCTGGTCCGTCATCTACTCCAGTAATGGTTAGCTCTGCTACAAAACTTGAATTTGCCGCTGCAACCCATTCAGCCTTCATTGTTCTGTACCCATAATTGGCAATTAAATGGGTGGCATTAGAGCAATTGGTTCTGTGGATTTTTAAACCGCTTGCTGCCGCCAAATATGCAAAGATTTTATCTCCGGGCAAGGGATTACAACACATAGCATAGGAGTAGTTATATTGTTCAGCTGGTTCTCCGTTGACTAAGATCTTGGTTAATGCAGATCTATTAATCTTCTGGACTGGAATGGTGTCTTCATCAGCAATAATCACCTCTGGTTTTTCTTCTTCCTTAAGGACCAATTTGTGATTTTCAACATTGAATTTCTTCAATTCTGCAAAGCTCAGCGTTTCCATAGCGAAACCAAAAAACAAGTCTGCTTTAGAATTTAGCTTAAAGTGTTTGATGAGGACTTCAACACCATCATCAAAATCCACTTTCATATTTTTAAATTTACGAATCAATCCCTCTCTTCCTAGTTCTCCTTGCTTGCGACGCTCCTCTTTCATAGAAGATCGAATCTTCGAACGCGCCTTACCAGTTACCACCATTTTCAGCCAATCTTCTTTTGGCTTCTGATTTTTATTGGTAATTACTTCAAGCCGATCCCCATTTTTAAGTTTGTATCCCATAGGAACAAGCTTATTATTAACCTTGATCGACGTGGCGTGATATCCTACATCTGTATGAATGAAAAAAGCAAAATCTAATGCAGTCGCGCCATGAGGTAATACTCTCATATCTCCATTCGGCGTGTAGACAAATACTTCCTTGCTAAATAGATTGGTTTTAAAATCAGAAATGAATTCCAAGGAATTGGCTTCTCCATTGGCATCTAATAATTCACGCACATTATCTAACCAAGAATCATATAAGTTAGGCTTACCATCTTGTACATCTTTATACTTCCAGTGCGCAGCAAAACCTCTTTCTGCAATGTCATGCATTCTTTCCGTTCGTATTTGTACTTCTACAAATTTTCCTTTTGGTCCCACGACTGTAGTATGCAAAGATTCATAACCATTTGACTTTGGAGTAGTCACCCAATCTTTTAATCTTTCGGGAATGGGTTTGTATACATCTGTGACTACTGAGTATACTTCCCAGCAGCTTTTTTTCTCTTTTTCTAAAGGCACATCCAAGATCACTCTAATGGCAAAGAGATCATAAATCTGTTCAATGGGTACCTTCTTCTTTTTTATTTTCCCCCAGATTGATGAGACAGCCTTGGGTCTCCCTAATATTCGAAAAGGAATCTTCTCTGCATCAAGCCCTTTCTTTAAGGGTCGAATAAAAGCATTTACATATTTCTCTCTTTCCTTTTTGCTAGAATCCAGGTTTTCAAGAATCTTCTTATAGATATCTGGTTCAGTGATTTTTAAACAGATGTCTTCAAATTCTGTTTTCAAATTATACAAACCTAAACGGTGCGCTAGGGGAGCGTAGATGAATGAGGTTTCAGAAGCAATCCTCAACTTTTTATGAACAGGCATGACACCTATTGTCCGAAGATTGTGAAGACGGTCAGCCATCTTGATGAGTACCACTCTTACATCCTCTACTAGGGTAGAAATAACTTTTTTGAAATTTTCTGCTTGAGGGCTTTCGACATTATATAAACCATCCAATTTAGTTAGTCCATCCACAATCCGAGCGATTTTTGGACCAAACATTTCAAAGATTTCTTCCATGGTGACATCCGTGTCCTCCACGACATCATGTAATATAGCCCCAATCACAGCAGTTGGCCCCAAGCCAATTTCTGTTACACAAATTCTTGCTACTTCTAAGGGATGTGTAACATAGGGTTCGCCAGATTTTCTTCTTTGGTCTCCATGGGCTGAGACAGCAAGGTTGTAGGCTTTTTTAATGTTTTCTTGATCCTCTTGATCTAGTTCCGACTTGATAGAGCGCATGAGTCTAGCATAAGCTGCTTTGATCAACTTCTTATCTTCTGCTGTAATGGCCGCTAATGTTGGCATGATCTCCTAATTAAATCAAGTGGGATTATTCCCCATTTGGTTTTTAAGTTAATATAAAGCGCACTTGAATATTCCTTCAAATATTGTGATATGCTTGAAGTTCTATCGGGCTGATTGTGTTAAATAAACGATATTAAGCTTTTAAAGGTTTTATAACAAGTAAAATATAAGTTTTTAGCTTCTAAAATTATTTTTCACTGGGTATTAAATAGCCCTTGTAAAAACGAAAAAGATTATATATTTGTGGACTTTTTTGCCAAAATGGTAATTTGTAGCGGGTGTGGTGGAATTGGTAGACACGCTAGACTTAGGATCTAGTGCCGAAAGGTGTGGGGGTTCGAGTCCCTTCACCCGCACATTTTTTTTCAAATCGAGCAAGGTATATTTATATGAGTGTGGTCAAAGAGCAAATAGATGACTTAAATGCAAAAGTTGTAATAACAATTGCTCAAGAAGATTACAAAGGCTCGTTTGAAGAAGAGCTAAAAAAATATCGCCAGAAAGCCCAAATCAAAGGTTTTCGCAAGGGTAAAACTCCAACAAGTTTCATTAAGAAAGTATACGGTAAGCAAGTACTCTCTGAAGTTGTAATGAATAAACTTCAAGAAGAACTCAATAAATTTTTGACGGACTCTGAGCTTAAAGTATTGGGGCAGCCTATGATGGATCCTGATCAAAAAGTTTACGAATATGAGCCTAATGAATTGGAGGACTATGCATTTAATTTTACCATTGGCTTAGTACCTGAATTTGAATTGGTTGATATTGCGGATTCTGATAGTTTTGACTTCCATAAAATTAAGGTTGAATCCAAGCTCATTGATGATGAAATTGCAAATGCTCAAAAGCGTTTTGGTGAGATGACGCATCCTACTGAGGGGCCAGTTGATGAAGATGTTTTGGCATTCAAAGTGGCAGAATTAGAAGGAGATCAGGTAAAGGAAGATGGAATTAATGCTTCTTTTTCAATGCTATTTAATAAAATAAAGCCTGCAGCTCAGGATGTGATCAAGAAATTGAAGACCGGTGATGAATTCAATTATGATCTTTATGACTTAGCAGAGGAGAATGATGAGGCTTATGTGAATAAGTACTTCTTAGGATTGGAAGATGGTCAAGAGCCTGGTGGTAATACTTATAAAATTACGATAGATCAATTGAGAAGGGTAGTTCCTGCAGCAATTGACGAGCCATTATTTGCCAAAATGTTTGGTCCTGATACAGAAATTAAAACTGAAGAAGAGGCCCGAACAAAGATGGAAGAAGAGATTGGTAAATATTATGAGTCCCAGTCAGATATTTTACTTTTTAAAGATGTAAGAATAAAACTATTGGCTGATAATAACTTTGACCTGCCAGATGAATTTCTTAAGAGTTGGTTGAAAACGCAGAAAGAAAGGTCAGAACAAGATAACTCAGAAGAAGGCTATAAAAAATTCCAAGAGGGCTTAAGATGGTCTTTGATTCAAGATAAGGTATCCAAAAAATTAGAGATTAAAGTTGAGCAAGAAGAGATTGTCAATCGAATGCGTACAACCATTATGTCATATTTTGGTAATCAGCCAGTCGATCCCCAAATGATTCAGGCAACCTTAGAAAGAATGATGCAAAATCAAGATGAGGTAAACAGAATGTATGAGCAGATTATGTCAGAAAAGGTTTTTGCTTCGTTAAAAGAAAAATTATCCCTAAATATCAAAGAAATAAGTCTAGATGATTTTAAGGCTTTGGTAGAAGAAGAATCAAAAGATTGAACAATTTAAGCCTAAAATTGTCTCAATAACCCCCCTTTATAGGGAACAATGATTGTATAATTTAGATTAAATTTGTGTAATGGACCAGAAGAAAGAATTTTTAAAGTACACTACGAAGCATCTTGGAATGACAAGTTCCAATGTAGAAGACTATATTAAGAAGACTACAGTTCCTAATATTCATGGCTTTACTCCTCAAGTAATAGAAGAAAGACAAATGAATATTGTTGGTATGGACGTATTCTCAAGATTGATGATGGATCGAATCATTTTCTTGGGTGTACCTATCAATGATTACGTAGCGAATGTGATTCAAGCGCAATTGTTATTCTTGGAGTCAAGTGATCCCAAAAGAGACATTCAAATGTTTATTAACAGTCCTGGTGGTTCTGTAATTGCTGGATTGGGTATTTATGATGTAATGCAATATGTGGCTCCTGATGTAGGAACTATTTGCACCGGATTAGCCGCATCAATGGGTGCCGTATTATTAACTGCAGGACAAAAAGGAAAAAGATCTTGCTTGCCTCATAGTAGGGTGATGATTCACCAACCATTGGGTGGAATGCAAGGACAAGTTTCTGATATGGAAATTTCTTACAACTTGATCAAGCAATTGCAGAAAGAGTTGTACGATATTTTAGCTAAGCATACAGAAAATGATTACGAAACCATTTCTAAAGATTCGGATAGAGATAATTGGATGACAGCTGGAGAAGCTAAAGAATATGGATTGGTTGATGAGATCTTAGCAGAAAAAGACAACGCTTAATTTTAATCATATAAATAAATACCCGTGGCTTCTGACAAAGAAAATATAACATGTTCATTTTGTGGTAGAGATAAAAGTGATGCACTGATTCTCATTGCAGGGATTGAAGGACATATCTGTGAGATTTGTGTGGAGCAAGCGGGTGATATTGTAAAAGACGAATTAAGCAGCAATAAGATAAAGAAGAGTACGGGTCTTGCTATTCCTGAAAATATTACCCCACAGGATATCAAAGGTTATCTTGATCAATATGTGATTGGTCAATATGATGCAAAGAAATATCTTTCTGTAGCGGTTTATAATCACTACAAAAGATTGAGACAAAAAGACTTATCAGACATCGAAATTGAAAAGTCAAATATTTTATTTGTTGGTGAAACGGGCACTGGAAAAACCTTGTTAGCCAAAACCATAGCTAAGTATCTTGATGTACCATTTACGATTGTTGATGCAACGGTATTGACTGAAGCAGGTTATGTAGGAGAAGATGTGGAGAGTATGTTGAGCAGATTGTTGCAGGCTTGTGATTATAATATTGAAGCAGCAGAGAATGGCATCGTTTATATTGATGAGATAGATAAAATCGCACGTAAGAGTGATAATCCTTCCATCACAAGGGATGTGTCAGGAGAAGGAGTACAACAGGCCATGCTGAAAATGCTTGAGGGAACGGAAGTGAATGTTCCCCCTCAAGGAGGAAGAAAGCATCCTGAGCAAAAGATGATCAAATTAAATACAACGGATATACTTTTCATCTGTGGTGGTGCTTTTGATGGTTTAGAAAAACATATTGCGAAGCGTGTCAATAAACAAGTCATTGGCTTCAATAAAGAGAAGGACGAGGAATTTGATAACGAAAACTTACTTCAGTATGTAAGCCATCAAGATCTAAAGACTTTCGGATTGATCCCTGAGCTTTTAGGAAGACTTCCAGTTCTTACATACCTCGAGCCACTTACCAAAGAGGTATTAATTAAAATCTTAGTAGAGCCAAAAAATGCGCTCTTCAAGCAATACAAAAAACTATTTGATTTAGAAGGTATCACCTTAGAAATCACTGACGATGCAGCTGAATACATTGCAGAAAAAGCGATGGAATTCAAACTTGGTGCAAGAGGACTTAGAAGTATTTGTGAGGCCATCCTTACGGATGCCATGTATGAACTACCATCTCAAGATGATGTAGACAAGTTTACTTTAGATTTAGCCTATGCTGAATCAAAAATGAAAAAATCTAAGTTGAATAAACTTAAGGCTGCATAAAAACCTTTTTTACAGTTCTATTTTGCTGATGAATGCTAGTGCAGCATATCAGATAGCTTCTCAAAAATAATGATTATCTTCTTTTAGCTTTCACTCAATTGTGTTTGGCTTTATTGATCATTTAAATAGTAAAGACTTATGAATATTGTAAATTCTTTAGGAAGATTTTTATTTGGAATACCTATGGCTGTTTTTGGAATATTTCATTTTATCAATGCAGGTAGTATGGTTGGAATGGTCCCATCATGGATGCCTGGTCCTAAGATCTGGGTTTATTTAACAGGTGCGGCCTTAGTATTAGCGGCTGTAGCTATAATGTTTCAAATAAAAGATCGTTTGGCGGCTCAATTGCTGGGTTTGATGCTATTGTTATTTGCATTATTGGTCCATATGCCTGGATTAGGAGCTGAAGATGAAACTGCAAAGACGATGTCTATGGTAATGGCTATGAAAGACATTGCAATGGCAGGAGGGGCATTAGCTTTTGCGAAGCTGGCTAAAGATACGTCGGGGATTACTTCATAGTGCGTTTTTAATTTTGTGGTAAATACGAATGAGATATAAGACTTTACTTTCTTATAGAGGAACTGATTTTTTTGGGTGGCAGAAGCAACAAGAGGGTAGGACAGTCCAGGGTGTTCTTGAAGATACCCTGAGTCGATTTATCAAGGATGATGTTCAAATAGTAGGCTGTGGCCGCACAGATTCAGGGGTACATGCATCAAATTATGCCATGCATTTTGATACAGAGAGGGAATTAGGCGAAGCTTCATTAATCATTTTAAATAAAATGCTGCCTGCTGATTTGGCGATTCATAGTATGTCTGTTGTGGATGAAAATTTTCATGCGAGATTTGATGCTAAGAAAAGATCCTATGCTTACTATCTCAGTAAGGATAAAAATTTATTTGCGTCTGATCAGTATTGGTATTTTCCTTCATTTGAAAAGCTAGATCATGAATCTATCACAAAGGCGGCTAATAAGCTTTTATATTATCAGGATTTCTATACCTTTTGCAAGACCCATTCTGATGTAGAAACTTACTTGTGTGAATTATCAGAATCCACATGGGAGCTAACTTCATTTGGAGCTGTATATCGTATCAGTGCCAATCGGTTTTTACGTGGAATGGTTCGCTTAATCGTAGGTATGCTAATTCGAGTAGGAGAAGGGAGGGTATCTTTGCATGATGTAATACAAGCCTTAGAAAACAAAGAACATTTAGATAAGGCTTATAGTGCTCCCGCTTCTGGATTATTCTTAGAAGAAATAGCTTATTAAAAAAAGAAAATCTTTAACAATTATGCGCTAAGCATAACTATGATCTTCTTTCTCATACATTGGGTAAGCTAGCATCTTGTTATTAACCACAGATTTGATCTCTTTAATCATGGAATCATTATCATGATTGGTAATGACTTGATCAATCCAATTCACAACTTCAATACAATCAGCTTCATTAAATCCTCTACTGGTAATAGCGGCTGTTCCAATTCTCATTCCTGAAGTGATCATAGGTTTTTGCGTATCGAAAGGCACCATATTTTTATTGATGGTTATGTCCGCTTTGATTAAGGATTCTTCAGCGATTTTGCCTGTGAGATCCTTGGATCTAAGATCGATAAGCATTAAGTGGTTGTCGGTGCCACCTGAGATAATTTTATATCCTTTATCAACAAAGGCAGTAGCCATGGCTTGAGCGTTTTTAATTACTTGCTGTCCGTAGGTCTTAAAATTATCTTGTAAGGCTTCTCCGAATGCAATGGCTTTGGAAGCGATTACATGTTCAAGAGGTCCACCTTGCATGCCAGGGAATACGCCACTATTTAAGATGGAAGACATTTTAAGTGTATTTCCTTTTCTGGTAGTTCTTCCCCATGGGTTATCAAAGTTTTTACCCATCATGATAATTCCTCCTCTTGGTCCTCTTAGCGTTTTATGTGTTGTTGAGGTAACAATGTGGCAATGTGGAAGTGGATCATTTAGTAATTTTGTAGCAATGAGTCCAGCAGGATGCGCAATATCTGCAAGTAGTAAGGCTCCAACTTTATCGGCAATGGCTCTAAATCTTACATAGTCCCAATCTCTAGAATATGCTGATGCCCCGCAGATAATGAGTTTGGGCTGTACTTCTAGTGCTTTTTCTTCAACCTTATCCATATCGATTAGGCCTGAATCTTCTTCTACTCCGTAAAAGTGTGCATCGTAAACTTTACCAGAGTAGTTTACTGGTGAACCGTGAGACAAATGACCTCCATGAGCCAAATTGAAACCTAGAACTTTATCTCCAGGCTGCAAGCAAGCTAAGAATACTGCGGCATTCGCTTGTGCTCCAGAATGAGGTTGTACATTTGCATATTCTGCACCAAACAATTCCTTTAATCGATCGATGGCTAGTTGTTCAATTTCATCAACAAATTGGCATCCACCGTAGTATCTTTTACCAGGATATCCTTCTGCATATTTATTGGTTAGGCAGGTGCCCATAGCTTTCATCACTGAGGTACTTACAAAATTTTCGCTTGCAATAAGTTCAATGCCTTCCTGTTGTCTTTTGCGTTCTTTAGCAATGAGATTATATACTGGATCCATAATATGTAAATTGTTGATATATTAAAAATGCAAATATGAGAATAAAAAAAGAGACCGTCTCAATGAGACGGCCTCTTTTTATTTATTTAGTTTAAACTAACTAGTGACTAGTAGTTTACGCCTAAAGCTTTAAGTGTTTCAAAGTCTAACTGACCAATAGGTAAACCTTGCTCTCTTTGAAATTTGATCAAAGCAGCTTTGGTTCTTTCTCCCATTACGTTATCAGAAGGACCTGGATCATAACCTCTAGCTCTAAGAGCATCTTGTACCGCTCTTGTCAATTGAGGTGTGATTTTACTGTTACAAACAACTTCTCTCCACTCTGACATTCCACCTTTGCTGATTAACTGTCTTTTTGTGATGGTTCTGTATTGAGCATCAACAGCTTCAGTACGGGTAGTTGCAGGAGTAACCAATTTCTGGTAAGTTCTTGTCTGGTATTGAGCAGGAACTTCCTCAACTCTTGTAGTTGCTGGAGTAACTAATTTTCTATAAGATCTAGTTTTGTACTGAGCAGCAACATCTGACTGAGTAGTTGTAGCTGGAGAAGCAAGCTTCTGGTACGTTCTAGACTCATATCTAGCAGGAACATCAACAACTGAAGTTGTAGCTGGACTAGCTAATTTTCTATAAGTTCTAGACTCATAACGAGCAGGAACAGTTTCTGTTCTAGTTGTCGCTGGAGTAACTAACTTTCTGTAAGTTCTACTTTTGTATTGAGCAGGAACATCAACAGTTTGTGTAGTTGCAGGCGTAACTAATTTAGAATAAGTTCTAGTCTCATAACGAGCAGGAACATCTACAGTTCTAGTAGTAGCTGGGCTAGTTAACTTTCTGTAAGTTCTATTCTCATAACGAGCAGGAACTTCAGATGTTCTAGTTGTCGCAGGACTAACTAATTTTCTGTAAGATCTAGATTTATATTGAGCAGGAACTTCAACAGTTTGAGTTGTCGCTGGAGTAACTAATTTTCTGTAAGTTCTAGACTCGTAACGAGCTGGAGTTGATACAGATCTAGTTGTCGCAGGCGTAACTAATTTCTGGTAAGTTCTAGTTTCATATCTAGCATCAGCACCAACAGTAGTAGTAGTTGCCGGAGTAACTAATTTTCTGTAGGTTCTGTTTTCATAACGAGCTGGTACTTCAACAGTTTCAACTGTAGCAGCACTAACTAGTTTTTGATAAGATCTAGTTTTGTATTGAGCAGGAACTTCAACAGTTCTAGTAGTCGCAGGACTAACTAATTTTTGGTAAGTTCTAGACTCATATCTAGCAGGAATATCATTTACAGTTGAACCTGACTGATTAGCTAGTTTTCTGTAAGTTCTAGTCTCATAACGAGCAGGAACAGTTTCAGATCTAGTTGTTGCAGGAGTAACAAGCTTTCTGTAAGTTCTTGAACCATACTGAGCAGGTACTTCTTCTACTCTTGAAGTAGCAGGCGTAACTAATTTTCTGTAAGTTCTAGACTCATATCTAGCAGGTACATCTGAAGATTGAGTAGTCGCAGGCGTTACCAATTTTTGGTAAGTTCTGGTCTCATATCTAGCAGGAATTTCTACTGTTCTCGTGCAATCATCACCTGAATCAACATATCCATCAGAACATCCAACTCTTACTTGTTTTGTAACAGTTGTGAAAGTAGCAGGTACTTCAACAAGACACCATACTAAGCAATCATCTGGATTTGCAGATAAACAGTTTCTATCAGCTCTTCTCTTAACCCACTTCGTAGATGCAGGAGAAGTTTCGATTCTTTCAGTTGAAGTTTCATATCTAGCAGGTACTCTTTCAATTGTAGTAGAAGCTTCTTTTACAAGTACTTCTTCAGTCATTGTTTCGTAACGAGCAGGAACTGCAGATAATGCAGTTGAAGCTTCTTGAACTAATACTTCTTCAGTAACTGTCTCATATTGAGCAGGAACTGCAACGATTCTTGAAGAAGCTTCTTTTACAAGTACTTCTTCAGTAACTGTCTCATATTGAGCAGGAACTGCAACAAGTGTTTCGTATGCTTCTTGAACCAATACTTCTTCAGTAACAGTTTCCCATTGTGCTGGAGAAGTTTGGATTGAAGAACTAGCTTCTTGAACTAATACTTCTTCAGTGACAGTTTCAAACTGAGCTGGAACAACTTGTAAAGTAGAAGATGCTTCTTTAACTAGTACTTCTTCAGTAACAGTTTCAAATTTAGCAGGAACTACTCTTAAGGTAGTAGATGCTTCTTGAACTAATACTTCTTCAGTAACAGTTTCGAATTTGGCAGGAACTACGTTGATGCTTCCACCAGCTTCTTGAACTAATACTTCTTCAGTTACTGACTCATATTGAGCAGGAACTACTTGGAGTGTCTCATAAGCTTCTTGAACGAGTACTTCTTCAGTAACTGTCTCCCACTGAGCAGGAACAACTTGAAGAGAAGTAGACGCTTCTTTAACTAATACTTCTTCAGTAACAGTCTCATACTGAGCAGGAACTGCAACTAATGTAGTAGAAGCTTCTTGTACAAGCACTTCTTCAGTTACTGTCTCATATTGAGCAGGAACTACTTCCAAACGAGTAGACGCTTCAGAAACTAATACTTCTTCAGTAACTGTCTCATACTGAGCAGGAACTACTCTTAAAGAAGTTGATGCTTCTTTAACAAGTACTTCTTCAGTAACTGTCTCGTACTGTGCAGGCACAGCAACAAGAGTTTGATAAGCTTCTTGAACTAATACTTCTTCAGTAACAGTTTCAAATTTAGCTGGAGTAGTCTGAATTGTAGTACTTGCTTCTTGAACCAATACTTCTTCAGTAACGGTTTCAAAACGAGCAGGAACAGCTTGAACAACAGAAGAACCTTCTGATGCCAATACTTCTTCAGTTACAGTTTCATACTGAGCAGGAACTGTCACGATTCTGCTAGAAGCTTCTTTTACAAGAACTTCTTCAGTAACAGTTTCATACTGAGCAGGAACAACTACTGTTCTTGATGAAGGTCCTTTAGTTTGGATTTCTTCAGTTACAGTATCATACTCATCAGCTATTAAACATTTCGCATAGCACTTTCCAGGTTCCGAATTTGGCGGCACATCTCCTGGCTGAGCGCTTAATCCGATTGCGAGGATTGCAAAAAGTGTTGTAAGGATTAAACTAATTTTCCTCATAGTTGATTATTGTTTTAATAATAAAAAAAGTTAACAAATAGGATAAGTTCTATTGGGCAAAAAAATGCAGCAATAGACGACAAAATTAATATAATATTTTAGGATAACATAAAAAGAACCTAATAATTAATTCGTTTTCCTGAAACAGTTTCAACATACTTGAAACAGGTACTACTTCTCCACTTTTGAGAAATATCTTGATTTCATTTTTGTTGGGTAGATAGGCCGAATTTGATTCTTCTCCACTTATAACCAAGTGTTTAGCTTGATCTTCTTCAAGTTCAAAATGCTGTCCAATAGTTAGACGCATAGAATCCATTTTGTCACTATTAAAGGGGCTTTCTGACAACTTAGTTTTGAAAAGATATCGAAAAACAATACCATTACATAACAATTTTAACAATTTGTTTTCATGATCGACCCCAGTTTTGATCAAATGCATCACATCAAAATCATCTAAAAGCGCAAATTTATCTAACCAAATAGCTTTGTTTTCTTGGTTTATCTCATTTTCAAAGAAAAATTGCATGGGATCTGACATGATGAACTTTGTACCCTTGCTATTGAGCTCTTTGAAAATTTCTAAACTTTTTTTCAACATCGTTTCTAAAGCCACAGAAGTTTTATGCAAATACACTTGCCAATACATATATTTTCTGGCCAACAAAAACTTTTCAATAGAGTACAATCCCTTTTCCTCAACTACGAGCTCATTATCTTTTACATATAACATCTTTATGATTCGATCATAACCAATGACACCCTCAGTAACACCCGTAAAAAAACTATCTCTTGTTAAATAGTCTAGACGATCCATGTCTAATTGACCTGAGACTAACTGATGTAAAAATCTTTTGTGATATTGATTTTTGAAAATTTCAATCGCTAAGTCTAATTTTCCATCATATTCCTCATTCAATGCTTCCATGAACAATATGGATATATCTTCATGATGCATGTTTATAATAATATGTTCTAAGGAATGGGAAAATGGTCCATGACCGATATCATGAAGTAAAATGGCAATTTGAACCGAGGTTGATTCTTCATCAGTAATTTCAATTCCTTTGTTTCTTAACACTATTATGGCTTCTTGTACCAAGTGCATCGCACCAAGCGCATGATGAAACCTGGTGTGAAGTGCTCCTGGGTAAACATAGTGCGAAAGACCTAATTGTTTGATCCTTCTCAAGCGTTGAAAGTATTTATGATTTATTAGATCAAGTAAAATACCTTTCTGAACACTAATGAAGCCATGGACTGGGTCATTAAATATTTTGACTTTATTCATTTATATAGAATAAGAATAATTTACAAAGCGTTAGATACTAAAATTGAAACAAAATTAATATCTATAGAGGCGGAATTATACCTAATAATGAAAATGAATGGACAAAATTAAAATCCTTTGGGCAGACGATGAGATAGATCTTCTTAAACCCCAATTATATTTCCTTGAGAAAAAAGGCTACGAAGTTGTAACCGTTACAAATGGACATGATGCTATTGATGAGTACAAAGCCAATAAAGACATAGATATTATGTTTTTGGATGAATCAATGCCAGGTCTTACTGGTTTGGAAACCTTACAACGTGTAAAAGAAATAAGTCCCAATCTTCCGATCGTTATGATTACGAAGAATGAAGCGGAGGATATTATGGAACAGGCATTAGGATCTCAGATTGATGATTATCTCATTAAACCTGTAAATCCCAATCAAATCTTATTGACCTTAAAAAAGATCATTGATAACAAGCGGTTGTTTCGAGAAAAAATTACTTCTGACTATCAACAAGAGTTTAGGCAGATCTTTTTAGACATCAATAGCAATCTTGATATTAACTCTTGGGTAGATATTTATAAGAAGATCATCAGTTGGGAGTTGAAAATAGATGATTCAAGTTCACTGGAAATGAAAGATATTTTAGCCATGCAAAAAGCTGAGGCTAATAAGGAGTTTTCAAAATTTGTGATTAAGAATTATTTAAGCTGGATAAAAAATCCAGATGAAGCTCCTTTGATGTCACACAATTTGCTTCGCACCAAAGTATTGCCAGAATTAAGTGAAAAGCCCGTATTCTTGCTTGTTATGGATAATCTGCGTTTTGATCAATGGAAGATTATGGAGTCTGTAGTGAATGAGTTTTTTAATGTGCAAGAAGAAGATTACTTCTATAGTATCCTACCTACAGCGACTCAATACAGTAGAAATGCCATTTTCGCAGGTCTCATGCCTTCGGAGATTCAGGAATATTATCCAGAATGGTGGTTGAATGATAATCAAAAGGGTGGAAAGAATAATTTTGAAGCCAATCTACTCGGTGCACAAATTGATCGTTTAGTCAAAAAGGATATCAAATTTGATTATCAAAAAATTACAAATGTGGCGAGTGCAAAACAAATGCATGACACCATATTAGAGAAATTGCATAATGATCTCAATGTGATTGTCTATAATTTCATTGATACGCTTTCTCATGCTAGGACCGAAATGGAGGTTTTGAAAGAGTTAGCAAGTGATGAAACATCTTATCGTTCTCTTACAAAATCTTGGTTTGAAAATTCCATGCTGTGGTCGGCGCTTCAAAAAATTGCTGACAAAGACATCACTTTAATGGTGACTACGGATCATGGCACCATCAGAGTACACAATCCTTCAAAAGTAATTGGTGATCGAGAGACGACTGCCAATCTAAGGTACAAGGTGGGTAAAAATCTTCAATATGATAGAAAAGATGTTTTAGAAGTCCATAATCCGAAGGAGGCACTTTTACCATCTCCAAATGTTAGTTCTAAATTCATCTTTGCCAAAGAGGATAAATATTTTCTCTACCCGAATAATTATACGAAGTTCAATAATTATTATCGAAACACTTTCCAACATGGAGGGATATCCTTGGAAGAGATTATATGTCCTGTGGTAAAATTAACTCCTAAAGGGACTTAGCGTTGAATGAGTATATTTAAAGCAGGTGAGAGAATACTTCAGGATTTGCGTCCACAAATTCATCAAAGATTTTACGTCGCTTTAAAAAGGTAATCCTTTTGCCGAATGAGGACTTTTCTATAAAATGTAATTTGATTGTTTTGAAAAACAACCAATCACGTTCCTTGATTTTGGAAATGTCTTTGTATTCGTACTTGAAGGTTTTGAAATAATTAGAGACGTAGAAATTCTTTTCGTCGACGTCTATTCTCTTTAATTGAAAACAAGTCAGATAAAAGAATAAAAGTCCTAGTATAAAGAAGATACCTGAGGAGGCTTTAAAACCAATAGAGCCAATAAAAGGCATATCAACATTATCTGAAAATAAAATGAACATTGTCAGACTGCCAAAAAAGACTAACCAAAAGGTTGGTAAGAATAATTTAAAGAACAATGTAGCACCAGAAGAAACTCTAAGCATCTGCTTTTTCTCTTTGTTTTTGCACGCGTGCAGATATTAAAATACTGAATTCGTAGAGGATAATAAGGGGTAAGCTTATTAATATCATGGTTTGTGGATCAGGGGGTGTTATGATTGAGGCTAGTATTAACATTACAATAATGGCATGTTTGCGATAAGTTCGCATAAAGGAAGGTGTAATGATGCCAATCTTTGAAAGAAAATATACTAGAATGGGCAACTCGAATATGATTCCAGTTGGGATCGTAAACATGGTCATGTAGTTAACATAGCTCTGAAGCGTGGGAGCAGATGTTGCTCCGACATCGTAGCTTGTCAAAAAGGTAACAGCAAATGGTGCAATAACATAATATCCAAAGGCAATTCCAATCAAAAAAAGTAAGGAGCAAATGACCACAGTTCCTCTTGTTGCTTTTTGTTCGTTTTCATAAAGTCCAGGCTTTATAAAACTCCAGAATTGATAAAATACATAAGGAAATGCTACAATCAGACCCAACCAAAAACTGACCTTTAAGTGTACTAAAAACTGTTCGCCTAATTCCCTGGTAATCAATTCAAATTCAGGTGGACGAAGACAGAGTCGTTCAGATAGTCCACACAAAAACTCATAGGTGACAAAATCATTTTGTTTAGGCCCAAAAATGATGGTATTGAAGACAAAGTCTTTCGCAAGGAAAACGGCAATTGCTATGACGATGATGGCAATTAGGGATTTAATGATATGCCATCGAAGTTCTTCTAAATGATCTAAGAAGGACATTTCCTTTTCTTCTACTACATTGGTAGAAGGGCTGAGAGATGTGCTATTTTCGATATTGCTTTCTGACATAAATTCTGAAAAACCGTAACTGCTGTTTAATTAAACCTATAATTAGGCTAATATGTTTTTTTAAAATTACCTTTGAGGCATAATTTTATGATATAAAGGTATGGATTTGTTTATCTATTTAGGCCTCTTTGTTGTAAGTCTTTTTGTTTTGATTAAGGCTTCTGATTTTTTCGTGGATGCTGCGGAGGCTATTGGATTGTCCTTAGGTATTTCACCTTTTATCATAGGAGTCACAATTGTGGCCTTTGGGACCTCTCTGCCAGAGCTTGCGGCATCTATTGTTGCTGTTCTTTCTGGAAGTTCTGAACTTGTAGTAGCGAATGCTGTGGGTTCTAATATTACCAATATTGTATTAGTGCTAGGAGTAGCGGCAATTGTCTCAGGCAACATATTCCTGAAACACAACATCATGGATACAGACATGCCATTGTTAATTGGCTCTGCGGCCTTTCTATACTTTGTACTGGCAGATCAGGTAGTGACAAAGATGGAAGCTGTATTGTTTTTATTGGCACTCATTATTTTTATTATTAATTCAGCGATGGGAGATCGAGATGAGGCTTCCGATAGAACACCCGTACAGTTAAAGCAATATTTGATATTGGTTTTGGCAGGTGTTTTTATCTATTTTGGTGCTACTTATACCATTGTTGCAATCAAAGAGCTATCCATTCTTTTGAATGTGAATCAAGAGATTATTGGCTTAACTGCTGTGGCACTAGGTACTTCTTTGCCGGAGGTTGCAGTTAGTGTTTCGGCCGCGAGGAAAGGAAAAGCAGAAATAGCAGTAGGAAACATTTTGGGTTCAAATATCTTTAATACCTATTGTGTTATGGCGATCCCAGCATTGATTGGAGATTTGACCATTCCAGATGGTATTGTAAGTTTTAGTTTGCCTTTTATGATATTTATGACGCTGTTATTTGCATACATGATTCATTCTAAAAAAGTATCTAAATGGGAAGGGGCATTATTGCTTTTGCTATATGTATTCTTCTTAATGGAAACTTTAAAAATGGGTTTTGAATAAATATCAAATTGGAAATTGTATCGTTATTATTACAATCAATCAATAGTAATATGTTTGGAGATTTATTAGGTAACATGGAAGAAAAGCAAAAAGCACTAAAGGCTGAATTGCAAAAAATAGTAATTGAAGAACATGTTGCTGATGGCAAGATTAAAATTCGTGTGAATGCCAATAGAGTGGTAGAAGGTATTTCAATAGATCCTGAATATTTGAAGGACTTGGATAAAGAAGAGCTGGAGGACTTTCTAATCATAGGAATGAATGCAGCTTTAGATAGTGCAGCCGCTAAAGAAGCAGAAGCAACTCAAGGTTTATTGTCAGATATGTTACCAGGAGGATTATCTAATTTAGGTGGAATGTTTGGCTCATGAGAATCGGAATAACTTGCATACTATTTTTCATTTTTCAAATGATCGCAATAGGACAAACTGAGGTGGGTCTGGTGGCATATTACTCCTTTGATGATGGAACAGCTTTAAACAACCACCTTGATGATAGTCATGGGGTAATATTTGGGAATCCACAGAGTGTTTGTGGAGTAAGAGGAAATGGTTTAGAATTTGACGGTGTTAACGATTTTATCCAATTTGGAGGAAATTATAATCTATTCTTAAGGAATGATTTTGCCATTAGTTTTTACTTCAGATCTAATGCTTTAAATGGCGATTTTTCCATTTTATCGAAAAGAAGTGATTGCAGTGTTGATAGTTCTTTTGCATTGAATTATACTCCTTCTTTTGGCAATATAGAAGTTCAATTATTGGAGTCTGTTACCACTTCAAATCAGATAGGTGGTCCTTTAAATTTGGATGATTGTTGGCATCATGTGCTCTTTATTCGAGAAGGGTTGGATACTAAGCTGTTGCTTGATGGAGTGCAGGTTGATGATCAAATGAGTTCATCCATCGTTAGCTTCGAAAACACAGGTTTTTTCAGCATTGCAGACAGTCCATGCATACCTACTTTTCAAGAGCGTTTTAGAGGTGTAATTGATGAACTAAGAATTTATAATAGAGCATTGAATGCACTTGAGCAGGAAAGTCTTTACCATCCTTCTGATCGCTTAGTAACTCCAGATACCATCATTTTTGTGGGTGGGGAAGTTCCAATAAGAACTTCAGGATCATGTGCTACAGCATTTAGTTGGAGTCCTTCAAACTTTGTTGATGATCCTTTCAGTCAAATAAGTACTTTACGTCCGGAAGAGACTACCGTTTTTGATGTAAATTTTATTTATGATGATGGGTGCACCACAAGTGATCAAGTAAAAGTAACAGTTGTAGATATTTCAGATTTAGATTGTAACGATGTGTTTTTGCCAAATGCTTTTACTCCGAATGGAGACAACTTAAATGACTTTTACGGCTTGAGCAATCCTATCGTAAATGGGACTTTAACGGATTTTTCTATTTTCGATAGATGGGGTAGTAGAGTTTTTCAAACGTCTGATATAGCAAACGGCTGGGATGGAAGTTTTAATTCCCAAGAAGTCAATCCGGGTCTGTATATTTATAAGGTCAAATGGAGTTGCGATGATGAAGAAAAATTCAAAATTGGTAGCTTTAGTTTGATAAGATAACAATCACTATGAGCAACAAATTTCTTTTACTATTATTATTTTCAAGTGTTTTAGCCTTTATGTCTTGTAAGGCTGATGAGCAATCAAAGATCAAAAAGGAAGCACAAAAAAAAGAACTCAAAGCCCCAAAATCTTCTGTAAAAGAGGTTAAAACAGCTCCGTCACCCAAGGACGAAATAGCAGTAAAAAAGGAAACGGTTACAACTGAACCAATTAAAACCGAAAAAACGACTACAAAACCAAAACCTGCTCCTAAGCCTAAAGCTACTCCAAAGCCAGAACCCATTGTAAAATCTACACCAAAGCCCGCTCCAAAAAAACCAACGATTAAGCCAGCTGGGATAAAATTTGAGAAAGAGACGATTGAATTTGGAAAAGTAGATGAAGGTGAGCGATTCAAGAAAAACTTCTATTTTAAAAATGTTTCATCTGAACCGATTGCAATTAAAGATGCTACAGCTACTTGTGGATGCACAGTCCCTGCTTATCCACAATTTCCATTGTCTCCTGGAGAAGAAGCCTCTGTAAGTGTTACTTTTAATACAACGGGTAAGTTAGGGAAGCAAAATGCAAAAATTACAGTTGTTACTACTGAGCCTAGAATTTATACCTTATCCATGGTGGGTGAAGTGATTATTTCTTTAGAAGAGGAAGAGCCCGTAATTGAAGAAGAAATCAAAGAAGATTCAACAGGTATTGGTAAAAATTAATTCTTCTTTTTGATTTTATCGAATAATCGATACATCTCCAGAATAAACTATATCTACACCATCCGCAAAGCTAACTTCTATTACATAGACATAAACGCCTGGTGGCATATCAACATTTTTTCTTGTGCCGTCCCAACCTTCTGTACCAACTGTACTTGGCATCACATCATTTCTTTCGAAAACCAGTCCTCCCCATCTGTCAAATACTCGCATATAGTTAATTGATGTTATTCCATTGCCTGTAAAGACTTGGAAAAGATCATTAATGCCATCTTCATTTGGAGTAAAGATGTTAGGTATGTACACCTCTCGATCATTATTAATGGTAATCAATACTTCGTCTTCACTCGTACATCCATTAATGTCCGTGACAACTACGGTATATAATTGAGTGACAAAAGTAGTAACAGATGGATCTTCACAATCTGTGCAACTCAATCCTTCAGCAGGGCTCCAAAGAATTCCCGCTAATGGTGCGTCTGAGGCTATACTTGCATCAATCATATAGTTCTGTTCTCCTAGGTCCAAAATTGTATCTGGTCCAGCGTCAATGGATAATTGTGGTGGATTCGTGATGGTAAGCATGATAACATCTGATTCACATCCAAGGCTATCCACGATAACAACAGTGTAGTCATCAGCTGGTAATTGTGCAACTGAATCTGTAGAAATCAGAGCTCCATTATTTACTTGGAAAAAGTATTCTGAACCTGTACCACCTTGTGGATCTAATATGATAACATCAGTTAGATCACCAAAGCATAAGGGCACCATGGGTTGAGGAAGCATACCTGTAACCATTTCTGGTTCAGTAATGGTAAAGCTTACGCTGTCTGTGCAACCGGATTCATCTTCTACAGTTATTTCATACAAGCCAGGTGCTAGATTTAAAGCTGCTTGTTCGTCATGTGTGTAATTGTCAGGTCCATCCCAAATAAAGCTAGGCAATCCTGTTCCGCCATCATAGGTAACAAACAGTTGACCATCATTTGCACCATTACAAGTGGAGTTGACCGTATTGTCAATATCAATTTGGGCAGTTAAAGCTGAAGGGTCAATTAATTCTACGCTATCAACATGCGTGCAAAGAACGGCATCAGTGATGGTTACAAAGTACCAACCTGAAGTAAGTCCAGGAACTGACGGGCCATTAGCAAATCCCCAATCAAAAGTGTAGACTGGGCTTCCTCCTGAAGCATTTACAAAAAGACTGCCATCTGCTGTTCCAGGGCAACTCGGAGGTACTAAATCAACAATGACTAAATCTAATGGATTTGGGACTTCTATTAATACACTATCGACCATAGAACAGGAATTGTCATCTGTAACTGTTACCGTATGGTATCCAGCTGATAGACCTGTTTCTGCGGCATTGGTTCCGCCACTTTCCCAGAAATAGTTATAATTAGCAGCGACGGTTCCTCCAGATCCCATTGCAGTCGCAGCACCATTACTCGCACTTCCACAGTTAACAGGAACAATGTTATCAAAACTTATGCTTATTGGATCGGGTTCTCCCAATTCTACTTCTAATACAAAAGGATCACAATTTGATTGATCAGCTACAGTAACTGTATAGATGCCAGCCGTTAATCCAGGTAAAACAGAGTTTTGATTAGTTGTATTAGGATCAGTAGACCAAGTAAATTCATAGGGTGTTTCTCCTCCAGAAATTACGATGGCAATCTGACCATCATCTCCACCATTGCACATAGGCTCCGTTTCAATTACGTCTTCTATTATGGCTAAATCAAACGGATCTACAGTAAAGCTAAATACCCCACTTGGGCAGTTATTTGTACCTCGGTAAAATACAGAATAATCACCGGGTTGTATCCCACTAATGGTTATAGAATCCTCAATAGTACCGACTCCGCCTGTTCCCCAAATGGTTTCAAAAACATCTCCGTCGGTGACTATTTGAGCTACTGCACCAAGTGTGTCAAAGCATTCAGGGGCAGTCACAATTACGCCGGTAATTGGAGGGTTTTGTATAATTGGTATAATGATCTCAGCAAAATATTCACATCCATTATCATCTGTGACAAGGACATCATAAGTACCCCAATCTAAACCTGTCGCAATATTCCCTGTAAAGGGCAATGTTGTACCCGTATTTACGTGAGTCCATGTATAATCATAATCAGAAGCAGGATCTATGGTTCCGCCTGACATGGTCAATTCAGCTGTAGCTACATTACAAGAAGTAAAGAAAAAAGTATCAATACCTGTCATTGGAATTGGATCAACTAAAACTAATGTATCTGGCGGGTCGAGGAAACAAACACCATTCGGCGTCTGGACAGCTATTTCTAATAAATAAGTCCCTGCTCCGAAAATACCTTGGGAAACGAAAGTTCCCGGGCCACTTACAGTCCCGTTGTCAAGGTTGACGCCATTAATGTCGTTGATGTTGATGATATAATTTCCTGAAGGGTCTCCATCTACATTGGGCATGATTTCCCAGCCTCCGTTCATCTCATTTGGACAATCAGGATTTGTCAAATTAATGATATCGTATTGAATACCTGAATCTGAAGGTATTTCAATTAAAAAAGTATCGTTGCAACTTGATGCTGATGGTCTGTCCCATACGATCAACTCATATATACCAGGAGTTAAATTTTCCCAAATTAATGTATCGCTAATCTCATCCTGATCTCCAAAAATAGGATCTACCCAGGTAAAATAATAACTTCCGTTTGGGCCTGGATTTCCTCCAGTAGGTATCACTTGAACGCCTCCATCTGGAACGCCATCGCAGGATGCAGGGTCAATGATCAATTCTAATTCGTAAGTTTTTTCAGGGATGATGAGTGCCTCTGTTTTTACACAGCCATTAGCATCTGTGAGTTCAATTTCATAAATTCCGCTTGGCAAGTTATAGACTAATAATTTTTCATCATTATTGACTATAAAACCTGAGCCTACTGGGAAGGTATCTAATTCCGTATTGGTGATTATATATCCTACTGGTAAATTTCCCGCTGTTATGGTCCCGAAGACGCTCACCGTATTCGAAGAAACACAATCGATATCTGGCACAATAACACAGGTCAATTCATCTGTAGTAACATCAATGTCTATCGTTTCAACAACACCCGTATCATCCGTGATGGTAATCGTATACGAACCATTTGGAACCGTTTGTGTATCTGAACCTCCATCTATGGAAATAGTTGAATTTCCAGAAGCTGGACCCGCCCATGAAATGTTGTAGGGTGCAGTTCCTCCAGAAGTAAAGATGGTGAAAGATCCTGGAGCACCAGGACAGCTTGTTGCTGAAGCACAAAGTGGTCCTGAGGTGAGTGTTAATCCCTCACAATCGTTAAGGATGAGATTGTCTATTTCGCCATTAACATCTACGATTTCAAGGGTATTGGAAGATGCGATATTAGGAGCAAAGCTGATGTCAGTTGTTGCGCCAGTTGTAGCTGTAGGACTTGTTTCAAAACACATTTCAAATAAGACTGCCCCATCATCTTCTGTTACACCAGTTGAAGCATTTTGATCAAACCAAACCAAGACTAGTCGGCCCGGCCCGAATTGATTGAAATTAGCATTAGAAATAAAGTCTAATTCTCCTGGAATCACTTCTACAAAGTTTAGCACATCTGGGTCCCAAACAAAGCTCAATTCCATAGTGAAAATGTTTGTAAAACATCCGCCAACAACAGAAACACAACTTTGTCCACACACATCAAAGTCAGCACAATCAATACTCATGGTAAAAGTCCCAAGTGCATCGTCAGCTTTAACAGAATTTATACTGAAAAGTGTCCAAAAAAGAGATAGAAATAATAGTCTGTTATAAAATCTCATTTAATCTTTTAATCCGGTTAGGAGGTAAGCAATCACAAATATATGAGAATAATTGTAATATGTATCTAGGAGTCGAAACTAAAGTTAATGAACGATCCTATAAATTTCATATTGTAAAAACTCTCTTGTTTTCGATTTTAAAACTCAATATGCAAGTTCTCCTTTAATGATGACTTTATCGACCAAATCGCTGCCAAAGCTGTAAGGAAAATATGCAATTGAATCCATAGGTTTTGAGATGAAAACATTTGCAAGTTTACCTTTAGTAATACTGCCGACAGTTTCACCAAGTCCAAGTGCATAAGCGCTATTAATAGTCGCAGCATTAATGGCTTCTTCGGGAGTCATTTTTAATTGTGTGCAGGCTAAAGAAGTGACCAAATGCATATTACCTGAAGGAGATGATCCAGGATTAAAATCACTAGCAAGAGCAACAGGAATATTTGCCTCTATAAACTTTCTTGCAGGAGCATATGGGATATTTAAAAAGAAAGAAGTGGAGGGTAGGAGTGTAGCGATGGTTTTTGAATTTTGTAAAGCTATAAGATCTTCCTCACTAACATATTCAAGATGATCTACACTAATAGCATCATACTTAACACCGATTTGAATCCCTCCGGAATGACCCAATTCATTTGCATGTAATTTTGGTCTGAGTTGATACTTGATTGCTGCATCAAATATAATGCTGGTTTCTTCGGGAGTGAAGAATCCGAAATCGCAGAAAACATCACAGTATTGTGCGAGTTTTTCTTCGGCAATTTTCGGTATCATTTCCTCTGTTAATAATTGGATGTATTCAGCTCTATTTTCTTTATACTTTGTCGGTATGGCATGAGCTCCAAGGAAGCTAGCTACTATTGGTATATCAAAGTTTTCTTTGAGTTCTTTAACTACACGAAGCATTTTTAATTCGCTTTCAACACTTAATCCATATCCACTTTTTATTTCAATGGAGGTAGTCCCCATTTTCATTACTTCTTCAAGCCGTTTTACCGCATCATTGTACAAGTCTTCATGACTGGTATTTTGAAGTTTAGCAGCAGAATTTAGGATGCCTCCTCCGGCCTGGGCAATTTCTTCATAGCTAACACCTTTGATTCGTTGAACGAATTCATTTTCACGACTTGCAGCGTAAACAATATGTGTATGGGAATCGCAAAACCCAGGAAACACATATCGACCTTTAGCGTCAATCATACCTCCGTTTGGCCTAGGACATTGATCCATGTGTCCAAAATCAAGAATTTTTCCGTTTTGAATTTCTAGGTATGCATCTTCTATACATGGCAATTCTGCCATGGCCTCACCAGCTAAAGGACCTGAAAGCTCTTCTCTAACTTGAACTAGAGATTTGATATTCTTGATAAGCAAATTTGACATAATACAGCGTTAGAGCTGCAATATACTGGCTTTAATGCGTTGTCTATATAACTTATCAATTGTTTTTTTTGCTTCTGCTTTTGTTCCGGTATTGCCTACATTAATTGCATAAACGATGTATCCATTTTCATGCAATTTTAGAATTCTCAAAGGCATTCTTACTACGGATTTAAGCTCTTGCAAATATTTACTCGTAAAACTTAAACTTGAATATTTTCCTCCAATAATGGCGCAATAGTCATTCCCTTCTGAGTAGCTTTTATCTTCAACTTTTGGAGTGATTTTATTGGCAGGAGTTAGATAAACTTTGCCATTACTTTGATTAGTTGATTTTACTAATCCATATCTTTCATGTGTAGGTTTAATTGGTGCATGATCTTTATTGACGGTATGCAACTTAAGGGCAGTAATCAGTTCTGAAGCACTTACCGTACTTTCAATTTTCTTTAAAACATTTCTTTGGTCGTCGAAAATAATTAGTGTTGGCAAAGCTTGGACTTCATATTTGTCTTTTAAAAACATGCCTTCTACATATTTGATATCAATCTTTACGGGGACAACGGATTCGGCCAAAAACTTTTTCAGTAATGGGTCTCGGAATGTTGTTTGATCCATAACTTTACAAGGCAGACACCAATCGGCCACAAAATCCACTAGTACGATTTTTTCTTCATTGCGTGCTTTTAGAAATGCTTTTTCTAAATCTGTTTCAAAGAATACCATTTCCTCTGCAGATAAGGTGGAAAAACTTGTGGAAAGGAGCAATGCGAATACGATTAAATGTCTCATTCTTGAATTGATTTTATATTAAAAAAAATCTTAATTTATATTTTGCTTAAAATGCGTTATTTATATATGCAACTTTAATACCAATTGTAAACTATTGATTATTATAATTACTTTTTATGCGCATTTAGCCCTGCATTCTGTAAGGGCTTTTAAGATTTATTTATACCTTGCGGTCTTTAATTTTTGCTAAGAAAAAGTCTATGTTATGGGCAGCTTGAAAGCCGTGATAACTTGTGTAAATGCTTATGTTCCGGACTATATTCTCACGAATAAGGAGCTTGAAACATTGGTTGATACCAATGATGAATGGATCAGGACTCGAACGGGTATTGAAGAACGAAGACTTTTGAAAGGAGAAGGAAAAGGCACTTCTGAGTTAGCTTCTCAAGCAGTGCTAGGATTGTTAGAAAAGTCAGGCACAGATCCACTTGATGTAGATCTGATTATTGTAGCGACGGTCACCGCTGATATGCATTTTCCTGATACTGCTACGATCACAGCACATAAGACGGGAATGAAAAATGCTTTTGGATTTGATCTATCAGCAGCTTGTTCGGGATTTTTATTTGCCTTGACTACTGGTGCAAGGTATGTAGAAAGTGGAAATTATAAAAAAGTGATAGTAGTTGGTGCAGACAAGATGTCTTCCATCATGGATTTTGAAGATCGTTCTACTTGTATTCTTTTTGGTGATGGAGGTGGCGCAGTATTGTTAGAGCCACAAGAAAGCCCATATGGATTTATGGACAGTATTCTTCATTCAGATGGAGCAGGTGAACAATATTTGCACATGAAAGGTGGAGGGTCTAGATATCCTTCGACTCATGAAACCGTGGATAAGAAAATGCACTACTTATTTCAGGATGGTAGGCCTGTTTTCAAAGCGGCTGTAAAGGGAATGAGTTCGAGTATAAGTGCCTTATTGAAAAAAAATGCACTTTCTCCTGATGATATCAGTTGGATTATTCCACATCAAGCAAATAAAAGGATACTAAATGCTGTTGCTGATTATTTGGATTTTCCCATTGAGCGTGTAGCCATTAATATTGAAAAATATGGCAATACCACTGCAGCAACTATTCCCATTTGTCTTTGGGAATGGGAAAAAAAGCTTAAAGAAGGAGACAATCTGATTCTTACTGCTTTTGGTGGTGGATTTACCTGGGGGGCTATTTATATTAAATGGGCCTATAATGGGAACAATAATTGATAACTAGATGTATTGAATGCAGTGCTGTTGATTTAAACAGCCTCTTCAAATAAAAAATTAAAATATGGCAAACACATCTGAAATTAGAAATGGATTGTGCATTGAGTATAGCAATGATGTATATCAAGTTGTTGAGTTTTTGCATGTTAAACCTGGAAAAGGTCCAGCTTTTGTAAGAACAAAGCTCAAAAGTATGACGAGTGGTAAAGTAGTTGATAATACTTTTCCTTCAAGTCATAAGATTGATATCGTTCGTGTAGAAAGACGTAAATTTCAATTTCTATACAATGATGACATGGGTTATCATTTTATGAATAATGAGACCTATGAGCAAACGACTATTGATAAGAAGTTTATAGAACAACCGGGTCTTCTAAAGGAGGGCTCAGGCGTAGATGTTTTATTTCATGCAGAAAAGGATGTTCCACTAACCATGGAAATGCCTCAACACATCATTCTTCAAGTTACATATACTGAGCCTGGTCTTAAAGGAGATACTGCCACAAATGCTCAAAAACCAGCGACCGTGGAGACTGGAGCTGAAATTAGAGTGCCTTTGTTTATTAATGAAGGAGATTTTATTAAAATTGATACCCGTACCGCTCAATACCTAGAAAGAGCAAAACAATAAAAATCATGACATTCAAAGAAATTCAAGAGCTTATCAAATTGGTAAGCAAACAGGATTTATCAGAATTCAAATTGAAAGATGGTGAGTTTGAATTGACCATCCGAACAGATAAATACGCTAAATCCAGCAATTCGAAACCAATGATTCAGGCCCAAGCTCCTGTAATGGCTGCTCCGTTAGCAGCGCCTGCAGCACAAGCTGCTGCGCCTACAGCAGGAGGAGAAGGATCTGGTTCATCTGACGACGCCAAAGCCCAGAATGCAGAAGAAGCAGAAAAAGATTTATTAGAAGTAAGATCTCCAATTGTTGGGACATTCTACAGATCTCCATCTCCTGACAAGGGCCCTTACGTTAAAGTAGGAGATCGTGTAGAAGCAGGCTCCGTTGTATGTATCGTGGAAGCGATGAAACTTTTTAATGAAATTGAATCAGAAGTAAGTGGGAAGATTGTAAAGGTAATGGTTGAAGATGCTTCTCCAGTTCAATATGATCAAGTACTTTATCTTGTAGATCCTAAAGGATGAGTTTATTACAAAGGGCAAAGTCAATAAAAATGTTTGACAAAATTCTCATTGCAAACAGAGGAGAAATCGCTCTGCGTGTGATACGTACCTGTAAAGAAATGGGTATCAAGACTGTTGCAGTTTATTCTACAGCAGATGCAGAATCACTTCATGTCAGATTTGCTGATGAGGCTGTCTGCATTGGTCCACCGAGTTCAGCTGAGTCATATCTTAGCATTCCTAGAATTATGGCTGCTGTCGAAATCACCAATGCTGATGCGATCCATCCAGGGTATGGTTTTCTAGCTGAAAATGCAGACTTTGCAGAAGTATGTAAGGAATATGGTATCAAATTTATTGGACCTACTCCTGAGATGATTCGGAAGATGGGTGATAAAATAACCGCGAAAGAAACCATGATCAAGGCCGGTGTCCCAGTAATACCCGGTTCAGAAGGCTTGATTAAAGACTTGAAAAGTGGAATTGCAACAGCTAAAAAAATTGGATTCCCAGTAATCATTAAAGCCACTGCAGGTGGTGGTGGAAAAGGAATGCGGATCGTTGAAGAAGAAGCAGACTTTGAAACCCAATGGGATATGGCACGTAATGAAGCCAAAGCTTCTTTTGGTAATGATGGGGTCTATATTGAAAAATTCATTGTTGAGCCAAGACACATAGAAATTCAAATTGTAGGTGATCAGCATGGCAAAGTCATCCACCTCTCTGAAAGAGATTGTTCTATTCAAAGAAGACATCAAAAACTGGTAGAGGAAGCTCCTTCTCCATTCATGACAACGAGTCTAAGGTCAAAGATGGGCAAGGCTGCTATTAAAGCGGGTAAAGCCATCAAATATGAAGGTGTGGGAACTGTGGAATTTTTAGTTGATAAACACAAGAATTTCTACTTCATGGAAATGAATACTAGAATTCAAGTAGAACATACGGTCACAGAAGAAGTTATTGATAGA
The DNA here is from genome assembly GCA_937961455.1 of uncultured Saprospiraceae bacterium. GTDB lineage: Bacteria > Bacteroidota > Bacteroidia > Chitinophagales > Saprospiraceae > CALGNN01. Next base: position 36,053 of record CALGNN010000050.1, read on the forward strand.
GATTTAATAAAGGAACAAATAAAAGTGGCAGCCGGTGATAAATTGAATGGTAAAAACTACATTCCTACCATGCATGCGATAGAGTGTCGTATTAATGCTGAAGATCCTTCTCAAAACTTTATGCCATTTCCAGGTACCATCAAATCATTTCATAGTCCAAAGGGTCAAGGCGTTCGTGTAGATACGCATGTTTATGCTGGATATACCATTCCTCCATATTATGATAGCATGATTGCTAAATTAATTTGCAAGGCTCAAACAAGAGAAGAGTGCATCAAGAAAATGATTAGAGCACTTGATGAGTTTATCGTGGAAGGAATTAAAACAACCGTGCCTTTTCACAAAAAATTAATGCAAGACGAGAATTTTATTAAGGGTAACTTTGACACGGGCTTCCTCAACAATTTCGAGTTTTAGGCATTAATTTTATCAGTATTGCGTTAGATTCTTTATTAAAACAAGGCAATGACCGGCTTTTGGAGACTTTTATCTTATCTGAAAAACTATAGGAAGTACGTCGCATTGAATATTTTATTCAATATTCTGATGGCGCTTTTTATGGTAGTAAGTATCCCTGCCATCATTCCATTTTTTCAGATTCTATTTGATAGGGATGTTGCTGAAGTAGCACGCCCAGAAAGTATCAATAGTCTGAATAGTTTGGTTTCATATGCTCAATATGAATTCAGCCAATTAATGATCCATCATACGAAGGAGACAGCCCTGGCCTACATCTGTATCATATTGGTTTTGCTTTTCTTTTGCAAAAACTTGTTCAGATACCTTTCATTGTATTTCATGGCACCGGTTCGCAATGGGATGGTTAAAGACCTGCGAAGCCGCCTATTTAATAAGTTGGTGCATCTGCCGATTTCGTTTTTTGGCAATCACAAAAAAGGAGACCTATTATCACGGATGACTTCAGATGTTCAAGAAATAGAGGTATCCATCCTCAATGTTTTAGAAACCTTTTTTAAAGAACCCATTGTCATTATTGGCAGTATTGGTTTTATGATCTATGTTTCTCCAGGATTGAGTTTATTTGTTTTGATGCTCTTATTTTTTACGGTCTTTGTCATTGGGGGCGTATCGAGAACGCTGAAAAAGAAATCTACCATAGCCCAGGGTAAATTGGGACACTTGTTGTCAAATGTAGATGAAAGCATACATGGTATTAAGGTGGTGAAAAGTTTTAATGCGGAGTCGATTCAAGAAGAAAAATTCAAAGAAACCAATCAATCATACATGCATCTCATGAATCGCATCATGAGAAGAAGGGACTTGTCATCTCCTTTGTCAGAGTTCTTAGGTATTGGTATTGTGGCGCTGTTGCTATGGTATGGAGCTACAAGAGTGTTTCAGCAAGAAATAGCAGCTGAGACTTTCTTTGCTTTTTTATTTGCCTTTTACAATGTTATCAATCCTGCAAAGGCATTTTCTTCTGCTTACTACAATATTCAAAAAGGATTAGCAGGAATTAATCGTGTGGAAGAAATCCTGAACATCTCCGATCGAATAGAGGAAGTAGAAAATCCAAAACCGCTTAAGCATTTTGATGATGCTTTAAGCTTCAGCAATGTTAATTTTTATTACAAAGGCCACAAGGAAAAAGTACTAGACGATATCAATCTTCATATAAGAAAGGGTGATAAAATTGCTATTGTAGGTTCTTCAGGATCAGGAAAGAGTACACTTATTGATTTGATTCCAAGATTTCACGATCCATCTTCTGGTCAAATTACCATAGATGGATTAGATCTTAGATCTTATAGCCTTAAAGATCTCAGATCCTTAATAGCAATAGTGCCGCAAGAACCCATCTTGTTTAATGATACGATTAGTAAAAATATATCTTATGGCATCACTGGAGCAACAAAACAAGCAATAATAAAAGCTGCAAAATCTGCCTATGCACATGATTTTATATCAGAATTAGAACAAGGCTATGAAACTAATGTGGGCGACCGTGGTCTGAAATTAAGTGGAGGGGAAAAACAACGCATTGCCTTAGCAAGAGCTTTATTGAAGAATCCGCCAATTTTGATTTTTGATGAAGCAACTTCTGCTCTCGATGCGGCCTCAGAATCATTAATTCAGAAGGCATTAGAAGAAGTATTGGTAGATCGAACTGCAATCATTATTGCGCATCGTTTTACTACTATTCAGCATGTAGATAGAATCGTAGTGATTAAGGATGGTCAAATCTTCGAAGAAGGTTCTCATAGAGATTTAATGGAAGGAAAAGGAGAATATTTTAAATTCTTTGAATTGCAAGGAATATAAAAGGAATATATTTGCATATGATTCGATACATAATATGGGTATTGTTGGTTTTGAGCATAAGCGTAAATGCGCTGATGGCCCAAGCTGATACGTTCTATATTATGAAAGACAATTTTCCTGAAGATATCGATCTGCAAAAGTCGGGAGAGATTAACATCTGGGATTATACCTCTCTTAAATCTCCTTTTGCCATCGAAAAAATATTCATTCCAGCAGACCCATCTTCTTCAAGTGAAGAAACGGATAAGATAAAAACTTCAAATTATTTTATTCAAAATGTCCAATCTGATAAGGGGGATCTATATTTAATTAGCCAACAAAATGTGAATCCATATATTAAAGATCGAGTAGCTAGCATCAACTACTCCGAACCTTATCCCATGTGGAAGCAGAGTTTAGAATTAGGAGCTTCAGAAGAATATAGCAACACCATAAAAATGACCTTTGCAGCAGAAAAACTACCTGATGAAATTTGGCAGTTTATTCCAGAAGCAACTAAATATTTGAGGCTGATCATCGATTTGCAAGGCCAAATTGAAACAGATGCAAGTGGCCAAATATATACACCTGGAGGTTTTTATAATGTGAATCGTCAAAGAAAACTTGAGTTTCGAACCATTAACTACGAACTATTAAATTCCTCAGGTGAGTGGGAAGATGTCACTGATCTTGTAGAAGGATTATTCCCAACAACAGATCAGTTGTCCGAATTACATTTTCTATCTCCTGAGTTGAGGATTCCTGTGGTGAGCGTATTTTTAGAAAATGAACAGCAAATTAATACAGTAGAGTTTAGCTCGATTAATAAACCAAATGTATACATCAATAAAGATTTGAGTAAAAAAGATATTTTCATTTACCCGAATCCATCTTATGGTGATGTTCGCTTAAATATCTTAAACTACCCACGAGGGAAATATAAGATTAAGGTATTTAACATCTTGGGATCAGTCATTTGGGATAAAGAAATTGACCTTGAAAGTGCAAAGTCATTCAAATTGGATTTGACACACCTAAAAAAAGGGAGTTACTTTTACAGCTTAGAAGATGCAAAGGGGAATACGCTAAAAAGTAAAAAACTCGTAATAATCAGATCTTAAAAGTCCTCTTAAGCTTGGAGCTTATCCACGAAATTTCCACCCGTATTAACAGCTACAATATTGCTTCCTTCTGGATACTTTTTCTGATGGATCCGTTCGTATAGTCCAAACATCATTTTAGCATTATAGCTGCGATCCAGAATAATGCCTGTACGCTGTTTAAATGATTTGATGAATTCTAATAAATCATCTGGATAGGATCCTAGGCCGCCGAAATTGTAATCACACACAATATCAGAACCATTATATACTGCATGTTCCATGAGCGACTTCTGCTTGCGATTTTGTGCATCTGTGAAAATACAATAGCCTTCTACCCTTACTGTCGAAGACATAAATTGTTTTAAAGCATTAATACTTGAAGCTGTTCCAATGGGAATCGTGATACAGTCAATTGCGGCTATTTGTTCTTTAAGTTCATCTGCTAATTCCTTCAAGCCTTTTTGTGCAATTTCATTATTCCCTCCCTCAGGAACAAAGTAAGCATTGTCTGTATGGTGGCTCATTAATACATCGATAAAGGCAGGATCATTTCGTTTTCGATAGTCGCTATAATCAAGGCTATGGAGATGCACTTTTTTCGATTGTAAAAATATAATGGCTGGATTGCTGTGATCGATTGAACCTCGGATATAGGCGTGCAATTTTATATTATAAATGACACAAACTTCAGCAAGGGCTAATAAATGATTGGAGTAAGGTCCTCCAAAAGAAATGACTTCAGTATGTTGGCCATCTATGATAGTTTGAATATTGTATTTAAGTTTTCGCCATTTATTTCCCGATATAACCGGATGAATGAGGTCATCTCTTTTTATATATACGCTTATGCCTAAGTTCTGGAATGAGTCATCTTTAATGCGTTCCAAGGGGCTTGGAGTTAAGAATTGGGTTTTTTCAATCAACGAGAATGAGTCATTCAAAACCTTGTATGTATTGATCTAAAATGAGCGGATAATATCTATGTTCAAGTGCCAAAACTTTTTGAGCGATATCAGGAGCGGCATCTCCCTCTTCTAAGATACACTTTGCTTGAAATAGAATTTGACCTTTATCAAATTCTTCATTCACTAAGTGAATACTCATGCCACTGACATCTTCGTGGGCATTTGATACAGCTTCATGAACATGATGACCATACATACCCTTTCCTCCATACTTTGGAAGTAAGGCTGGATGAATGTTGAGTATTTTATGTTTGAAATGTCTAATCAAAAATGGAGGAACGAGCAAGAGGAATCCTGCTAATGCTATGAATTCGATTTGATAAGAATTTAGCACGTCAATCACATATCTTTCTTCAACGAATTTTGATTTTGGAATGTAAACGGATGGGATTTTATTTTCTTTTGCTACTTCAAAAATCCCCGCTTCTTTGCGATTAGATACAATTAAAGAGACCGCAATTTTCTCATGGTCTTTAAAATGCTGGATAATTTTTTGTGCATTGCTACCTCGTCCTGAAGCAAAAATAGCAATCGAGCGTTTACTCATAAACTAGCCTCTATTTCTTACAGCTCTGTATTTGGAAGCATTGGCAGCATCCATCCTCGACATCAGTGCATAGACCGTTCCTTGTTGATTTTGGGTAGATCTTTTGAAGATGTCAATAATCTCTTCACGTTTCGATTGTGTAAAAATCTGCACAATGATCGAATTTGGATAAGATCGATTCACATCAGATACTTTTTTAATGGCTGTCATCATGCTTTCTTTTGCCTTATTCGAATCCTTGTGCATAACATCCAATCCTCTAATGTGATACTCATACATGGCTTCTCGGTAAGGTCTTACTTTTGGATTTAGCACATTTTCAACGATCCAATATCTTCCTTTTCTGTTTCCAAGACTGGTCCACTCTTTGTCGATTCCTGTAATATTTGGTGGTATTGAATTGATAATATTTTGTGCTGTTAAGAAATGCTCCTGGCCTCCTAGAGGAGCGAAGCTATCTCCATCAAAACCCAAAATAGTATACGCATAAAAACTCAATGCTGCTGAAAGTGCATCAGTGTAAACGTCTTTTGAATTCTGTAATGGCTGAAACTGCTCAAATTCAAAGTATAATCTTTTGTCAGCATGAGAAATTACAGGCGTTTCATATTGAGATCCATAAACAGGTCGAATGGCCTGGATTGCAACATCGGCTCTAAATTTTGTAGCTGTCACCTCCTCAACAATGTTTAATTGAACACTTAGTCCAATTTTTTCGAACTGATCAAACTGATTATTGGTAAAAGAAGTGTTATTATAAAACTCCTCAACAACTTGTTCCAAGTTTTTGATGGTGGCAGCATCTGCCTCATTGGTATTTGGAGCAGTAACTTTTACTTTTGCAATAAACTCCTGCGCAAATAAGTTTTGTGCAAAGAATAGAACACTTAGGACGATAATAAACTTATGCATTTATTTTATTGATTTTACGATCTCTTCAACAATGTCTATGGCAACTGCCTTCTTAGACTTCAAAGGATAAACGTTAGAATTGCCATTATCTTTTATGATAGTCACTTTATTTGTATCATGAGCAAATCCAGCTCCCTTGTCTTCTAAGGAATTTAGTACGATGAAATTGAATTTTTTCTTTGCTATTTTCTTCATGGCATTTTCAAGCGCATTGTTGGTTTCCAATGCAAAACCAACAGTAAATTGATGAGCCTCTTTTATTTTAGATAATTCTAATGCAATGTCTTTTGTTTTCTTCAAGCTGATATTCAGGCGATCTCCTGTTTTCTTTATTTTTTGATCTGCTACCTTATCTGGTGTAAAGTCTGCTACGGCGGCAGCAAATACGGCTATATCAGCACTTTTAAAGCGTTCTAAAGATGCTTCATACATATCTTGAGCAGATTCCACACGAACCAAATTTATCTCAGGATCAACAGTCTGTGTCGATGGTCCTAAAATTAGATGAACTGTAGCACCTCGTTCCTTTAATACAGATGCAATGGCTATTCCCATTTTCCCAGAAGATCGATTACCTATAAATCTTACAGGATCGATGGCTTCATATGTAGGGCCTGCTGTAACAATAGCAGTCTTGCCTGTGAGATCTTGTTTGCCAACAAAGTAGCTGTTAATAAATTGAACGATATCTTCTGGTTCTGCCATTCTTCCATCGCCTACCAGACCACTAGCGAGTTCTCCGTGCCCAACGGGGATTATCAAGTTTCCGTATGCTTCCAGTTTTTCAATATTCCCTTTTGTGCTTGGGTGCTTCCACATATCGAGATCCATGGCAGGTGCTATGAATACTGGGCATTTAGAAGAAAGGTAGGTAGCACAGAGCATGTTGTCTGATTCTCCCGAAGCCATTTTTGAAAGGGTATTGGCGGTAGCAGGTGCTACAATAAGAATGTCAGCCCAAAGGCCTAATTCTACATGGTTATTCCATTTCTCTTCGGAGTGAATATCTAAAAGGACATCATTTTTACTGAGCGTTGCGAGCGTCAGCGCACTGATGAATTGAGTGGCGGCCTCTGTCATTATGATTTTGACTTCAGCTCCATTCTTAACCAATAATCGTGTTAGAAAGGCTATTTTATAAGCAGCTATACTGCCAGTAATACCAATTAAGACTTTTTTGCCTTCTATGGCTAGTGCGTTCATATTTAGATCGCGCTAAAGGCTATTCAGCAGAATCTTCCTCTTCTTCTATCTTATCACCTTTGTAGCGGTGCTCTATCTCATCATTACCAAATTCTTCAGTAGCAATGAGTGTTGGATTAGGTATTCTTTCGTAAAACTTAGAGATTTCAATTTGCTCTTTGTTTTCGTGGATTTCTTCAATGGTCTCAGAAGAAACTGCAAACTCCTCCAATTTTTCATGAAGTTCAGTTTTCACGTCAACAGACAATTGTCTAGCTCTCTTAGACATGATACTAATTGCCTCATAAATATTACCTGTTTGCTCAGCAATATTTTTGATATCACGAGCTCTTAAATTAGGATCTAGTCCCTGTACTTTTGTCTTTATATTCTGCATTTTGAAACAATTTTATCTCTTTGTTGGAAGTATTAAGAATGTCAGTTACTTCTCGTTTATATTTACTATTGGGAAATTTATTGATAAAGTCTGTATGCTTTTCTCTAACAGTCATATATCGCTCCTTCCTTTTGTCATATACCGAATTAGAAGCAAATAAATAACTGGATTTTAAAATGGTATATCTAATTTCTTCAGCTTCATTAGTATCTGGATATTCCAATAATACATTTTCAAGAGAGGTAATAGCTGCTTGATATTCTTTCAAGTTGAAATACAACATGCCTTCTCCAATGGCTTTTTCTTCCAATTTCATTCTCATCTCATCAATGAGATCATTACATTCTACTACTCGCACACTCAGTGGATATTTGTCGACAAAGGTTTGAAAAGCGTCTATGGCTTTCAAAGTATATGTTTGATCTAATTTTGCAATAGGGGATAGTTTGTACTGAGAATATGCAGCCATATATTCAGCTTCTTCCCTCAGCTCACTATAAGTAAAGGTTTGGGCAAAGTTGGTAAAAAGTTGCTGCGCTAAAATATACTCTTTCAAGTTATAATGCGCCATTGAAAGTGTGTAGTACAGCTTTTCTAACTCAGGCTTACCTCTGAATGAATTGATGGTTAATTCAAAAAGCGTTTTAGCTTTATAGTAGTCCATGTCATCATAATACTTATAAGCGTTTTCAAGCTGTTTTACCGGGTCATTACTGATCCGTATTTGCTCAAATTCACTTTTACAAGAACTCGCAGTAATAAGAAGTACGAGCGAAAAAACAAGAAATGTTAAACTACTTGATTTCATAAGGCCGCAAAGATAATCTTTTTTTGTCATTTTATCTTATTTGAAAACGCAGGTGAGTGCTTGCTTATTATAACTTGCATATAGCTCAAGAGACGTTAAAAAACGATCAAAAGGTTAGTTCACATTAGTAATAGGTGATTTTTATTTAGAAAGTTCAGTATTTGAATAAATTATGTGTGCTTTTGATACTCAAATCTATATCTTCATGCAAACATATTAAGAGTAGAGCTATTTAATCCCAAACTATAAAAGCATCAATAGCTCATGAATGAGAAAAACCATTGGAAGCATGCCATCATTTTTCGTGGCATCGAATCAGATCTTCTTGATTCCTTATCTGAAATAGGAGAGTTGAAGCATTTTGCAAAAGACAGTTTCATCATTAAAGAAGGAGAAAAAGGCAAAGACTTTTACATAGTTGAAGAAGGTGTCTTAATCGTGCGAAAAGCTGATAAAAATATTGCTGAAAAAAAGTTGTCAGATCACTTTGGTCTTATGGCTGTGATAGAAGATACCGTGAGATCTGCAGATATTGTTGCAGGGACAGATTGTAAGCTTATGATCTTTAATTGGGAAATGCTGAAAAAGAAATTTCCTATCGAGTTTACAGAACTCATGTTGACAAATCACCTTAAAGGCCTCCAGAAAAATATTAGAGACATGAATCAAACACTCATCACCACCTTGATGAGTAATGAAAAACTCATTGATCAGGTCTCTAGTATTCGAGAAAAAATATCTAGCGATTTACATGATGATGTTGGAAGTATTCTTGCAGGATTAAGTATGCAAAGCGAATTGTTATTGATGCAAGGAATGGATCAAATGAATGGCATCCTAACCCAATTAGGTAATTCAAGTAAAGAAGCTATGACACGACTGAGGGATATTGTTTGGGTCGTAGATTCTCGCAAGGATAGGTTCGAAAATTTATTCCTACGCATGCGTGATTTTACTTTTCAAATTTTATCAGAAGAGCGTTTTGAAACAAGCTTTGATTTAGATGAGATTGATAAGGAAAAATTTATTAAGCCTGAAATTCGAGAAAACATTTACTTTATTTTTAAAGAAGCTCTAACCAATATTGTAAAACACTCGAATGGCGATAAGGTACATATCGAAATTAAAGAAAGGGATAATTATTTAGTTTTGACTATTAGTGATAATGGAAAAAAACGCCATCAATCTAGCTCCGATGGTTTAGGACTAAATAATATGAAAACCCGTGCTCAGAGAATTAATGGAATTTTAAAATTTGACACAGACAATGATTTTAAAATTCAATTAAGTATACCCTTGTCGGCAGACTAATTAAACCTTACTTCCATTTTTTCAGGAATTCGGTCAACCAAAATCCAATTCATACTGCATCGCCAAGGTTCACATGCTCCGATCTCTCTCACCTTGACACTATAATGCAAAATATTGGTCTCTTCAACGAATAGCGATTTGTCAAAATGCGTCTCACATCCACTTCCACATTGATGGGTACCCAAGAGATTATAGTTGGTGAAATCTATAGTAGGTAAGTCAGAGATTTCACAATTCCCCATTACATTATTTTCCAGCATTTTCTCTGCCAATGCTTGAAATTCATCTTGTGTTTTAATAACATAATCTCCTTCGATTTGACCAAAACAAGGAAGTATATTATACTTTGAATAGGAAGTGCTGTAATTTGTCATATTTGGCTCAGTAGGTCTTTGGATCTTCTTATCGCCACAGGAAATCGTAAGTATGGCAAATGAAAGCAAAAAAGTGAGATACATATTTTTCATAAATAGTATGTTGTATTTTTTATTCAAGATAAGATGGATTATAAAGTATCTAAGGTAAATAAAGTAATTTCTGGTCTCACATTAAATCTCACCTGCCACAAATGTCCTAATGCCCTGTTAATATAAAGTGTCCTACCATCTTCTAAATCAATTTCTCCAGCTGAATATCTTTTATTGTTTACAGGTAATATGGGTGCAGGTAAAAAAGGAGGCTTGCATTGGCCGCCATGCGTATGTCCAGATAGAATCCAGCCTTGATAGCCATTCCAAATATCTTGATCACATACATCAGGGTTATGGACCAGTACAATATTTGCCTTGGAATTATCTACCTCTGCTAAAGCTTTAATAGGGTCATAATTCAATCCCCAACAATCGTCTATTCCAAACAAGTTTAGACCTTGTATATCCAATTTTTCATTTTGAAGTAAGTTGATATCTGCATGTCTAATAATTGCAGAGATTCGATCTCCCACCACTTTGTCAGACCAATTATCTCCATAATCATGATTGCCTAATACTGCTGCTGTAGCAAGCGAGCCCTTTACTGAATGTGCTAAAACCTCCTCTAATTGATCAAATTGTTTTTCATCTTCATAGCTCACATAATCTCCCGTATATACAACAATATCGGGTTGTAATTTTTGAGCTTTTTGGAATGACTTGATAATGTAGTTGTAATTAAATCGATTGCCGATGTGAATATCACTAATTTGCATTAAGGTCTTGCCCTCGAGTCCCTTTGGTAAATTCTTAAAGCGCATTTTACGCTCTACCAGTTCTACCCAAAATGGTTCTACCTGCCATGCATACAAACCACTCAATACTCCGAGACCTACACTTCCAAATAAGGATTGTTTAATAAATTTTCTTCTTCTCAATTTTAATAAGCTTTAACTATGATATACTTCAAGCATAGCGAAGCTAAGTAGCGATCATTCATTAAATGAGGAATTTTATTTTGTCCGCCTAATTTCCCAATGGACTTCATCATCATTCTAA
>CALGNN010000051.1 GCA_937961455.1 uncultured Saprospiraceae bacterium
TATCTCCTCCGCTCTCGAGGTTTACACTCTTGATAACATCATATTAAACTGCCCAACACCCAAACACCCAAACAGCTAAAAAGCCAAAAAGCCAAACACCCCCCTCACTTCGGCTCCAAACTCATCACATAATCATAACTCTCATTAAGATACACTGCCAGTTGATCCAAATCCTTAAACATCTTATTTGGAATTAAAACATAGCCCTTCATGACTGACCCATGAGACATTAAATATCCCGATTTGAATTCTTTAATATATTTCTCTTGCACTTCCTTCGAGAAGCGAATCCCAAACTCCCCTTCCTTATTAATTAAAGCAAACATGTATCCATTCGCCGAAGTGTAGGGCACAGATTTTCCCTTCCTTTCAAAACGCGGACATTTGGCTACCAATGCATCAAAGTTTTTTACTTGCTTTTCAAACATATTAATTGGTATTTAAAAGTTTAATGGAATTTTTTATTCATTCATTTTATAATTGTGTGCATCATTGAAGTAAAAGCGAATACCACATCTTAAATTGCTACTCGAGCCATCATATACTTACAGCGCCTGAAATTCCTGCTCTTGATTTAATGCATATGTAATTTCTCTCGTAAACATTTTCTGAAGACCAAAATGATATTGCGCGTTTATAAACAAGAAATGCCTAATACCCATTTTCATATTAAATTCCATAGCAGCTATTAATTGATAGCCAAAACGATCATGTGCTATATCCGTATATTCAAAGCGCACATTAAAAGGACTTGAGGGACTCGTTAATCCGAAACCCGAACTTACATTTGGATTGATTCCAAAACTGCTAAGACCTATTCCTATACCTGGCTGAATACTATATCTACCTTTAGGTCGATACTTGGCACTATAAAAAATTACTGATCCAACAATAGGATTGAAACGCAACTTATTACCACTTCTTATAAAATCATAATATTCTGGAAATATGGAGCTTCCTATTTGGATATCAGAATGTATACTAACATTCGCCTCAATTTTAATTTTATTTAAATGGTATGACAAGCCAAAAAGAATATTACTTGTTCCTAAATTAATTTGGCCTCTTGAAAATCTATTATTTGCAGTAGGCAATGCAGCGCCTTCATCAAAACTATTATAAAATCCATGTTCTGTATATCCAAAAGCTAACTTAAGTCCAAATGATCCTTGTGCAAAAACACTTAATGAAAACAAAAGAAATAAAAGTGAAATTGAAAATTTAATTGACATTTTTTAAAGTAGTTAAAATCTGGACTACAATTTTATTCAATAATATTATATCCGACAGTATCTCCAAAATGCCATCTTAAACCAAAATTCAAACTGTAGTTATTACCATCGTATCGAGCCCTACCAGTAAAATTTTCTGTCTGAAATAAACTATTTATGTATTCAATATCTCGCTGGTACATATTAATAAAACCCACTTGATACATTGCATTTAAAAATAAATATCTACTTGTTCCAACTTTCACACTTGTCTCTACTGCACCTATCAATTGGTAGCTACTTTTATTTATATACATATCTACATAAGTAAATTCACTTGGAAAACTACTGAAGCCACCACTCGATCCAAAAATCGTTCGATTGCTATTAAAAAGATCAATTTTATGAATTCCCAATCCTATTCCTGGACTTATTTTAAAGCGCTTGTTTGATTGTCTATCATATTGATAAGCAACAATGCTAAAGTTACCAGCAATAATATCGCTATTGCGCGTAAAACCAGAAACGCCTGAAAAAGGATCTATCCAATCAACCGACAGATCCAAACTGCTGAAGTAGCTAAAATTTGCATCCAATCTTACTTTTCTAAAATAGTAAGAACTGGCCATTGAAATTCTCGAAGTGGTGTTTACTCCTGTTTTCCAGAAATATTTACTCGTACCTAATCCAATATTTTCTCCCTCATCATAAACTTTATAAACCCCATGACTAACATATCCTAAAGAAAAACTTCCGCCAAAGTATCCCTCCTGGGCATGGATTATGGAAGAAAAACTTAAGGCTAAAACGAGGATTTTATAGCTAAGTTTCATCTTGTTTTTTTGATTTTAATAATTAATCTAGACTTTTGGTTTTTCACGCTATTTAATCAATATAATTATATCTGTTAACAGTATTGAATCGCCATCTTACCCCAAAGTTAATATTATAGTGATTGCCATAATACAAGACTGAAGCTGTATGATCCACTAATTGATTTTGATTGTATCTATAAGTGTAACTTCTTTCATACATTTTAAATAAACCGAAATGATATTGACTCTTAATACTCAAATAAGTATAGCTTCCAATTCGAACAGCCAACTCCAAAGCAGCTATTAATTGATAATTTGATTTATTATGAATAAATTCTAACCTCTCATATGACAAGACATTTGGATTAAACGGATTAAAGGCTTTAAATCTTGTTGGAGTAATATCATATACACTTAGATTATAATAGGAAACGCCTAATCCAGGGTTTAAGGAAATTCGATCATTTTTTTTATTTAGATTTTTATAGGCTAAAAATTTAATTGAATACGGATTTAATCGAAATGAATTTCCGAACCTAAAAATACCACCTCCTATATTCAAAGGCAGTCGCTCTTGTATTCCAAAACCTGGATACAAACTTATATTGGTTTCGAATCTTGTATTTTTATAATAGTAGAGCAATCCAAGATTTAACAAGCCGCTATCATTTCCTTCTATTGGCCATAAGAGTCTACTTTTATTTGCTTCTACTAAATTCTTATCGTCATGAGCAAGAAAAACTCCATGTTCAACAAAACCAATTGAGGCACTTACACCAAAACAGCCTTCTTGTGCATCAGCATTAATGTAGCAAAGGAAGAGCAAAAAAGAAAGGCGGATTTTAAAGGACATAGTTTTTAGTTTAGTTAGTTTCAATATAGAAAAACCATTTGTCTTCTGCTTAGCTTGCTAAATTAATTTATTTAAGTAATTTGATCCAATGAGCATAAGTCATCTTAGTAAATTACTCTTAGGAATTGTGGCTTTTTGGCCCTTTGCCATTCAAGCTCAGCATTGTTTTGAAGGGAAGGTCATAAGTGCAAATAATATGGAAGCTGTAGATGCAGTTTTGGTATTTATTCCATTTACATCTTACTCCACGATTACAGATGAAAAAGGCAATTTTTATTTTGAAAAATGCCCAAACGAAAATTTCGAAATTGTATTTAGTCATATCAGTTTTCAAAACAAAACTTTAAAAATAGAAGCTGGAAGGCAATCCCTTCCTATGGCCATTAGGCTTTTTGAAAACAATTTTGAGCTGGAAGAAATAGTAGTTGCTGCAGAGCGCACAAGAGCAGAAAGGCGCGTAGAAAAACTTTTAATCAAAGCACTATTAGGCAATACTAATAATGCGAATCAATGCACCTTAGAAAATCCAGAAGTAATACGCTATGAAAAAAATGGGGACGCGTATAATGTGACTGCTACTGATATACTTAAATTTCGAAATGAAGCTTTAGGCTATCAATTGAATTTTAGTTTAAATACTTGCTATGTAAAAGGCTCTCAAATATCTTATAAGGGCAAACCATTTTTTCAAGACTTAGACGATGAGCTATTTCCTGAAAATAAATGGGAAAAGAATCGACAAAATACCTTTGAAGGGTCTGTCTATCATTTCTATAAATCTCTTAGAGCAGGAAGCTTAAAAGACGATGGTTTTGTTGTGTATCAAGGTCGATTAAGTGAGAGTTACAATTTTTTGGAAGCCCAAAGAATACTCGGCCCCGAACTCATCACAGAAATTCGGGAAAATGGGGACATGGTTTTGGATTTTAAAGCTTTAAAAGTTGCTTATGTTAAAGAGCGACAAGCAGGCACGACTATGGCCACAAGTTCTACAAGTTTATCTTCTTTGACCAATGCTCCTAAAGCAGAAGGTTTAGAAGGAGATCAATACAGTTTGAAAAATTTAGATCGATTTCAAACTTCCTATTTAAATAATGAAGGGCAAGAAATGGTCATTAGGAATGACCACTTTCCCAGCACCTCTAGCAAGATCGTAGAATATGGATATTGGAATGATGAAAGGCTAGCAGACCTTTTACCTTATAAGGCATACTTTGACTTGGATATTGATCCTTCCCAAACTGAAGAATTACCCATAGCTGAATTAAATGGATTCAAATTATCTAATCTATTAATTCCGCTTGATGAAATAAAAACTGGAGGCCCTCCTAAGGACGGTATACCCTCTATTGATGATCCTATTTTTATCAATACGGCAGATGCCACATTTATGAAAGATGATGATCTTATGATTACAGTTGTGCTTGAAGACCTAGCCTTAGCTTTTCCCATTAAAATATTAAACTGGCACGAAGTCGTAAATGTGGATTATAATAATCAATCATTTGTAGTTACTTTTTGTCCACTTTGCAGATCAGGAATGGTATTTAATTCTTCGATATTTGTCTCAAAAAAAACCTTTGGAGTATCCGGCCTTCTTTACAATAGTGATGTATTATTGTATGATCGAGAGACTCAATCTCTATGGTCCCAATTGGATCAAAGAGGCATAGCAGGTGAAGCATCTGGGACAACACTTGAGTGGGTCTATAGCCAGCAAATGAATTGGAAAACATGGAAAGAAAATTTCTCTAATTCTAAAGTTTTATCTCATGACACAGGGTTTAATAGGGACTACAATACAGATACCTATGCAGCATATCATACATCTCAAAATTTGCTATTTCCTGTTAATCATACGGATGACCGATTACCCAAGAAAGAAGAAGTCATCGCTTTTTCAATAGATGGTGTTGCCAAAGCATATCCTACAAAATTATTTAATAGATGGAATTCAATGATTGTTGATGTAGTCAATGATAAAATGATTGAAATTCACTACGATGTAACAACAAAAGCGAGTTTTGTGCAGCAGATAGATCAAACTCCGGTAAATCATGTTGTCATGTATTGGTTTGCTTGGGCCGCATTTAATCCAGAGACAGGATTGATGAAGAAAAATTAGGCGAATACCATTATTTGACACATTTA
>CALGNN010000052.1 GCA_937961455.1 uncultured Saprospiraceae bacterium
ATTCGCGGGCTGTCAATTTGGTTTCTCGATATGGGGACGAGTTGAAAAAAAATGCTTTTTTCATGTTTTCAATTGGTAGTTGTGATTAAACAGAGTACTTAAAAAATAAACATTGTGCTTTGTAAGAGCATCGTAAAGATATAATGTAGCTGTCGGGCTTTGCTAAGGGAAACTACCCATGTTTAAAAACTAAGGGGATTCCCCTAGTTATTTGGGGCGAAAGGACGATTGTTGATTTACTATATAGAACATATTCTGTCCAGAGAATAAAATCTATCTTTGATGTTTGATAAAATAGTGATTGAGCATTTGAATATTAAGAACATAAAATATATCCTTCAATATGGCATGGAAAAAATCAAAGGAGGAACAGACCGTGCTCCTGATCAGCAGTATTTTTTCATGCATATCCCCAAGACGGCAGGCACTTCTTTTTTGACTGGGATCTACGATAACTTTGAACAGTCTAGTATATATCCAAATTTTTTTGAACTCCAGTTTATCAATAAGTCTAAATACTTAAGTAGAAAAGATCTTATTGCCCACAATGACCGAACAAAAGTATTAGAACAAAGAAAAATCATCATTGGGCATTATCCTTTTGCGCTGAGAGATCACTTTAAGCTTGATCCAATTGTATTCACATTTTTTAGAGATCCATTCAAAAGAGCACTTTCAGAAATTATACATTTAAAGACCAAAAGTCCTAGATATAAAGATAAGGACGTTGATTTTATTATTGATGATCGACCACGTTTAGGAACACTTCAAAGTAGGATGCTTGGATATAAGCCCAAGAAAGATAATTACGATCTCGCTCTGAAAAATTTAGAAAAAATTCACTTTGTGGGTATAACAGAAAAGTATGAAGAATCCATAAAAGTGTTTAATAAAATGTACCAATGGGATTTCAATGCATATAGAAGGAATACAGCAAAAAAAGACTACCAATTGGACATTAGTGAAAAACAGTTGGAAAGGCTAAAAGAAATATGCGCGCCTGATTATAAAATTTATAATGAGGCTGTAAATAGATTTTCGAGGATTAAAAACCAAATAACTCATCCATGAATGCTCTTATACCAATAGTGGTACTTAATTGGAACGGTCTAGAGGATACTATGGAATGCATCGTCTCTTTATTGGAAATGGATGAGCAAAATTTTAAAATATACCTTATTGATAATGCTTCAGAAAAAGAAGAAGTAGCTGCCTTGAAAGCAGCGTACTTAAATCATGAAAAAATAACATTGATTTTAAATTCTTCAAATAAAGGATTTTGTAAAGCACATATCGATTGGTACCATGATTATAAGCAACAATTGGAAGCACCTTATATATGCTTGCTAAACAATGATACGGTAGTTGAAAAGTCTTGGTTAAAAGAAATGGTCAAGCTTGCAGACCAATCAGATGCTGGGATGATATCAAGCAAGATGATATATTATTATGACCGGACTAAGCTTGACAATGTCGGGCATAAAATGCTAAACACTGGAGAAATTATTCCTATTGGTCATGCGGAAAGTGTAGATAGCTATACAAGCTCAATCGAAAATATTGGAGCTTGTGCAGGGGCAGCTCTATATCGAATTTCAATGATTGAGGATATTGGATTTTTTGATGATTATTTTTCAACGGGATATGAAGATGCCGAGTTTGGATATAGATCTTTTGCATTAGCGTACAAAAGTTTACTAGCACCTAATGCTATAGTATATCATAAGATGGGTAAATCCATTAAGAAGATTTTTAATCTGGATTATTCTATAATGATTCAGAAATCTATTTGGTATACCTATTTAAAAGTAACGCCTACATTTGTATTACTATTGAATTTACCTTTCATCATTTTTAAACTGATCCTCATCATCCTTATAGATATTGTTTTTATAAGATTTTCATTTTTGAAAACCATATTGAAGAGTATTAAAAAAACCTGGAACGACAAAACTTTGATATTGAAGCAAAGGAGAATTTTTCAATCAAAATATGGGCATAGAATTAGAAGTCGCGCCATAATGAAAAAGCAAATTTTCTTTCTTTTCTTTGATATTAAAAGATTTTATAATATAATACTACTAAGAAAACCATCATCACTTGACCAATACGGAAACATTTAAAACCAAAACAGACTTTTCAATAATCATTATTAATTGGAATCAATCCCGTCAAACAATCAAATTAGTACAGTCAATTGTTAAAAATGACAGTCAAGTACCAATCGTTATTTTTGACAATTATTCAGATGATGTGATAAGCTTAAAAGAATTGAATGACTATCAAAATGTGCAGTTGATCTATGGTGAAAAAAATGTAGGCTATGGTCAGGGCATTAACGAAGCTTATCGAATAGCAAAACTTCATGAAATCCCTTTTTTGGTTTTGTTAAATCATGACATTTCCTATGATCATGCCGTTTTACAAAAACTATTGAAGGGTATGAAAGCGAATGATAATTTAGCGGTAGCAGGTCCCCTTTTGTTGGAGAAAAAAAATGATGAAGAAATTATTTATAGTGGAGGTAGAAACATAAATAAGTATTTGAATACAAGAATAGAATTTAATTCAAATCAAAATAATGAAGAGTGGTTAGATGTCGATTATGTCCCTGGAACTTTTTTTATGGTTCGCACTTCAGTTATTGAGAAAAACTTTTTAGACACGAATTATTTTTTTGGTGGAGAGGTTGCAGATTTTTGTGCTGGATTGAAAAAAACATATAAAATTCAAATAAATACGCATTGTCAAATTGCCCATAAATTGAATAATAGGGACCCTTTGGAGCAAAGTTATTTTAAAGCTTATTATAACTTAAGAAGTAGGTTTATTTATACAAGAAAATATAATGGAATAAGATCAAGAATAAAATGGGTATTTAAAGGACTGAGAATGGCAATGGGATCATTTGTTCGATTAAAAATTTCACTTTTTTATATCTATAATATTGCAATTTTAGATGGACTACTAGGAAGATTTGGAAATGCAAACAATAAAATCCTAAGATGTATTAAAACGAATTAAACTAGACTATAAACCTACCAATTGAAAAATAAATTTAATATTATTCTTTCCTCTGTTGAGCCTAAGGATAAAACACTAGATGCTGTAACACAAGAAGCCTATGGCTTAAAAGAAATGCTCAATGGAACAATTTTTAATATTTATCCATTTAATAAACCAAGTTCTTTACTGCCAACCTATCTGTATAAAAGAAATCTACCAAAAGATATAAATAAAGAAGATCGAATAAATATTTTATTTCACCCTAGCCTTCGAAAATTTAATGTATTAAAAAAAGCAAAAGGCAAATTCGTTTATGTAGCTAGTACTTGTTTGTGGCTTCAAAAACCTCAGTATTTTGACTTCTATAATAAGTACATTGATTTATTAATTGTTAATAATGATAGAGATTATGAAGTAACCAAACGTTATTTAAATACCCCAGTTATTAAGGTAACGCCTGGTGTTGACCCAAAAGGAATAGTTAAAACAACTAACCCAAGAAATGGACCTTTAAAGGTCTTGGTCGCAAGTGCACCATGGACTAAACAGCAGATAAAAACAAAAGGACTAAAGACCTTATTTGATTTAATAAGTATAAGGGATGATATTCATTTGACGCTTCTTTTAAGAGGCTACCTAGCTTCAAATATTGAAAGCCTAATTAATAAATATGGAATAAGTGACAAGGTAAGACTCATCAATAAATCTATTGATATCAAGGATTATGTTCAAAATGCAGATGTAGTTTTTCTCGTAGCTAAAAGTCATGGTATTGTAAAGTCTATACCCCATTCTTTAGTAGAAGCTTGCTATGCAGGTGTCCCGATTATTACCAATGAGTTGATAAGTTTTTCTTCTGTAGTTAAAAAGAATAAATTAGGTAAAGTCATTGAGTCCGTAAATAAGGAATCAATGAATGTTGCCTTTAATAGTATTATTGCTAACTACGAAATTTTTAAGAACCAAGCCATATCCTACGACCCTGTTCACTATATAGAAAGTCGCTATTTAGATGACATGAAAAATGCCCTATTTAATATCTTTAATATTGAGAAGTAAGGCTTTAATAATAATTAATTCTGCATAATTAAGCCTCGTATTATTACTTTGATTTTTTCTTATGAGTATTTTTAATTGTTTAATGCAAGCCAGCGGATCAAGATAATAATTTAGCCTTTGTAGCTTTTCATTATTAGGGTATGCATTTATAAAAAATTGGTATTGCTCTTTTTTATTTTCATATAATTTATATTCATTTTTTGAAATTTCTAGATTAAATAGGTCACCAAATATTTTATTAAAATTCATTTTTATTTTGTGATACATTAATTGGGCTTTTGCCATTTGAAAATTTGATTTTTTCATCTCTTGGTAGCCAATACTATTTGCATCATGTTGAATATATTTCATGGTTACTTGATTGATAAAGGTCAACCCATTTTCTAAAGCTGCACATAATGCTATGTAATGGTCGTACATCAGATTTTGGGAATCTGGTGGAAAAGGTAGTAGCTGATCTATAAAAGAATTTTTGAATAGGCAATTTGCTCCTTGTGCTGTATTAACTAAAAAGAGACTTTCTAGATCATGGTAGTGATTGGATCGTTCTTGATAAAATGAATGGTATAAACGATTACCCACGGCATCTTCAATATGACTATCTGCATAAATGAAGCTATTTTTCCCAATGTTATCGGTTAAAACTTGCAATTTATTTTCGTACCATTCATCATCTTGATCTGAGAAGGAGACAAAGGACGAATAGCCTTTTACCATTTTTAGGAGACGTTCTATACTTTGGTATTGGCCTAAATGCTCTGGGTTTTTGATAAGCATAATTCTTTGATCTTCGTCTATTATAGGCCGCAAGAACTGAAGTTGATCTTGAGAGTTGTGATCATCTATGAGGAGAAGTTGCCAATCTTGGTAGCTTTGCTTGACAATGCTTTTTACTTGTTGAATAAGCCTGTCCTTGTCAGGCTTGAAAACAGGTAAAAGAATTATTACTTCACTAAATAGTAATTTCATTGTCTAAAACTATATTTAAAAGTTAATTTTGAGGGAATTATAAGAATTAATTTGAAAGTTTTAAATAAATTATTTGGATCATTTTACAATGCGTTTTTTAGTTCTATCAGGATTGAAAGAATATGGAAGCTAGCTGAGGTAGATTTTAAAAAGAGGTATTACAACGATAAGCTTGGATTGCTTTGGGCTTTGATAAATCCTTTGATTCAAATTTCTATTTATTATCTCGTTTTTGTTTTGATCATAAAATATGATAAGGTAGAGAATTACGCCCTGTTCCTATTTAGTGGAATTCTGATTTGGATGACTTTTACAGAGTCTTCAAAGAAAGGGATCATGCTTATCAAAAACAAAAGATACTTGATAGAAAATATCCAATTTAATAAGTTGGATTTATTTTATTCGCAAACGATAAGCATATTTATTGGTTTTATATTCAATATATGCGCCTATGTTGCTTTGAGTTATATCATGGGCATACCCTTAGGTCTGAATGCACTTTATTTTCCTATTTTAATTATTAATTTATTTTTTATTTGTTTGGGTGCGGCCCTTATTCTTTCTGTGATCCAGATTTATTTAAAAGATATAATCCATATCTGGAATCTGTTTTTACTATTGGGATTTTGGACATCTGGAATATTTTTTAGAGGTCAGGCTTTCATCGAATTGTTCCCTCCAATATTATACATCAACCCATTTATCGGCCTCATAATCAATTCAAGAAAAGTAATGCTGGACAATGAGCCTCCTGATTTTATGATGCTAGCTTATAATATGGTATTCGGTATAGTCGTATGTATCATTGGTGCTTTTTTATTCAATCGTAACTGGCAAAAAGCTATTGAAAATTTCTAATATGAAGCATGCCGTAGTTGTAGAAAATTTGGATAAAACTTTTAGTGTTAGGCAAAGCGCCAGCACTGCCTCAATATTTAATCTTGTTAAGGCATTTAGTGAGAAACAAAAAGTCATAGAAGCACTTCAAGGCTTAAATTTTAAAGTTAAGGAAGGAGAAATTTTTGGTGTAATAGGAAGGAATGGAAGTGGCAAGTCCACCTTGCTCCATCTTCTTATGGGTTCAATAAAAGCAGATAAAGGGTCTACAATCAAAACCAAAGGAAAGTTGATGCGATTGGCGCTTGGGATGGGTACCGATGATAATCTTACAGCCCGAGAAAATATTTATGTTAATGGTTCTGTAATAGGACTTTCATTCAAAAGGATCGGTGAGTTGTTTGAAGAAATCATTCAGTTTGCTGGCTTAGAAAATTTTGTAGATACACAGGTTAAGTTTTTCTCGAAAGGAATGAAACAAAGACTTTTGTTCGCGATTGCCATGAATGCAGAAGCCGACATCTTTCTTCTTGATGAATTTTTTGGTGGGGTAGGAGATGAGGATTTCAAAAAGAAATCAGATCAAGCATTCAATGAAAAAATACTAGAAGGGCGCACCATAATCATTGTAAGTCATTCGATGGCTATTATTTCAAAACACTGTAAAAGAGTTTTGTGGTTAGAAAAAGGCAAAGTAAAAATGTTAGGTAAAACTAAAGAAGTGATTGAAGCCTACAAAAATTCTTTTAATGGAAAGCCCAAAAAGAAAAAGTAAAAAATTTGATTATCTCATTTCTTTACATCTGCCGAAAACAGCTGGAAGAAGTTTTAGATTTTATCTTAAAAGCATTTTTGAGCAAAACTTCATCCTTGATAAATCAGATGGAGTTCTTCATAATTCTCTAGAGCAAAGACAGGTACAGCTTGAAGAATTTTTACAAAATCATGAGCTAGATGCTCATCCCGCTCCTTGTTGTTTTCATGGACATTTTTTGATGTATAAATATTATCAGGTTCTACAAGAAGCCAATGTTTTATACGTATGTTGGATGCGTGATCCTTTTCAGAGGATGAGATCACACTATGATTATTGGCTGAGAAACTATAATCCAACTAGAGCAGAAAGTCTACACAAAAAAGTAGTTGAAGAGGCATGGAGTTTTGAGCAATTTTGTTTTTCGAAGCAAATGCAAAATGTGTATTGTCAGTTTTTGTGGAAGTTTCCAGTAGATAAGTTTGATTTTATTGGAATCACAGAATATTTCAATGAAGATTTAAAATATTTCCATGATAAATATTTTAACAAACATGAATTAAAGTTCTATCATGAGCACAAAAACCCTTTTAAAGAACCCATAGGATATAAGCCTTCAGAGGATCAATTTTTTAAAGATTTTCAAGAATTCCACAAAGAAGACTACTTGCTTTATCAGGCTGCTTTTAATGATAGATCTAATAGATATTAATTACACATATATAAGTCTTAAAGCATACATTTATTTATCTTTGCAGCTTTAATTAATCCGTAATATGGTTCAAAGAAAATGCATTTTAATTATAGGAATGCATAGAAGTGGTACATCTGCACTATCTGGTGCGCTGTCAAAATTAGATGTAAGTCTTGGCAAAGAAATAATGTCGGCAGCTCCAGAAAACGTCAAAGGATTTTTTGAGAATGTTAAGGTGAAGCGCTTGAATGATGAGCTCTTAAAAAGTCTTAATACAAATTGGCATACACCATTTGCAAACTTTGATCAATCGGAGTCGAATTTAGAAAATTCTGAATTCATACCAAGGATCATTGATGTCATCAATGAAGAATTTGGTGAGCATAAAAACATCCTCATTAAGGACCCACGAATTTCAATATTGTTTCCATATTGGAAAATTGCACTTGAGCAATTAGGATTCAAAATTGAAGTGCTTTTTGCGATTCGTAGTTTTGATGCCATTGCCCAGTCATTGAAAAAACGCAACTCATTTTCTTATGGTAAGTCTGTCTTAGTAAGTATGCATTATCTTCTGTCTGGAGAAAAAGCCACAAGAGGTACTGACAGAATGTTTGTGAGCTACGATCAATTGATCAAGGCACCCATCAAAGTCTTGAAAAGTATCATTAACAAATTAAAGATTGATGAGATTAAGTTGACTAAAGAACAGTCGACTGCTGTAATTAAATTTTTAGATAAAAAATTAGACCATTATAATCAAGGTAATAAACCGTCAAACAACTTTTTACTAAAGGAACGTAACAAGATTGAATCAATATTTCAGAAAGCCATAGAAGGTAAAAACTTGGATAAAAGGAATATTGTTCAGTTGGATCAAATAAAATCACAGCTAGATGTCCTTTCAAGTAATTACTTTGAAGGATTGCTGCATACTAACGAAAGAAAGCTTAGTATTAAATTTTTCAATAAAGAGCATAAACTCGTAGGTCAAGTACAGAAGAAAGTCTCCCTAGGAGGTAATCTTGTGGTGTTTAAAGTGCCGAAAAAACTTAATGCTTCTTATCTAAGATTATTCCCCATTGAAAATTATTGTAATGTTTCAATTCAGTCCCTTGAATATTTAAATGAAGATAAGTTTGTTAGGCTTAATCAAATGAGAAGCTATTCCATACTGGAGCATGGAACCCAATTTATTATGGGCGCAAATAACTTTGTGCAGTTTGATCTAGAAAAAGTAGAAACTACAGGTCCACTCAGTTTGAATATTCACTATAATCAATTTGGCATTAGAGTTCTTGATGCCATTGAAAAACTAGGTATCGATATAAGCCAATGGTTTTACCAGAAGATTGAAACCATAGAAACCCATTCAAAAGAAATTGAAAAAAGTCTTAAAGAAGAACTTCATCATTCCAAAGCGAATGAGCAATCACTTACCGATAATGTAGCGAGTCTTCAAAACACAATTAGCAGTTTAAAAAGAGAAAAAGCTGAAATAGCTTCTAATCTAGAAAACCACAATGAAGTCTTATTTGATCAAAAACTGAAATTAAGAGAGCTTGAAATTAAATTGGATTTCGAAGGAACAAAAAAAGAAGGAATCCAATCTGAGATACAAAACATTAATAATCAACTTGAGAATGCTAAAAGCAAACTGGAGGAGACCTTAAAGCAAAATTCTCTGCTTAAAAAGGAATCCACAGAAGTGAAAAAGAACTTTGAACACCTGAGTTTACAATTTAAAGAGACAGAAGATCAATTATTAAAGACTCAGTTAAAAAATAAAGAACTAGCGCAATTACAAATTGAATCCAAAAAACAATCAAATAAAAAGACTAAGTCTTTTGAAAATGAATTAAAAAGTTCTAAAAAAGAATTAACAAAAACCAAGAAGAAACATAAAAAGTCTCAGGCTGAAATACTTGCACTTGGTGAAGAATTAAAACAGTTGTCAGAACAATTAAGCAAAGTCCAGATTGAAAAGGATGAAAAACTTGCTGAATTGGGCGCTAACAATGATCTGTTGAAAACACAGCTTGAAGAACTTACTCAAATTAGGGCAAGTCTTGATGATAGTCTTACCAAAAGCACCCATGAGAAAAATGAATTTGCTTCTTCTTTAGCTGAGGTTCAACAAAAGCATGAAGAAGCTCAGAATAATGTAACACTCCTCCAACAATGGAAGGAGAGTATGGAGCACAATTATGAGCTGAAGGAGAAAGAATTAGAAGAAAAGCAACATGAACTTTCTAAAAAGATTGAGCAGCTTGGGTATTTAGAATCAAATAATGCTGAGATCTTACATATCTCTAAAAATTTAGAGCAAAAGCAAGAAGAGCTTCTAGCAAAAATATCACAGAATGATCAAAAGATTCAGCATTTTGAAAAAGAGAATGCAGAACTATATGCTAAGATAGAAAGCTACAAATCAGACCTTATTAATTACGAAAATATCATTAGCGAATCGCACTTCCAACAAGATCATTTCAAAAAACTTATAGTCAATAGAGATCTTGAGTTGGATGCCATCAAAAAATCTATAAGCTATAAATTGGGCTTTGGGTTTACATGGCCAGGTAGGAAAATATTTAATCTCGTCAATAAAGACAAACCTATTAATGACACCAAATTTTGGTTGTTATATAATATGCTAAACAATGGTGTTCAACATCCTGGTAAAATGTTGTCTTCTATTAATAAGGAAAACCTAGAGACTTTAAGAAGTGCCTTACAAAAAGAGAATCCTTCAGAAATTGCAGAAAATTTAGAAAAGTTTTTACAAACAAGTAAAATTACTGAAGCTCCCTCTGAAAATATTGAAACTAAAGAACTTGAAATAACGGAACATACCGTAGAAGATGCCATAATTGAGAAAGCGGAATCTGCCTATGAGCATGATGATGTAATAGAAAAGCCAAAGGTGCTTTACATCTCCCCCAATCTTCCAGACTTTGATACAAGCAGTGGAGGAAAAAGGGCCACTAGAATGATTCACTTGCTGCAAGAACAATTTGATGTATACATTTTCACACTAGGTGCTAAACCCCAAAAATATATTGATAAATTAGAATCTTCTGGAGCAATAGTGATTAATAACTTTTCTTTCAGAGATCTTAAAAAACGAATCAAAGATTTTAAAGCAATCATTTTCTCTTTCTACTATTGTTACTACGACTACAATAAATTTATCGGTCTTTATCCCAACGCAAAGATCATTGTAGATACCGTCGATGTGCATTGGGTAAGGGAAGAAAGATCTATTGGAATATGGGAAGGTTTAACCGAAGAAAAAGTAGCAGCAAATAAGAAGAGAGAAATAGAAGCCTACCGTAATGCAGATTTACTCTGGACCGTTACAGAGAATGATAAGCAATATTTAATTAATGAAATACCTGAAGCAAATGTAAAGGTGGTTTCTAATGTCCATCAACCCATTACGGTAGAATACCAAGATCCAGGAAATAATAATATGTTATTTATTGGAGGGTATAATCATTACCCAAATATTTCTGCTGTTAAAATGGTAGTTAGAGAAATTTTACCAAAGGTTCGTCAAAGTCATCCTGATGCGAAGTTAATTATTGCAGGGGCGAATGCTCCCGATGATATAAAAGAGCTTGGTAATTTACCTGGAGTTGAATTCAAAGGATTTATACCAGAGGAGGAGATGGATGATTTGTATGCAAATACATTTATTTCTGTAAGTCCTGTTTTAGCAGGTGCTGGAATTAAAGGCAAAATATGTGAGGCGATTTCTTATATGGTGCCAGTTGCTACAAATACCCTTGGTAATGAGGGCGTGAATCTTGTAAATGGTGAAAGTGGGGTGATAAGCGACGATTCTAGTCAAATGGCTCAGGGCATTATTGAACTGATGCACAGGAATACGTCAATTGGGGATATTGCAAAAAATGCACAATCGAATCTTTACAAATTGGTAGGACCTGACGTCGTGCAAAAGCGTATGTTCAATTCTATACTGCCAGAAGTGTCAATATGTATCGTCACTTGGAATAGAATTGATTTACTCAAGAGATGTATAGAATCTATAGAGGGAAATACAAAATACCCCAATTACAAAATTTTAGTGCATTCCAATGGTTGTGAAGATGGGACTCAAGAATATTTAACTGCGGCCTCTAGCATTAATAAAAAGATTATTCCCATACTTTCTAAAGAAAATGAAGTCTTCGTCAAGCCGAATAATAATATGATGAAGATGTTTCCAGAAAACGACGTAGTATTAGTTAACAATGATGTATATGTGACAGAAAACTGGCTATATGCATTGTATGATGCGGCCTATGCTTCGAATGAGATCGGTTTTTCTGGATCAAAAATTTTATACCCAGATGGAAGACTTCAGGAGTATGGATCGGAGTTATATGAAGATGGAACTGGAAGAAATATTGGAAAATTTGATGATCCAGACAAACCAGAGTTTAAGAAGATTAGATATGTAGGATATGTTTCTGGTTGTTCCCTTTATATAAAAAGAAGCACCATTGAAAAAGTAGGCATGTTTGATGAGCAATTTCATCCTTGTTATTGTGAAGATAGTGACCTCTGTTATACAGGTTGGGAAAATGGTTTGGGGACTGTAGTAACGCCTCATAGTATTATTTTCCATGATGAGGGAGGAACCTCTGGGACAGATGAAAACACCGGATTCAAAGCTTATCAAAAAGTAAATTTTGAAAAATTTCTCAATAAGCATAAGAAAAACCTTAAATCCATTCAAAATAAAATTGAGCAATTAAACTAATGAATAGAATCTATAATAGTTTTATTTATACACACATTCCTAAATGTGGCGGAACGAGTTTTAGGAATTATATAAATGACAGTGCAATCGCAAGTGGCGTCGATAAGAATACCATTTACATCCCAGGCTGCAATGGCTTAAGCAATGATAAGAATATTCCACAATTAACAGATGATGAGTTGGCAGATGTGAAAAAGCAAAAAATTAAAGTACTTGCTACTCATGCCCAATATAATGTCGAAAATCAATATGGTTTAGATATCGATAAGCCATTTTACTTTACCATTTTGCGAGAACCTGTAGCAAGGTTTATATCACACTACAATTTTTTCTATTATAAAAATGGCTATGACAACCTGAAAGGTGTCATGCTAAATGATATTAAGAAAGATAAGTTAATTCAATTATTAAAACGGATTTCAAATATCCAAGTGAAGTATCTTTCTAATATCAAACATATTAAGATTGTGGGTTTAGATAATATGTTGAAAATTGCGAAGTACAATCTTCTTTATGAATATCAGTGTTTTGGTATTCTAGAATATATCAATGTGTCATTGGATGATTTGAGAAAAAAGTCACCTGATTGGATTAATCTCCAAATGGATTTTCCTGAGGCGAATACCAATAAATCATCTAAGTATGAGTTGGATGAGGAAGTGATAGAAATTATAAGAGAAAATCATAAACATGATATTTCTCTTTACCAATTTGCTTTAGACATCTATAAAAAGAATTTAGTCGATGCCTGAAATAGATTATATACAAATTTATGGTGAGCGAAATTCTGGCACAAATTTTTTGCACAAATTGCTAGAGGATAATCTTGAAGATAAAATTGAGATCGGTTATAAATATGGGTGGAAGCATGGCTTTACCAATTTGAAGTTGATTAACGCAGAATCCACAGATGAGGTAGTTTTTATATGTATTTTTAAAAACCCCTATTCATGGATTTCATCTATGCATAACAAACCCCATCATGCCCCTCAGTTGTACTTCATGGATTTTTCAGATTTTATTAGAGAAGAATGGGTTTGTTATAAAGGCAAGTCTTATCAAATAAGAGCAAAAAACTTAGATAAGGATCCATTGAAACCAGAAGAAGAAATGATTCGAGAATGGAATCCACACACTAAAAAACGATTTCAAAGTGTTGTTCATTTAAGGAATGGAAAGAATCTTCGTTTTCTTAGATTACAGCAACACGTTAAAAATGTAATTTATCTTCAATATGAAGAATTAATTACGGACCCACACAGCGTCCTACAAAGTAAATTAGCACCCTACAATTTAAAATTGAAGAAGACGTTTAAGAATTCTTCATCTTATCATGGTAAGGACCCTAAATTAAGCTTTGACAGGTTGGACTATTACAAGGAAAAGAAGTACATGGAAAAATATAATTCCAAGGATTTAAATTATGTAAACAAAATATTAGACTTTAAACTAGAAAAACAATTAGGTTATGAAGAAATTAAATAATTTATTATTTATTACTTTTTTAGGAATGATGATTGCGAGCTGCGGATCAGATGGTGCAAAAAAAAGTAGTACATCTAGTAAGACGAACACGACAAATGGAGAGTGCCTAAAACTTACAGCAAAAGGTATTCAAGATATTGTACTTACCAGTGGAGATAATTTATATGCGATCAGAGATTTAAATAATAAAAAAGGAATCGTTGTTAAATACAATACCAAAGAATCAAAATGGGAGAATCTTCCAGGTTCAGGAATAAGTGATATAAATTCAGGGGCTAATGGTAAAATATATAGCGTCAGAGATACAAAATCAAAAAAGGGTACCATCAGTGTATTAGAAGGTGAAAAATGGAAATCCATTGCAGGTAAAAACTTCGTTTCTGCATCTGCTACAGCCAACGGTACAATCTATGCATTATCTAAAAAGCAAGGGGCAACTAATTCTAGTTTAATGACCTATAAAGATGATAAATGGTCAAAGGTAATCAATGCAGGAGATGCAAGTAAATTAGAAGTAAGTAGCTCTGGTGAAGTTTATGTCTTAAAGTCAAAGGGCAAAAAAATGGGTGTTATTGCAAAACTCAATAATGGTAAATTTGAAAACTTGCCGCAATCTGATTTTGTTGATTTTTGCCTTGATGGAACCAGCATTTATGGTGTAAAGAAAACCAAGAAAGGGAATTCGGTATTTAGTTTAAAAGATGGTAAATGGTCAAATATGTCTATTAAATCTGATAAAATCGCAAAATCAGGTAACAGCATGTATCAGCTTTTTTCTAAAAAGAATAATTCCAAGGTTTTAAGAAAATGCCCAGTTTAATTTTTAAATACAATCAATTTAGAAGCTAAAAAGGTAAGGAGTATTCTAGGTGGAATTGAAAAAATTACTGCAATAAAATTACTTACGGGAGTATAATATTTAATTCCTTTAAGTAGTAGAATACCGAACATTAGACCTATAATATAAATAGCGCCATACTTAAGTAAATCTTTAGTATTGCGTTCTTTTTTAAATGTATACTTTGCATTTAGTACATATGAGAATATTACTGTGACTAAGTAGACGCAAACGTAAACTGGATAAAGCGGTAATTCAAATACAGTCAATAGAATGTAATAGACAATTAAGCTTCCAATAGTAAGCGTTAATCCTACTACACCAAAAGATCCTACTTGTTTTACTATTTTATTTGAAAAATTGAAATCAGCCAAGCTTATACATTTGATTTTGTCCAACTCAATAAAGCTGATACTCCTACAGGAAGGCGGATTTTATTATTTATAAAGAAATTCTCAGAATTAAATATTTTATAAAAGACTTTCTGATAGAATGAACCCTTCGCAACATCAAAATCAGAACCAGCGGTATCTTCAGTTTTTTTCCTTCCACCTAAGACGGTCGAAAGTACTCTATATGCGGCAATAGGGAAAAATAACCAGAAATTAAAATAGCTGAAATAAAGAATCTTATGTTTATCCTCAAATAAATTATAAAGCATTTTCTTAGTATATCTACGCTCGTGCATATTGACATCATCGTGCGCACTCCAAAGAAAATTAAATGCAGGAACAGAGACATAAACGATCCCATTTTTGCTACATACCCGCTTCATTTCTTTCACGGCAAGGGCATCATCTTCTACATGTTCAATAACATCAAACGCACACACGATATCATAGCTTTCATCTTCGAAAGGAAGTTCTAATATTGATCCACGAATGATATCAATATCAGGAACATTATTTTTAGTAAAATTAAAACAGACCTCATCAAATTCTACTGATTTTACTTTTCCGAATTCTTCAAGGAGCTGTGAAGTTCTACCAGTTGCAACACCTATATTTAATACCTTATATTTTTTTCCTTTTTCTGTGATTTTAGAAAGGTGATTTAGAATAATGTTATTACGTGCTAGAAAAAACCAATGCTCTCTTTCTAAGTGGTAATATTCTTTGTAATACAATTCATTCATATGTCTTGTTTGATAATATTATTAAATAGTATTTTCATATTTGTTTCTAAAGGACTAATTTCTAACTCCTTTGGCACGGTATCCTTTGAAAAACAAATGTCTCTTGAATTTGATTTATTTAAGCTGTACTGAAGGTATAATTTTTGGTTAATCATATTTTCAATTTTCCTTCGAATTTCCATCAATGATGAAGCTTTTCCACTGACAACAAAGTTAATCTCATTTGCAGGTAAATCAAATAAAATGATGTTCCTAATGAAATTTGCGATGTCATCGTCTAGAATATAATCTCTTAGTGTATTTTCTGATCCAGTTATTTTTGAAACTTTATGTTGGATGCCATTTTTAATCAGCGTAGTAATCAATCCTAATCTTCCACTTAAATTGTGATTAGAATACACAGAGCTTAATCTATAAATATGTTTATGTTTAAATGCCTTTGAAGCTAAGACAATAGCTTCTTGATTCTTTTTTAAGTGACCATAAGGCCTTGCAATCTGAGGTTCATCATTTATTTTAGTTAGTCTTGATTTTTCAAATAGGCCTCCAGCAGAACTTATGAGATGAAAAGAAGTCTTAGCTGCATTATACTTTTTTATAAAATGACTTATTTGATTGAAGATATTACCAAAGAAAGCAAGTTCAATAGATGTCTCTGCTTCTGTTGCAGAAAAACCACATTTCCCTGCGCTCCAAATAAACTGTATATCTTGAATGGAATTATTGCATTCTTCTTCTAAGTATGCATTTATACGTGAGATGTTTGTAGCATTATCCTCCCAAGTATGTTGATGATGCTTCTTCTTAATTGCGAAAGCTCCATTATTTAATATAGACTTTTCTATCGCGGATCCTACAAGTCCTTGACCAAAATGAAAAATTAATTTATTCTTTTCTGGAATTGTATAACTAATCAAGATCTATTTTTTTTAAAACTTCCTTCAACTTTTCATCCTTAGATCTATCAATCGTGAAATAAGTTGGTTTTCCATTGGCATTCACTAATAAGTCGGAAACGGTTTCTAAAGTAAAGCCTATTAATAATGAAATGAGACCACTAAAGAATAAGATGACGAGAATAGTGGATGCCCAGCCTCTATGAATTTCTGAAGATACATTCATGAGCCTACTTAAGAGTGCATAAGCTCCTAATCCTAGACTTAAAAAGAAAGCAAGAATTCCAATAGGAATACCAATTCTTAGGAATTTAATCTTTGAAGACATAAGCATTCTTTTAGCATGTCTTACCAAACCCCATAAAGTGTAGCCACTACCTTCATTACTTTGATTCCTATTATCAATTAAGTCAGTGAGTACATAACATACTCTGTTGGTAAACCAACTCAAGGCAATATCGAAATAAGTCTCATGTCTACATACACTTGCAGCTGCTCGGCCAATATTGCCTCTAATCAATCTAAAGCTGTTAAAGTATTGGACATTCTTGTTGCCTAGTATTATAGTTATGCTTTTTTTAAACCATCGTGCTAAGTAATCTTTTACAATGGATGCATGTGTATTTTTTTTAGGGTTTGCATAGCAAACATCAGCTTTCTCTCTTACGGTCTTAGCTAAGAGTTTTAAAATGTCTTTCGGACGATGCTGCAAATCTTCATCTAAACTTACAAGCCAGTCTCCTGAAGAATGGAGGATGCCAGCAATAGTGGCAGGATGCTGTCCAAAGTTTTTTGATAAGGTAATGACTTTTACCCAGTCATATTTTTTATTTAATTCTTCCAAGACTTCTGCTGAATTGTCAATAGGAGAATCAAGGACAAAAATAGATTCAACGAGTTTGATGGGCTCGTAATCTTTCAGTTGATTTTTGAATTCAGATAGTTGCTTAACTAACTCTGGAAGATACTTTGCTCCATTGTAAACAGGTGTTATGGTAGAAAGGTAAATATTTTCCATGGTCTTCAGAATTAATTATTAAAATAAGGAAATCTAGGATCCAAATTATCTGCAATTACCTGTTCAATAGTTTTTAATTCCTCTGAACTAAAGAAATCTTTATGCTCACCAATTAAGCCTTTTCGTGTTTGAAAACTATTTTCATTTTTCTTATCGTTTGTTTTTGTCCAGGGATTATTATTGGCTTCTGAAGATTGATTTTTCTTCATATTTTTTAAACTGCATCGTTCTACCGCGAGGTCAACATTTTCTTTTGAAATAGGAATGTCAAACCAATTAAAAAAGCTGCTTAAAATGTGATTGGCATCAGCCTTCATTTCTTCGTAGCTGATCATAGTGATTTTGTCAGGATGCTGGTGGGTAAAGGACAGCCACTTATTCATAAAATGTATGATCTTATAAATCCCAACATTTGGATTTAAAATCATTTCAGTCTTATCAAAAGTACTAAATGCTGTTCTTAATTTGATATGGTAATATTGAGACACTAATACATCACGTGGGTCCCTTATTAAAAAGATGGAACGAGCATGTTTATAATCATCGAAGTCATCTTTTTTAATTTCTTCTTGATTCCTAATGAGTTCTTCCCAGGAAGATTTTGCATGAGTTGAAAGCATTGATGGAAAATGGGCTGTATGTTTTGAAAGACTTGAAACATCTAAAATTTCATTTTCAAGATGGTATTCTAGACGCACAGCTTCCACTATCATTTTCTGCAACCAAGTTCTTCCTGATTTTGGGTAGCTGATGATAAAAGTAGAAAAGTCTTTTAAACTGTTGTATTTCATAAACCGATCAACATAAAAAAGAATGTGTTTAGGGTTGTCCTTAAACAGTTTCAGTTTATTTTTTACGTTGAAATAGTAAAACTTAGATTTACTAGCTTTCATTAGGATTACTTAGTCATTTTCATGGCAAATGCACTGTAGGGTAATTTGCTATAATTGGTAAAAAGTTTTGAGTCTATTTTTTGAAAATAGTTAGATGCAAGTTCTAAATATTCCTCAGTGTGTTTAACATTTTGTCCTCGATCTTTTGAAACAAACCATTTTGATATGGAAGATTGATTGTCGTGGTATGTTGTATCAAAGGTTACTAAATATCCTCCAGGCTTTAAATATTTTTGAGCCGTTTCAATTAAAGTTGCTCCATCAGCATCTGATAGATGATGTAGGAGGCCGTGAGCATTAACAGCATCAAAGTAATCAAACCATTCCTCCCTAAGTGATGCTCCTACAGTTTCATGAATGAAATTACCTCTGTCACCATATTTTTCTTTACAAAAGTCTATATAGCTTTTTTCAAAATCAATCCCATAGTAATTGATGTGTTGCTTAATATTCTCAAGCATTACACCTGAACCACATCCAATATCTAAAACTTTTGCCCCTTTTGGAAGGTCAAAGTAAGTGGAGAAATAATGCTTTCTAAAGGCATTACCTCCTGTAATATTATGGAACAGATTATATATCAGAGGGTTCTCCAATATTTTTCTGATTCCCGTATTAATATGTGTCATTATTCAGCTTAATTACTAGAGATCAAAGGTAATATTCTTTTTTAATCTATGTGTAATTTCGTGACCGTTAAGGTTTATGACAGCAAAAGCTGTATAATTCCCTTTTAAAAATGGAAAGGCTGATTTTTGGAGTAATACGTCGTGATAGATAGGCAATTTTCGTTCTTTAATTTTATTTGCAAATCTAATTTTCTCTTTATCATTCAATCTATAGTCTTGATAGACAGTGAAGTAAAATCGCTCTTGTGTTGACTGATCAAGTAGCATGAATTTTTGATAAGGGGTAGAACTGTTAACCGAATTAAAATAATACCAGCTTATGTAAAGAATGTTTTTATCGTTTTCTATTTTACCCTTTCTAATTTGATTGACACTTAGTGTATTTTGAGCTGGTAAATTTGAGTCTTGCTTAGAGTCAATAAAGCCAGAAAGTGCCTCGCTTGGGATTTTGTATAAATCCTTTTCTAAGGCATTGTCCATTATTTTATATAATTGTTCTCCATTTTTATTGTGTCTGGTATCACCTGTAAGCACATCACGCAGTATTCTATAATTTCTGTCTTTAATATCCGCATAAAACTCAAAATTCGATTGGGCTTTGTTAATATAAAGGAAAGCAGTCGCTATTAAGGTGGAATACTTCACCCATTTTCTATCAAAGAAATTGATGATAATTAATGAAACGGTACAAACAAGAAACATTATAGAGTGGATCTCATATCTAGCTGGAATGCTGAATTGATCAGAGACTTTGTCGCTCAATCTTGTGAATACAGCCAAACTACCCAATAGAATGAAGTAAATTGCAAACATCCATAATTCTTGATTTCCTTTCTTTTTAGGATTTTTCCAAGTGTACCAAGCAAGGAACATTAGCATTCCAAAAATGGATAGACCTACAGTTAAACCCAAGTTTTTGCTAAATGAAAAATCTTGAAAAGATCTTATTATTGAACTTGAAAAAAACGAAAAATAGGTTTTGGTATATTCTGATAGGGTCCCTTTGTGTTCAACAACTGTTGCAGCTTCTTCACCAGAAAAAGTCTTGTTAGATACTATTAACAAGTAAAAAAATAGGGTAATTGCAAGTGAACCAACAATCCAGATAATATCATTTTTTTGAACAGACTTATTTTTGATGATTCGACTAAGCCAAATAATGCCTATTACCGGCAATATCAAGAATCCTTGGCCAGAAGTAAATACAGTTATAAAAGTAAATAGTATTGACAGTCCTATTTTACCTTGAGTAAAATAATGGCTAGAAAGTAAAATGAAAATAAATAACCATGGTAGACTTGCTATAGATATGGTCCAAAATGTATTTTGAATTGGTATGAATAATAAAAATGCGATGCAAAGAATCGGAACAAAGTTATACTTCAGATTCATTACCTTTCGCAAACATAACAGTAGTAAGAATATACCTGTATTGCCAATGATTTGTATAAATCGGAAATTAATAGCCCCCGTGAATAGCTCTGATAATAGCGCAAATAATCTTGCCGTAAGTTTAGGGTGTGGATAAAGACTTACAGATAACAGATATTGAAAAATATTCCCAATACCTCTATTTTTAAACTGTAGATGTTGTTTAATAAAAATCTTAGCGTCATCTGGGGCAAAAAAGGAATTAAAAGAATACTGAAAAATAAACCAATAGAAGTATCCAATGACGCCAATCAACAGAACTCCACAAGCCCATTTTATTGCATTTTCGATACTATTCATTTCGTTTTTTAAAAAAGTAGAATCCAAATAATCCTATTAAGACCAAGAAAGCAAATTTTTGTAAATAGTAAGCAATTTGAAAATAAGCGGGTTCAAAATTCATTTGAACTTTGTGGACACCCTTTTCCAGGTATATACCCATTTGATTCATGTTTACTGGAATAGGTATGTGCATTGTGCCATCTATACTAATTTTCCAATCTTCGTTATAATATTCATTTATTACTAGAATACCAGCTTCTTCATTTGAAATTTGAAATTCACTTGAATTATTTTTTCGAACGATATTTTGTATGTCGTACACTAGTTTTTTACTGTTTTTAAATTTGGGAAAGTATTCTTTAAAGTGGGTTTCATTTAAATAACATTGTGAGGGAAGGAAATCTTTCTTTTCTTCAAGGTGTTCTTTAAACTGATTAATACTTCCTTCGAATTTTTTTATTTTATTGACCATGTAAAAATCCTTCTTTGCCCTTGGATTTTCGTAAGCTGTGTAACGTTCATTTTTAATGTTTGTCTTTTTATATAAGACAGAACTGGGCTTTGCGTCATTTGGGAAAATATGATATTTCGCACCCCATAGTGATCTGTAGAAGTAAAATTTATCGCTATTATAAATTTCTTTAAATTGTTGCCCAGGAAGAGGGGTAATACTTGCGTAAAAACTTTTCATTCCAAAGTAAAGTCCATTTTGGGCCCATTTGCCATCAGCAAGTACCTTGTCATTGGCTACGAACCTATATGTTTTTGCATCTGGTTCGTGCGACAATTGGTCCAAAATATCCATTGATTTTACATTTTCAATTTTATTAACTCCGCTATTTTCAACTTTACCATATCGGCCACTTGGGATGATGATAAAATTGGCTATGATTAAGGCTAAAATGGCTATTGAATGTATTACAGACTTTCGTTTTACGAGAAAGAGTGCAATCATAATTATCGCGAATGGTATAATAAAATACACTATTGAAAATGAATTGGTGATATGCAGCTGAAAAGTCAAGATTGATGAGATAATGAAAAATAAACTTGGAGCCAGCCATTTAGGTAGTGATTCACTTTTTTCGTATAAAAATTGAAGACCTACACCACATAAGACTGAGAGGGCAATGTTGCCAATAAATAGAAATCGTACAGGTTCTCTAATTTTATCTAGAAGAGGGGTGTAATAATGTATATTAAATAATGGGGTTTCTTTTCCGAAGGCTAGTAGAAAGCAAGCAATAAAAAAGTATGAGAATACAGATATGCTCCAGTGTAATTGAGCACGCTTTCGATAGAAAAAATATCCAAGTCCAAGAAGTCCTAAAATTAATGCAAAAGGACCCACGTAAGGATGTCCGGGTCCAAATTCAATACCTTTAAATATTAAATAACTTGGAACTTCATGGAATTCAACAAAGGCATCAAAAGCTTCTTGATTGATTTTTTGATGACCGTATACTGGACCGCTAGGTGTAAAGCGCATTTTGTCACCGAAATTCATGAACATAATTACAATACCAACGAAATTAATGGCTAGAATTAAAACACCTGCTAAAGAGAAATATTGGAGATGGGTTTTAATGTCATTTCGTTTTTTCCACAAACCATACAACACGATGACCATTCCAAAAAAGATGGCCAAGATGGTTGTTTGAGCAGGTTTAGCTAAAAAGCCCATGCTGGATAAGGCTAGAAGACATACGCCTAAGAGATTTCTTTTTTTATCAAGGATCATTATGATACCTGCAAAAAATAAAGGAATCCACGCATAACCGGCTATTGCTATTACCCATGCTGTATTCCTAGCGGTATTCATGGCAATGATGGGTATACAGGCAGCAAAAAGGGCGATCCAATTTTTTATATTAATGGCTCTCAAGAGGACAAAGGTGCCTGCAAACAATATAAAAAGATGGAAAAGCACAACGAAGCTGATCATTTCTAAACTAGAAATTCCTACTTCATAGTTTGCTATTTGAAGAAAGTAAAATGGATAAGTAATTGAAAACAGTGCGCTATCAAAAAACGGAATTCCAGCGAGTAACTCAGGTATAAAGATGGGAGTTTCTCCAGCTTGATAAACTTTATTTACTTTAAAGAAACTAGGTCCTAATAAATATATATGATCCTTGGAGTGTCCAAAAATCTTATTGTTTATAATAGCATCATGATATCGTATGAAAAACAATACAGGTAAGAGAAGAACGGGCCAAAGTTTATTGTAAATATTTGAATTGTTACTCACCATTCATCTAGCGTGCGCATTTTATTCAAAAGTACGTAATTGTAAGGTTTCTAAGAACAATTGAAAGAGGGTATAAATAAAAAAAACCATTGTGGCAATTAAGCCACAATGGTTTTTCTAAATTCTTTTTTTACTAATATTAGTTAGCAAGAACCATTTTCTTAGCGTCAATGATTTGACCATCAACGATAAGTTGGTAAGAATAAGTTCCAGCAGGAATGTCACTTGCATTGATAGTTAAAACACCAACTCCTGTGTGATCAACTTCTACTGTTTTCATTAATTTACCTTCAACGTTGAAGATATTGATAGAAGCATTCTCAGAGTTTGTAGGAATGTTATAATCTACGCTAGTAACTCCGTTAAAAGGATTAGGTCTGTTTTGTCCTAACTCAGCAACTTCAGAGTACTCAAGAGTAACTTCACTTTGGTTAATGGTAGTAGAAGTATTTCCGTTAGCAATTGACATTGTAACTAATTCTTCTAACTGAGCCATTTTTTCTTCAAGATTAGCAATTCTTTCTTCTTTAGCTTCGATGATTTCTTGCTGTTGTTGAACTGCATTAATCAACATATACTTGATAGCAGATTCATTAACTGATAAGTAAACATCTTTAGACTTCTCAACAGTTTGAGCGTCATCAGCATACTCAACATGTTCGAATTCTTTTACTAATGTAGGTGCAACTTCTTGTAAGTTTTGAGCTACTAAACCAACGTGCTCTCTTCCAGCTTCTTTGATATCAGCTTTTCCATTGTACTCATAAGTAACAGCATTCAACTGTAATACCTCGTCTAAACCGTAAGTAAATTTGTTGATGTTTTGCTTAAGTCTTTTATCAGAAGCGTTGTATGAAGAACCATTATATCTAATAGAACCATTAACATCTAATAATTCAACAGGTTGGTTTCTTCCGATACCAATTCTACCTGTAGCACCCATGCACTTAAATACAAGAGATCCAGTAGATACCTGACGATTCAATATGTTAGCTCTAGGCTGAGTTCTCCATTCAAAGTTGAAAGCCTCATCCCATGAGAAACCAGCTTGTACACCAGCACCCATTACGAAAGCAGAAGCATCTGTTCTGTGAAATAACATAGATCCAGAAGCACCCGTTTTTTCAAGAATAAAACCTTCAGCTTTTACATCATCACTTACTTCCAATTTTTCTGTAGGATTACTAAGTCCAATACCCGTATTTCCGTTTGCAATCACAGTAACCTGTGCAAATGAGCTGAAGCTCATAAAAACTAAGCCTAAAGTGAGGCCTAACATTAAGTTTTTAAATTTTTTCATTTTAATAACGTTTTATTGTAATTGATCTTGAAGTATCAAT
>CALGNN010000053.1 GCA_937961455.1 uncultured Saprospiraceae bacterium
TATGCCTGTCGGAATCACATCTTTTAGCAAAGCGATCCATCTACTTTGCTTGATCATTTTATTCAAACTTTCATTCTTGGGCTTGCCCGACTCATTGAAGACTTCCAATTTTTCTGGAAAACCCTTGGGATCAATCTCTAAGAATTGCGCCAGCTCGCGGAGTAAGCCTTGCGTATCTTTTTGCAATTGTTCATAGTATAAGATCTTGATTTGTTTTTGATCAAATTGTTCAAACAAGGCACGCAGACTTGCCGCATACAAACTCCCTTCTACATAATTATAAGAGATGCCATAACCTTTTTTCGTCTTCTGATAATCCCTTATGATCTCCGTCATAAAATCATCGGCTACGTCTCTTCCATCTCTCACATTCATTTTATACTGAGAAAATAAGCGCGCTACGGGATGCCGCAATATTAATACAATCTTTGTTTGCCTTGACGATTTTGCTATGGCTGAAAAAGACCTATGTTCGAAAAAATAGGAAGGGCAAACTTCCCCCGATATTTGATCCGCTGTTTTATTTTTAAATAAGGCCTGGTAATCCTCTGCCTGATCAATCCAGGCATGATGCCGATAAGGCATGGAAGAATTTAAATATTTCTTTATATCAATTTTTATGGAATGCTGAAAATCTTCCCTAAGTTCATCAAATGCTAAGAATGGCGTAATGAAGAAATTCGTCTCTTTGATGGGCGGGAGAAAGACTTGTGGATGTGCATGCAGATAATGATACATCGAAGTGGTACCACCCTTCCCTACGCCCACAAAAATAAAATCAGGAAAGCAATTTTCTGTCATTCATAAATAATATATATGCAAACTAAAATAATTATTTCGTGTCTTGTATTAATTTGTTCAATTTCGTGTATGTCAGATACTGCATTCCATATTCCTGAAAATTTTGATTGGCAAGGCCATCGTGGTGCCAGAGGCATCATGCCTGAAAATACGATCCCCGCATTCATCAAAGCCTTGGATGAAAAAATGAACACACTTGAAATGGATGCTGCCATTTCGAAAGATGGCAAGGTGATCATTTCTCATGAACCTTGGTTTGACGAACACATCTCAACGGACCCTGAGGGCAATGCCATTACAGATCCAAAAGCACATAAGATCATGGACATGAGCTATGAAGAGATCAAACAATATGATGTAGGCCGTA
This sequence comes from uncultured Saprospiraceae bacterium, assembly GCA_937961455.1. Lineage (GTDB taxonomy): Bacteria > Bacteroidota > Bacteroidia > Chitinophagales > Saprospiraceae > CALGNN01. The sequence goes on from CALGNN010000053.1 coordinate 1,169, forward strand.
GACCCCATCCAAGATTTCCCGATCAAAAGAAAATGGCTGCTTACAAACCTTCCCTTGAAGAGTTGGTCAAATTCGTTGAAGCCTATGTCAAAGCCAAGAATATGCCCATGCCTCGTTTTAATATCGAGATTAAAAGTAAAACAGATTGGGATGATACATTCACGCCGCCTCCGATGGAGTTTGCCAAAATTCTATTAGCTGAAATCAAGAAATGGGAGATCGATGCGACCATACAAAGTTTTGATGTCAGAAGCTTGAAGGCCGTTCGCCAGTTAGATGGAAATGCCTCATTGGTTTATTTGGTAGAAAACACGAACAGCTTCGAAGAGAATATGAAACTCCTGGGTTTTACTCCAGATGTATACAGTCCTTATTTCCCACAAGTTGATGCTGATCTAGTCGCTAAATGTAAAAAAGAAGGCATGCTTTTAATACCATGGACCGTCAATAAGAAAATAGACATGATCCATTTATTGCAATTGGGCGTCGATGGTATTATTACAGATTACCCCAATCGTGTTAATGAATTAAAGGCTGATCAATAAGCATGGACCCTTTCAAAAAATAAGGCATCGATATATTCGCCATTTTTCTTGTGCGCCTTGCGATGCAGTCCCAAATTTTTAAAACCTGCTTTTTCTAAGACCTTGGCGGAAGCTGGATTATCAACAAACACTTGCGCTTCCAAGCGCACTAATTTGTAATCATTAAAACAAAAAGTGGCAAAGCGATTGACCACCTGAGTCATAATGCCCTGTCCTCTAAATGGTGCTGCCAACCAATAACCAAATTCCGATTTATGCGAATCTACTCCATGGTTGAATAAAAGGCCAATTCCTCCGATCAATTCGTCTTCTTTGTAGATCCCCCAATCATTTTGCTTGCCATGCTCCGCTTCAAAATCATCGCATAGTTTTAAAAATGTCGCGCCATCTTCAGTATGATAAGGGCTCGGTATTTTTAAGGTATTCGCATAAATGGTGGGATCATTTAAATACTTTACCAAGGATGGAATGGCAGTTTCATCATTCCTTTTTAAGACGATATGTTCATTGACTTCGATATTCATCAATCCAAGCCGTAAATAGCAATGGCTCTTTCTCCCGGTTTGGCAAAACCTCTATACATTCCTTCTGTATTGAAAGGCATACTGATGTTGCCATTAGCATCCATGGCGATCACACCACCTGTGCCGCCCTTTTCTACTAATTTGTCCATAACCACTTCTCTTGCTGCTTCATCCAGACTCTTACCACCATAGGCCATGCGTGCAGCAATATCATGCGCAACTGCATATCGAATAAAATATTCACCGTGCCCAGTAGCGCTCACTGCACAGGTCGCATTATCTGCATAGGTACCAGCTCCGATGATCGGACTGTCTCCGATACGATTGTATTTTTTATTGGTCATACCACCCGTAGAAGTACCCGCAGCGATGTTGCCATTTTTATCAAGGGCCACACAACCGACGGTTCCATGCTTTTCATCTGCGGTCATGACATCTCGTGCTTTGGCTTTTTCCATGGATTCAAATCTTCTTTGTGTGTAAAAATAAGAAGGATCCACAATCTCTAAATTTTGCTCCTTGGCAAATTGCTCTGCCCCGATTCCCGTTAATAAAACGTGTGATGACTTTTCCATGACAGCCCGAGCAGCTGAAATGGGATTTTTAACATTGGTAACTCCTCCCACGGCTCCAGCATTCTGATCTTTGCCAAACATGATGGAAGCGTCTAATTCATTCTTTCCAGCATTGGTAAATACGGCGCCTTTCCCTGCATTAAACAAGGGAGAATTTTCCATAAAATGTATGGTCTTTTCTATGGCATCCAAACTCGATCCCCCTTCCTTTAAAATGCTTTCGCCAATATCTAGTGCTTGATTTAATGCTAGGCGATATTCCTGTTCTTTCTCATCACTCATATTCGCCTTTAGGATGGTTCCCGCACCTCCATGAATGGCGATGGCATAGTCCGGCTTTTCTGTTTCTGTAACAGAACGTTGATTTTCTGAATTTACATTATTCGAATTGCAAGATATGCTCAGCAAACAAATACATAATAACGCACTTAGATATTTCATGTGTCCGATTGTTTTATTTGAAATTAAGCAATAGACGGGGAAGAAGTGCATTCTTTAAGAACTTTGTACTTCAAAAACGGTGTCATTTTTTTTGAAACACAAAAGACACAAAAGTTTGCACAAAAGGCATAAAAGATTTCTTGATTGATAAGTCAGTAATTTAGGTGTTTGGTTTTTTAGGTGTTTGGCTATTTAGCTTTTTAGCTTTTTAGCTTTTTGGCTTTTTGGCTTTTTAGCCCTTTAGCCTTATGTGTTTCAATAAATTGATGGCAGTAAGCTTACATTAAGCAACCTTGACGATTCACAAACCCTTTTCTAGCCAAGTTTATCAATCCACTGACTGAAATAATTGCGTTCTTTGGCAAAGAATTCCTTCTGAGAATTTTCTAGCCTACCGTATCGCAATGAAGCCATCGTATCTGAAAAATAGTGCCAATATGGGACGGCATAATAGGCAACAATTAATATGAGGACAACGCTGAGCAAGCCCCAATAAGAAAACAAGATCATACTAACAGCCAATACAATCAATCCATAAAAAATGAAAATGGGAAAGCCCAATGAAAATTTCATGGAACCAACAAAGGCTTCTTTCTTGACAATCTTTTTTACCAGTAATTCTGTGATTTTAATGGGAGGTCCAAAAATCACTGTTGCTATCAACATGGGAATAAAAAGCAACAAGCTCAAAATCAATCTTTGGAAAGTATGATTTCCAGATTCTTTGATGATATTATCAGAGACACCCAAGTTTTTTATTTTGCTAAAGTAGTTTGACAATCTTTCTTTGAGCGCCTGTTTTTCTGTCCCATCTAGTTGATTAAAACGACGTGAAATTTTACGATCTTTTAGCACTCGATCATCGGTCTTCCTAATTACTTTCGGACTAAATTTTCTAGCCCTGTCAGTTTGATTAATCAATTGCATTTGAAGGATGGCTTCTTCATCATCCTTATCATCAAAATTAGCCACCAGGACTTCCATGCGCTTTTCCAATTCTTGCGTAATGGATTGAATGGCTTCGTTGGGGTTTTCTTTATAAGACCCAAAATAATCTTGGACGCTGATCGGTTCTCCAATATCAAGGATCACATCATTCCAAAAATAGCTTGGGTCACTATAATTCACTCCGACCGGTAATATGCATAGATCCAAATCAGGAAACGAATCCAAGGCACCAAAAGCCATTTTTGCGGTCCCTTTTTTCAAAGGTCTTAATCGTTTGGTCAGGACTGTGGTGGATTCCGAAAAAATAAGAATGCCATTATCTTCGCTGAGCACTTTATAGCATCTATCAAAAATATCTACATTATTACGCAGTTTGCTAAATCCATCTTTCGCTCGAAATATGGGAATTTGATTGGTATGGACGAGCAAACCTTTCAACCATTTTTTTTCAAACATATCACCTCTCACCATGAAATGGAGTTCTCTGGGATACATGGTCGCAAAAAGGCAGGGTTCTAGAAAAGCGGTAGGATGATTTGCGGCTAGAATCATGGGACGATCCTTAGGTATTTTATCAGCATGTAGCACATACAACTTCCTGAAATAAATCAGCAAGGTCCACTTTGCAATCTGTCTGAGAAACTTATAAATCATCTAATATCTACTAACTTGCAGCCAACAAAATTAATCATCTTATTGTTTTGAAAGAATCTTGAAAGCTATTTAATGTCAACAAGTACAAAACATCTAATCGTCATTCATGGGCCAACGGCTGTTGGCAAAACGAATACTGCCATAAAATTGGCCAAAGACTTCCAAGCGGAAATATTTTCTGCAGACTCTAGGCAGATTTATAAAGAATTACAAATAGGCGTTGCAAAGCCAGATGAACATGAATTGAAAGAAGTCGTGCATCACTTTATCAACCATATTTCTATTCAAGAGTACTATTCAGCGGGATTGTATGAAAAAGAATTGATGCAATCGCTGGATGATTATTTCGAAAAAAATGATGTTGCCATCTTGGTGGGTGGTACAGGTTTATATATTAAAGCTGCCTTGGAAGGTTTTGACGAATTGCCCGAGATTCCAGCATCTTTGAAAAATTTGTACCAAGCAAAATATGAAAGTCAAGGAATCGAATTTTTACAGTTTTGTTTAAAACAATTGGACCCAGAAGCCTATGAACAAATTGACCATAAAAATCCCTACAGGCTGATCAGGGCCATTTGTCTCATTGAGGTTTCTAATAAAAAGTTGGCAGAAATTCGTGTAGGAGAAACTGTCGAACGTCCATTCAAAGCACATCAAATCAAGTTACTAAAAGATCGAGAAGTGCTTTATCAAAACATCAATCAGCGGGTAGATCAGATGATGAAAATGGGCTTAGTGGAAGAAGCAAAATCTTTTTATGCACAGAAAGATTTACAAGCGCTTCAAACTGTTGGATATAAAGAGGTATTTGATTTTTTAAATGGAACTATAGATAAAGATCAAATGGTGGAATTGATAAAACAGCATTCCAGACGTTATGCAAAGAGACAACTTACTTGGTTAAGAAAAGTTGAAGCCCCCATTTTTCATCCAAAAGATTACGAACAGCTATTTCAATATTTACAAAAAGAAATAAATCAAACTACAGATGGCTAAAATATGGAAACATGACTTGAGTACCGAGCTCCTTAATATGGGTGGCACGAATTGTATGGTCGGACACCTCGGAATCGAAATTATTGACTTTGGCGATGATTGGATCAAGGCAAAAATGCCTGTTGACCATAGGACCACCCAACCCTATGGATTACTGCATGGGGGAGCATCAGCTGCATTAGCAGAAACCCTTGGGAGTATCGCTGCAAATTTTTGCATTGAGGACTTGTCAAAGGAATCGACTGTGGGCATAGAGATCAATGCGAATCATCTTAAATCTGCGAAATCTGGATTTGTCTACGGAGTTGCAAAACCCATCAAATTGGGTAGAAAGTTACAAGTTTGGAACATTGATATCACGAATGAGGAAGATAAATTAATATGTGTCTCTAGACTTACAACGATGACCATTGCATTAAAACAATAATAGCTAACTAAAGATTATATTTGAAGTACTAAAAATTAAAGATGAAGAAAGGATTTTACATTTTAAGCTTATTCCTGTGTTGTGCACTGGTTCAGGCACAAGAAAATTTCATGTTAGAGGAGATTTCTTTGACTGAATTCAATGAAGATGGAAGCGACATCTGGGGATATGTGGATGCAAATGGAATTGAATATGCCATTGTTGCTGATATTAATGGAACACATATTTACAGCTTAGAAGACCACGCCAACCCCGTTTTTATTACAGAAATAACTGGAATAACATCTACTTGGAGGGACATCAAAGTATTCGAAAATTATGCCTATGTCATAGCAGATAGAGAGGATGATGGTTTATTGATCATTGATATGACTGACCCACAAAATCCTGTGCATAAATTTTGGAAACCTGGTATCACTTTTACCATGGATGGACAAACCGAAACTGCCATACTCGAAAGATGTCATAATGCTTACATCGATGAGGATAATGGTTTCCTTTATCTCGTTGGTTGTCAAAATCCCCTTCCGAGAGGCTTATTGATTTTTGATTTAAATAATGATCCTTGGAATCCAGAATATGTAAACTGGGCTTATGCCGGATACACGCATGATGTGTATGTAAGAAATGATACCGCTTATACAGCAGATTTGAGTGGTGGTTTTGGAATCATTGATTTGACAGATAAATTGAATCCTGTAGAATTAGCAAGGATTAATACTACATCTAATTTCACACACAATGTTTGGCTTTCTGATGATGGCAATTATGCCTTCACCACTGACGAGACAGCCTTTGCATTTATTGATGCTTATGACATTTCAGACTTGAGTAATATCGAATTGATAGATACCTATCGCCCAGAAGAAACAAAAGAAGAGGGAGTGATTCCTCATAATGTTTTTTATTATAAAGGCTATTTGGTGATGTCTTATTATACAGACGGAGTCAAATTTGTTGATGCACATAAGCCAGACAATATGGTTGAAGCTGGAGCCTATGACACCTACTTGGGTGAGAGTGGAGGATTTGGTGGATGTTGGGGCGTGTATCCATACTTGCCATCAGAACATATTTTAGCCTCTAATAGAACAGGCCCTCCCGGCTTATACGTTTTAGCACCTACTTACCAAAGAGCTTCTTACTTAGAAGGAACGATAACTGATGCAGAAAATGGAGATCCAATCATTGCGGCGACCGTGACGATCACTGGAGCGAGACCTAACTCTTCTAATTCAGATGGTATTGGAGAATATAAAACGGGATTAGGAGCATCGGGAACTTACATGGCCCATTACAGCCACCCATTTTATTTTGCTCAGGATCATGAGGTCACTATTAATGAAGGATTGGTTACGATCAAAGATGTACAATTACAAAGAAAGCCAGAGACTGAACTGACCTTTATTTGCGTAGATGAAGCAACTGGAGTCGGCATAGAAGATGTTCAAATATTGATCAACAATGATACCATTAGTTATAGTCTACAGACCAATGCGGAAGGTATGGTTACGGAGAAAATATTAGATGAGAATTTTGATGTTTTAGTAGCAGGCTGGGGACATCGTCATGGCTCAATTTTTAATACTTCATTCATTGGAAAAGATACCATCATCTTTGAATTGGAAGAAGGCTACCAAGATCACTTCTTTGCAGATTTGGGATGGAGAACACAAAATACAGCGACCGTGAATGGTCATTGGGAACGAGCAGATCCATTTGAACTCTTCAGAGGAAATGGTGATCGGACTACACCTGATGATGACATAGATTATGATTTAGGAAATCTGGCTTATGTCACGGGTAATCAATTTGCTTCTGCAACACAGTCTGATGTAGATAATGGATTTGTTGAATTGAGTTCCCCTCCTATGGATTTGAGCACTTATACGAATCCTGTAATGAGATACAATGTTTGGTTTTATAATAATGGAAACAATAGTAACGATACTTTAAACATTTATCTAAACATTGCAGATACCAATATGATCCTAATTGATCAATATACGGTGCTAGATAACACGGCTGAATGGTCAGAGTTGGTTTTAAAATTTCCATTGGACTATACAACAGATTTAGACAATGTCCAATTGGTAGTTTTCACGGAGGATAAGCCGGGCGAAGGAGATGTACTTGAAGTATGCTTTGACAACTTTGATGTGATCGAAGAAGCTGACCTGCTTGATGTATCAGATATTGTCTTATCTGGCATTGAACTGGAAGTTTTCCCAAATCCATTCCAAGGAAGCATTGCAGTAAATTATCAAATAGATGATTTCAAGCAAAGTGCTAGATTAAAGATTTTTGACGCCGTGGGAACCTTGGTGGAA
>CALGNN010000054.1 GCA_937961455.1 uncultured Saprospiraceae bacterium
TAATTCAGAACGTGTTGTGAGAGACAAAGTTTTACACAGCGTTTTTGTCCCCAATGAATATAGAACAGATGAATCAATTATTGCTTTGATTGATAAGTACAAATCATTGCAAAATGAAGTACATCTTTTCCATGAATTATCAGACTTTTCTGTTGATTTATTAAAAAAATCCTCTTCGCTTTCTCTGTTGAAAGCAGACCTAAGCAACTTCACACCATTTATTCAGAGTTTAATTGAACGTTACACAGAAGCTGGCGGTGGACTGGTTATGGTTGAAGAAAAACCTGCCCTAAATTATCAATGGGATTATTACAATAAATTGCCTAAGGTCAATAGTATAAAACCTGATAAAGCTCAAAATAAAATAGTTCGCCATAAATCAATTGATGCTTATACACAAGCTTTTAATGGAGATATATTAAAAATGCTTCAAGGGGATAATTCCTACAATTATAGTTTATGTAAAAAGCCTCAGGCACCAGACCCAAAACGATTTTCAAAAGTGCTATTAGCAGACGATTTATATGAGCCAATGGAAATGGTAGTTTTGCCGGATAGGAAAGTACTCTTTTTAGAAAGAAGAGGATCCATGAAGCTTTATGACCCTTATGAAAATGAAACTAGAGTCATTGCCAATTTTGATGTTTGCATTGAAGGGAATTATGAGGATGGATTACATGGTTTAGCCTTGGACCCAGATTATAAAAACAATCATTACTTGTACATGTATTATTCGCCTCCATGCGAAATAGACAGCCAATATCTATCAAGATTTATTTTTAAAAATGATACGATAAGTAAATCATCAGAAAAAATAATTTTAAGAGTGGGTGTTCAAAGAGAAACCTGTTGTCATTCTGGAGGCTCTGTAGAATTTGGTCCTGATGGATTGATTTACCTCTCTACTGGAGATAATACCAGTTCTAAAGAATCAGATGGTATGACACCTATTGATGAAAGAGTCGGTCGTGCTCCTTTTGATGCACAGAAATCTTCAGGGAATACCCACGATTTGCGCGGAAAGATATTACGAATTAAATTGACTGAAGATGGTTCCTATACCATTCCAGAAGGAAATCTATTTCCTGCCGATGGTTCTGGTGGGAGACCTGAAATTTATATCATGGGTGCAAGGAATCCATTCAGGATGACCATCGATCCAAAAACAAATTTTCTCTATTGGGGAGATGTGGGTCCAGATGGTGGCAAAGAAAATAAATATGGTCCTCAAAGTTATGATGAATGGAATCAAGCAAAAGAAGCAGGCAACTATGGTTGGCCTTATTTTGTGGGCGCAAATTACGCGTATCCAGATAGAGATTTTGAAAAAGATGAAGTAGGTAAACTTTTCGATCCAGAGAAACCCCTTAACCAATCGCCAAATAATACAGGTGATGAAATACTGCCTCCTGCGAAGTTGCCTATGATTTGGTATCCCTATGGCAATTCAGAAGAATTTCCACTCCTTGGTTCGGGAGGTCGATCCGCTTGTGCTGGCCCATTTTATTATTCTGAACTTGTAACGTATTCAAATTCTAAAACGAAATTTCCAGAATATTTAGACGGCAAATTATTAATCTATGAATGGGTAAGAAATTGGATCATGGCAGTGAGCTTCGATGAAGAAGGAAATATGATTCAGATGGAAAGACTCTTTGAAGATTTAGAATTTTATGGTCCTGTTGAGTTAGAATTTGGTCCAGACGGAGCACTCTATGTATTAGAATATGGTAATGGATATTTTTTAAAAAATCCTCAAGCTAGCTTGTCTAGAATTGAATTCGCTGAAGGTAATAGAAATCCAATAGCTCAAATTAGCTATGACATAGAACCTATAGGTTCAACACCACTTTTTGTTAAATTTTCTGCTAGGGAAAGTTATGATCAAGATGGTGATGCACTGACTTATGCTTGGTCATTATCTGGAAGTGATGATATATTATCAGAAAAGGAAAACTTCAATTACAATTTTACAGAAAATGGGGTCTTCGAAATGTATCTTGAGGTAAAAGATTCAGAAGGGAATACATCAAAGGCAACGCAAAAAGTGCTAGTAGGAAATGATTTACCAGAAATTAATATTGGCATCTCAGGCAATCAAAGCTTTTTCTTTCCAAATAAACCCATCAAATATAATATTGATGTAAAAGACAAAGAAGATGAGGCTGCTGGAAAAATGAATATCAAAGATGCCATAACAAACATTGCTTATATTTCCAATCCAGATTATTTGCATGATCTATTAAAATCTAAGAAGCAACTCCCGGAAGGATCAATTTCTCAGTTAGAAGGTTTGAGGCAAATAAATGCCAGTGATTGCAGGACCTGTCATCATGAAGTAAAAGAATCAATTGGTCCAACTTATAAAGAAGTGGCGGAAAAATATGCTGATGATTCAAATGCTTTAACATATTTGTCAAAAAAAATTAGAACAGGAGGCAGTGGCGTTTGGGGTAAAAGCATGATGGCTGCGCACCCAAGTCTTGATGATGAACAAGTACGACAGATGGCATCTTATATTTTATCACTTGCTAGGCAAAAGCGTTTTGAATTAAGTGGGTCACATCTAACTGATCTTGGACAAGATGCCTTTGGTGGATACATAATCTCCAATACCTATATTGACCAAGGCGCAAATAGCATCCCTCCTCAAAAACATAGGGCGCACAAAGTATTGCGTAATTCAAAAGTCCAAGCAGAACATAGGGATCTTGATAAAGGCGTTTGGGAAAGTAGATTTGGAAGTGCCTTAGATGGGAATCAATTATCAATAAGGAAAAATTCATTCTTGGCGTTTAAAGATATTGACTTATCAAGTATTAAGAGCCTGCATATCAAATTCAATGCAGTAAGGTCAGGTTCTATTAGAATAAAATTAAATGGGCCTACTGGTAAAGAAATCGGAGCAGTTTCATTTACAGGGAAATATCCAAAGGATGTTTTTAAAGAGTTAAAGGCAAGCATCAAACCACAAGATGGAATTTATGATGTTTATTTTGTGGGTGATGCCAATGATGATGGAGCTCTTGGGAGTATAGATTGGATTGAATTTAAACAGTAAAAAATTTAGCGTATGAAAAATAATAGAAGAAGTTTTATTAAAAAATCTGCTCAGCTAGGAGCTGGCATAGGTTTATTGGGGATGAACTCATTCTTTGCTGGATGCAACACTAAAACTGTAAGTACAGTCACTCAAGCAGCCGCTACTAGCGCCAATCCATGGTTTAATATTTCTTTAGCACAATGGTCATTGCATAAATCATTTTTTTCAAATAAGCTGGATCATTTAGACTTTGCAAAGAAGACCAAAACAGAGTTTGGATTAAATGCCATCGAATATGTAAACCAGTTTTTTAAGGATAAGGCAAAGAATAAAAATTACTTGAATGAAATGAATCTGAGAGCCTCAGATCAGGGAGTCAAACAATTGCTGATTATGATTGATGGAGAAGGAGGGCTAGGTGATCCTGACGACGCTAAAAGAAAAATAGCTATTGAAAATCATTATAAATGGGTTGAGGCAGCTAAGCACTTAGGTTGTCATTCTATTCGAGTGAATGCATTTGGAGTTGGATCAGCAGAAGAAGTTGGTGCCGCAGCTATTGATGGCCTTGGTAGACTTTCTAGTTTTGCTAAAGATTATAAAATAAATGTCATAGTGGAAAATCATGGAAGCTACTCTTCAGACGGCAAGTGGTTATCAGGCGTAATGAAGTCCGTTAATATGTCGAATTGTGGAACACTGCCAGACTTTGGAAATTTTTGTATCAAGAGAGAAAATGGGCAACCCTGGGGTGCTCCTTGTGTCGAAGAATACGATCGTTATTTAGGAGTAGAAGAATTAATGCCTTTCGCAAAAGCGGTTAGTGCTAAATCTTTTGACTTTGATGAAAATGGGGATGATACACAAACCGACTTTTTAAAGATGTTGAAAATTGTGAAAAAAGCTGGCTTTAATGGATGGGTAGGAATCGAATATGAAGGTTCAGGATTAAAAGAAGACGAAGGCATTAAAAAGACCATTGATTTATTAAGAAAAGTAAGAAGTCTTACCAGTTAGTTTGAATAAACTTTCAAAAGAAAATATATTTTATGGGCTTTTAATCCTTGGAGTATGTGCATTAAGGCTTGCAGTATATTTATTTGATCGTTCTCTAATTATTGATGAAGCCAATTTGGCAAGAAATATTATTGAGAAAGACTTTATCGCTTTTTTTAGTTCATTAGATTATGAACAGTACGCTCCTCCATTATTTTTATGTTTAGAAAAATTAATTACTCAAATTTTTGGCATTAGCAGTTTAAGTCTTCGTTTTATTCCTTCTTTAGCCTCTGTTTTATCAATTATATTGTTTTACAAAATAAGTGAAAAGTATATCCCATCCAGATTTCTGTTTTTTCCAATTATTATTTTTTCAGTAGGACTGCTCTTTTCGAGATATGGGACGGAACTCAAACAATATTCAACGGACATTCTTATCCTATTGAGTTTTTTATATGCTCACATTCATTATCCTATAAATTTTAGAAACAAAAAGAATTTTATTAAATGGTTGGTATTTGGCACTATCCTTATTTGGGCGTCCATGCCCCTAATATTTATTTTAGCCGCTATAGGTTTTACTACCTTAATATTACATAGGAATCAATTAAAATCAGACCTTTGGTATTATGTCTTGTTGTTGGTTTTTTGGTTAGGTTCTTTTGCGATTTATTATTTTAAAATATTGCAATATGATGCCAGTCAAGAATTGTTAATTGAATTTCATAAGAATTACTTTTTAAGTATCATTGACTGGAAATCGAATTTTTATATTTTTCAGAATTTATTAAATAAAATATTCGGATTTACCATTGTAGTGCAAATATTTATTTGGGCAGGATTGATTTTCTCTATTTACAAAATAAAAAAGCATCCACGTCTCAGTCTGTTTATTGTATTGCTCTTTTTATTTACATTCATTGCATCGTTTATTGAAAAATTTACCTTGATACCAAGAGTGTCACTTTTTCTAGCTCCCTGTCTCATTTTAATAGTAGGTATGGGTTGTCAGGAAATATTTGAAAGACTACTGCGAATAAAATTTATTACCGCTAATTCTAATAAAACGCAATTGGCAATTTTACCAATTTATTTATTAATGTTTTTATGCATTATTAATCTGCCAAAGATTGGGCCTCAACAAACTGATATAGAATTCGAAAATGCTAAGGCTGTTATAAATTATATTGAGAAGGATTTAGCTAATGAAAAAATAATAATTGATCATTTGGCCTATCCCTCATATTATTTTTATTCTCAGTTGATAGATAATAAATTGGGCGAAGCGTTAAATAATCTTGAAATTCGAGAATGGGATCAAGCATTAAATAATATGCTTGATGTAGATCAAAATCAGGAATATTACTTTTGGTATACCACGATTGATGCGCAAAGATTATCAAATTTGTTAGCCCCAGTTAGAGCGCATTATACCATTACTCCAGTTCAGCATTTTACAAATGCACATCTCTTAAAGTTTAAACGGAATAATTAAATAATTTCTACTTTAATAAGTATCAAGAATTAACGGACGATATGTTACTTTTCAAGTCCTTTTAGCTAATTTAATAGTAATAAAAATCAGATAAATAATGTTGATGCGTATAATGGGTATCTTATTGATACTAAGTATATTTTCTTGCTCCAATCAAACAGGTCCGGCCAAGATACTAGTCTTTTCTAAAACAGAGGGATTTAGACATGAATCTATTTCTTCAGGTATTGCAGCTATTCAAAAAATGGGTACGGAGAATGCTTTTGAAGTAGTGACAACTGAGGATGCAGCCGTATTTATACAATCGGAATTAGAGCAGTATGACGCCGTAGTTTTTATGAATACTACAGGCGATGTTCTTGATAATGCGCAACAGCATGAATTCCAAAGATACATGCAAGCTGGAGGAGGATTCGTAGGTGTACATTCAGCAGCTGATACGGAATATGAGTGGCCCTGGTTTGGTAAAATGGTAGGAGCTTATTTTAATGGTCATCCTAATAATCCCAATGTAAGAGATGCAAATGTGCAGGTACTCAACACAACACATGAGTCATGCAAACATCTAAAAAATGAAGATTGGCCAAGAACAGATGAATGGTACAATTATAAAAGTATCAACCCAGATATCAATGTGCTTCTTAATTTGGATGAAAGCAGTTACGAAGGAGGAACAAATGGAGAAAATCACCCAATTGCATGGTATCATGAATATGATGGAGGAAGAGCTTTTTATACAGGTGGTGGACACACCCACGAGGCATTTGCTGAACCTGATTTTTATCAGCATTTATTAGGAGGAATTACATATGCAATCGGTAATGGCAAAGGTCCTAATTACGCATTATCATCTGTTGCTCCAGAAGAGAATAGATTTACCAAAAATATATTAGATCAAGGTTTGGATGAGCCTATGGAATTGGTCTTACTTCCCAATGATAAAATACTTTTTATAGAAAGGAAAGGCGCCATTAAATTATATGAACCTGAATTAAAAGCCACAAAGGTTATTCATAAATTAAATGTTCACACAGAGTTTGAAGATGGACTTTTGGGAGTAGCCTTGGATCCAAATTTTGAGAAAAATAATTGGATTTATCTCTGCTATTCTCCTGCAGGGGATGAATCAAAACAACATGTTTCAAGATTTGATTTTAAAAATGATGAACTGGATCTAGATTCTGAGAAAATACTTTTAGAAGTTCCCGTTCAAAGAGTAGAGTGTTGTCATTCAGCGGGTGCCATGGAATTCGGTCCTAAGGGAAATCTATTTGTTTCTTTTGGTGACAATACCAATCCACATTTTTCTGATGGTTATTCTCCTTCAGACGAAAAACCCAATAGAGGTCCTTTCGATGCTCAAAAATCATCATCAAATATGAATGATTTACGAGGTGGTATCATCAGGATCACACCCCAAGATGACGGAAGCTATTCCATCCCAGATGGCAATTTATTTGCTAAAGATGGCTCCGAGGGAAGACCAGAGATATATGTGAAAGGATGCAGAAATCCTTATCGATTTTCTATTGACCCTAAGACTTATTATTTGTATTGGGGAGATGTAGGCCCAGATGCTTCAAAAGACAGTTTGGAAAGAGGTCCTATGGGATATGATGAAGTGAATCAAGCAAGAGGACCTGGATATTTTGGGTGGCCCTATTTTATTGCTGACAATAAACCCTACTATAGATATGACTTTGCAAAGAAAGTGTCAATTGAAGAATTTGATCCTAAAAAACCCATCAACACTTCACCCAACAATACAGGAGTGAATGAATTGCCTCCAGCGCAACCAGCCTTTATTTGGTATCCATATGGAAAGTCAGATGTTTTCCCCTTAGTTGGAGATGGAAGTCGAAATGCTATGGCAGGTCCAGTATATTATCATGAAGATTACGCTAAAAATGAAAATGCTTTTCCAGCTTACTATGATAAAAAATTATTTACCTATGATTGGATGAGAGGTTGGTTTATGGCAATCACCATGAATGAAGAAGGTGATTTTGTAAACATGGAGCGCTTTATGCCCAGCTCTAAATTTAGCAATCCAACAGATGTGCTCTTAAGCCCTGAAGGTGATTTTTACATGTTAGAATATGGTACCAATTGGTTCAGTCAAAATGAAGATGCAAGATTGGTTCATTTGACCTATGCAGCAGGAAATAGAAAGCCAGCTGCCTTAATTGAAACAGATAAGACGATAGGTGCAGCTCCACTTACTGTTGCTTTTTCTAGTAAGAAAGCATCTGATCCTGATGGCGATGCATTAAAAACTGAATGGTCTTTCACAGGAGATAAGGTACAGAGCACCGAGAAGAACCCTAAATTTACTTTTGAAAATCCGGGATTTTATCAAGTAAAATTAAAGGTAACGGATGTTGATGGTTTAGAAGCAGAACATGTCATTCCAATTTCAGTTGGAAATGATTTACCAGAAGTAGCCATAGATTTTAAAGGGAATAAAACTTTTTATTGGGATAGTGCAAAGCCAACATTCTCAGTGAGTGTAAGTGATAAAGAAGATGGTACCTTAGGTGCTGGAATAGATGCTTCCGATGTGATTGTGAGTTTGGATTACTTAAAGGAAGGGGTTGATAAAAACGAAATTGCGATTGGACATGCATCCATGATGGAGTTGGGCTTACAAGGACAAGGAAAAAAATTGATGGAAAAGTCAGATTGTTATACTTGTCATAAAGAATACGATAAGTCTATTGGACCTACCCATTTTGATGTTTCTAAAAAGTATAAAGGAGATAAGAATGCAGTAAACTATTTAGTAGATCGAATCATCAATGGAGGTGGAGGAGTCTGGGGAGAAACACCAATGGCAGCTCACCCAGATATGCCTAAAGCAGATGCAGAAAAAATGGTAAAGTATATTTTGGCTATGACCGCAAAAGATGCCAAAAAGGATGTGAAGAATATTGGGACTTCTGGTTCACTAGTGTTTAATAAACACAACAAGAAAAATCAGGAAGGATCTTATTTGCTTACGGCTACTTATCAAGACAAAGGTACAAAGGAGGCTCCTGCATTAACTGCAAGAGATGCTATAGTATTAAGATCAGCTAGTTTTCCAGCAGTCAACTTTGATGAAACTGAAAAAGCAATGAAGTTTAAGGTTGAACCAGGAATGGTGCCTGGCATGACAGAAGAGCTTGAATTGGTAGTTGGTATGAAAGATTCTTATGTCTTATACAAAGATATTGACTTAACAGGAGTTGATGCCTTAAATGTTGTTGCTGGATTGATTCCTGAGTTTTCACAGGGAGGAAAATTAGAAATAAGAATTGATGAACCTAATGGAACACTTATTGGAGAAAAAGATATGCAAATGATTCCAGCCAACTTTGGCATGAAGCCACATCAATTAGATTTAGTTGATACGAAAGGTTCCCATGACTTATACATCAAATTTAAAAATGATGAATTGGATAATGCGATGGTTTGTACTTTAGTTAATTTGAGTTTTATTCCAAAGCAAGGAGTGATCAATTAATAAAAGAAGATACACTAAGTAAAGAATAAATAGTTTAAATGAAAAAATCAATAGTTCTTGTTTTTCTTATTGCCTTGCTTGGCTATATTAATGTTGATGCACAATTTTTATCTACAGAAGGCAAAAATATAGTAAATGAAGATGGAGAAGAAATCTTACTTCGTGGAATGGGACTAGGCGGCTGGATGTTAATGGAAGGCTATATGATGCAGACTGCTTCATTTGCCAATGCCCAACATAAATTAAAAGATAGAATTGAAGAATTAATTGGGGAATCAGATACAGAAGCATTCTTTGATGCATGGTTGGCTAATCATGTCACTAAAGCAGATATTGATTCCTTAAAATCATGGGGATTTAATTCTGTGAGATTGCCCATGCATTATAATCTATTCACGCTGCCCATCGAACAAGAGCCTAATCAAAGTGTCAACACTTGGTTGGACAAAGGCTTTCAATTAACGGATCAACTCATTGATTGGTGCGCTCAAAACGAAATGTATGTCATTCTTGATTTACATGCAGCTCCTGGAGGTCAAGGCTATGATGAGGGCATATCTGATTATGACCCTGCTAAACCCTCTCTTTGGGAATCAGAAGTAAATAGAAGTAAAACCGTAGCACTATGGGCAAGAATAGCAGAAAGGTATAAAGACGAGCCATGGGTAGGAGGCTATGATTTAATTAATGAGCCCAACTGGGATATTCCTGGTAATGGTCTACTTAGAACACTCTATGTAGATATTACCAATGCCATTAGGGCAGTTGATCAAAATCACATCATATTCATTGAGGGAAATTGGTTTGCAAATGATTTTACCAATCTTACACCACCATGGGATGATAATATGGTTTACAGCCCACACAAATATTGGTCTGTAAATGATCAGGCTTCCATTCAATGGGTTTTAAATATTAGAGAGCAACATAATGTCCCGCTGTATTTAGGGGAAAGTGGCGAAAACTCTAATGTCTGGTTTAGAGACGCCATAAAACTTTTTGAAGATAATAATATGGGATGGGCTTGGTGGCCAATGAAAAAGGTTGAATCCATAGCTGGTCCTTTGTCTATTACGAAGTCTGCTGGCTATCAAGCATTATTAGATTATTGGGAAGGTAATGGTTCAAATCCTGGAGCAAGTGCTGCGAAAGCTACATTGATGGATTTGGCGGATAAATCAAATATCAGTCAATGCAGATATCAAAAGGATGTAATTGATGCAATGTTTAGACAAGTATATTCTGATGAAACGATTCCCTATAATGTACAAGCCATTCCTGGAGTTGTTTATGCAACAGATTATGATATGGGTATAATTGGTAAGGCATACCATGATAGCGAATCTGGAAACTATCAAGTGACTACAGGCGCGTATACGAGCTGGAATAATGGATGGAGTTATCGAAATGATGGTGTTGATATAGAAGCTTCCGAAGACAATATCAACTCAAATGGATACAATGTTGGTTGGATTGGAGCGGGAGAATGGTTGCAGTACTCTGTAGATGTAGATGAGACAGCAGTATACGATATAGAAATGAGAGTTGCTGCAGGAGGTTCAGATGGTAAATTTCATTTTGAAATTGATGGAGCAAATATTTCCAGTGAAAGAAGCATAGCTAATACAGGAGGATGGCAAAATTGGCAAACTGTTACGATTCCCAACATCATCCTATCTGAAGAAGATAAAAACTTCATATTTTATTCTGATAATGACGGATTCAATTTAAGCAGCTTTAAGTTTATCAAAAAGAATCCAAGTACTGCGCTCAATACAACTTTTTTATCTGCGGTGACGCTAGATGAAAATACGGTACAAGTAGATATTAACAAGCCATTAGAAAATTCGCTACCTGCCTCACCTAGTAATTTTACGATTAATGTAAATGGAAGTGATGTTGGGATAAGCAACACCTCACTAAGCAATGGCAATAGATCAATTCTGATTGATGTGTCACATTCATTTAAATCAAGTGAGATCATTAAAGTGTCATACAATGGAAGTCAAATCGAAGCAACAGATGGAACACCATTGACCAATTTCACATTACGAGAAGTTGAAAATACCATAGCGATAATACATCCAATACCAGGAAAAATTGAAGCCGAGGATTATTTTTTCCAATCGGGAGTTCAATTAGAAAATACATCTGATGCAGGTGGCGGACAGAATATTGGTTTTCTTGATGTAGGAGACTATTTAGACTATTACATCAATGTGCCTACAACTGGAATTTATAATGTCGAGTATAGAACTGCATCTGAATCAGAAGGTGGTGCCATTCAATTACAGATTGTAGAAGCTGATGGGTCTATATCTAATTTACACGCTGTAAGTTTTCCTCCAACAGGTGGATGGCAAACATGGACAACAACAGGTCAAACGGCTTATTTAAAAGAAGGCGTACATCAATTGCGTGTAAGTATTACAGCTCCTTTATTCAATGTTAATTGGTTTGAATTTGGACTGCTTACTTCTATTGAGAATCTCGACTCTGACAAATTGGTGATTTATCCAAATCCCTCAAACGGCATTTTTACACTTGAAAACGCTTCATTAAAAACGGGTGAGTATCAATGTCTCATTTATGATGAATTAGGAAGATTACTTAAAACTGAATTCTTAATGATTCAAGAGCATACTCGGACGAGTTTGGATTTGACTAATTTGCATAGTGGTAATTTATTTATGCTCTTCCGAGGTGATGACGGATCTCAACTGATTAAGAAAGTGATAAAGGTGGATTAATAGTTAATCCATCATGGGATGTAAAATCATCAAAAGGGGTGTGGGCTTAAAACTATAAATAATCGTATTTTAGTAATCTAAAGCCTAATACAAATGAAGTTTTTTTTCCTTTTATTATTAGTGCACCCCCTTCAGCTATTTAGTCAAATTCAGTTATTAAATGATGAATTTGATGATCCAGGAAGTTTATCAGCAAATTGGTTGAACATCAATGATGTTGAGCAATGGAACGCCGAACACTTAGAACTTTTTGGAATTGATACGATCGTTCCAAGCCACCTTCATATGATGCCGCAAACAGGAACATGGTATCAAAATTATAGATCGAATTTGTTATTTAAAAATTTGTCTGGTGACTTTGTCATGACGACAGAGGTGAGTAGTACAAATCGAGCCTTGGATGATATTCCAGGATTACAATTTTCCTTGGCCGGTTTGATGATTAGGACGGAAAGAGATTATCCAAATGGGGCTTTAAATGATTGGACTGCTGGTGCTGAGAATTATATTTTTATGGCTTGCGGGAATGCCAACGGAGGTAGTGGCCCACACTTTGAAGTAAAAAACACCATCAATAGCAATTCTTCATTGAGCATCACTCCAATTAATACAAGTACCAATGTACAGATTAGAATTGCAAGAATAAGTGAATTCATCATTGTCTTATTTAAGCTTCCTTCAGATACCAATTGGACAGTTCACAGAAGGTATACTAGAACAGATTTCCCAAATGACATTCAAATGGGTTTTGTGACCTATACCGATTGGCAAAAAGTAAATACCTATGATCCCTTCTTTCATAATAGCCATGAGTTAAATGATCAATTAGTCAATGATCCAAGTTCAAATCCAGGTTTAGATTTTAGTCCTGATATTGTGGCTGACTTTGCTTTTGCAAGATTTGATAGCGTTTACTTGCCTGCTAACTTAATAGGAGTAGATTTAGATAATGATGCCACTGACGCTGAGTTACTAGGATTTTTAGGATACGATTCAGAACATTATTGTCCAGATTATTTTACTATCGTAGAAGATATACAACAGGATCAATTAATAGAAAATCATGCGGCTATTGCCTTACAAATAAATTCAAATATTCAAGAAAATGCAAAACTTAGTTTACATGCAGAAAATCACATCATTTTAGATAATGGTTTTACAATGGAACTTGGGGCCACGCTAACAGCTTCTATTTTGAACTGTCCTTAAAAGAGAAATCATTTATTACTAAAATTAAGCGACCATTTATTTTTAACGGCAAAGTATCTAATAAGGATAACAATAATGATAGAACTGGAAATATTTATATTTTCAAACTGACTTAATTTATGCAATACCAGATAGACGATGCCACCAATAAAACAGGCAGTTGCATATATTTCTTTCCTAAAAATTAAAGGTATTTCATTGGTTAAAACATCTCGAATGACGCCTCCAAAGCAAGCTGA
>CALGNN010000055.1 GCA_937961455.1 uncultured Saprospiraceae bacterium
AATAAAATAAATACCCGGAATTAAATCATGCGTAGGTACTTTAATCTCATGCTTACCGGCAACAAACTTTTGATTTGAAATAATCTTCAACTCTGAACCAATGGAATCATACATACTGATTCTATAATTCTTATTCTCTGAATAGAAGACAATCGTAAAGTAGTTATCGAAAGGATTCGGAAATGCTTGCAAGCTTATGCTTTCTTCAACAAGATCTTCCGTATTTACAAGCTCACATTCAACAATTGGCAAATGTTGAAAATCATCATATAAGACCTCCCTGATATCAGAATCAGAAACTCCAAACCAATCCATCAACATACTGGCATACACGGATCTAAAATCAAACTGCATAGGCACTCCCTCATTAATATCTGCATTTGGATTAATTTCTGCATTGTCACCTAAAATACTTGGGTTTACGCAGCTACCAAAAACAAATAAGGGTGCCGCTGTACCATGATCAGTGCCATAACTTTGATTCGATCGAATCCTTCTACCAAATTCAGAAAAGGTCATCCCCATAACTCTATCATCAATACCAAGTCTTACACAATCATCTTGAAAAGCACAAATGGCATCTGATAATGTTCTCATCAGAACCGCCTGGCGACCAGAAGTGGTATCTCCAATTACAGCTTGATCTGAATGCAAATCAAAACCACCTAATTGCACCACATATATTTTAGTTCCTAAGCCACCAGAAATTAATCTAGCTACGTTTTTCAACTTTTGCGCAAGCACATTATCATCTCCATATTTTGGAGATAAATTATTTCCAGACTCAGCAGCTGATATTATAGTATCAGAATACGCATTGGTTTGCTTAGCGATATCTTTTATAAAAGTTAGTTCTCGTCCGTAGCAATTATCTGGCACATCTCCTTCCTGACCTATGTTTACTGCACCAGGATTAAATGGATCTGTTAATGCTAAGGAAAAATTACTTCCACTCCCTTGACAAGTTTCAGAAATGATGGTACCAATAGAAAGCGCAAATGGATCTTCTTGATCATCATTTGGATATCCGTTTGGATAAGAAGCATGGTTTAAATCATAGTATCTTCCGATCCAGCCTGTGGAGATAAATTCATCGGCTGCAGAAGCGGAATTCCAAATATCAGTGGATCTAAAATGGGATCTATTTTGATTCGGATAAGCAACACCTTGTATGACCCCCAATTGACCTTCATCCCACATTTGAGCCATTCCTGTCATCTCAGGATGAAAACCCAATTCATCAGTTGCTTGAATGATAGTCGATTCAGGAACTAAAACATTAGATCGAACTTGAACCAAATTGTCATATTGATCCAGAGGGATGACGGAAGATAATCCATCGTTGCCTCCTAAAAGTTGAACCAAGACAATGATCTTGTCATTATCATCTCCAACGAGATCAAATAATTTATTTTTTCCTACTGCGACATATTTTGTACCTCCAACAACAAAAGGCAAAGACATGGCACTACTCGTTTGAATAAAACTTCTTCTTTTCATTTGTATAATTTATTGGATTACATTAATTGAAATTCTGGCATCTCCAGCATCGCTACAAATAAGGCAAGTAATTTATTATTGATGGCCGTTCGTTTTTCTTCATTAAATGGATCAGATAAATAATCACCATACTCAACGGTCCATTCAAAATCTGGCAGTCCAGGAATGATGATCTCTTTTAAATAATCTTTTTGAACTTCTGAAATGGGATAAGTAAACATGTTTTCTGCTATTCCATAAATCAGCTCATTAGGATCTGTTGCATTTGGAATGGTACTTACATATTCTATCACATTGATCAATTGTGGTATTTGTGCAATATTTCCATTAAATGGAACAGGTCCACCTGCCGTTATAGAAGTAGAGGTTTGATTTCTTTTCGGCAAATAATAGGTATTGATCCAATTCCTATAAAATTGCGGAGCCTGATAATATGCTTTCCAACCTGCCACATCTGGATGAAAATAAACTTGCATGTCCAGCTCAGCCTCAAAAACATAAAATACCAATGCAAAGAAATAGTCTGCAGGAATATTGCCAGACATCACTAAATTCAATCCCTTGGTTGCAGACAAAATAAAATCTACAGGATTCTTGATCATGCAACCAATTACTTCTTCTCCAAAAAAGTGCTCGCTTAATAAGAGTGTTTTTAATGCGGGTTCAATATTATAATCGTTGTCCCTTAATATCTGAGCCATAGGAATGATGATCTTATTTTCTATATCATCATCTATTTCATAATTGAGAAAATATCGATATAATTTTCTGCATATATTTTTAGAAACTTCGTCTTGTTGAAAAATAATATCGACAAGCTCAGCATACTCATTTGCACCTTGATCTGAGATCGTCACATTATTAAATCTATGTGAAAGGGATTTTTCCCCAACATCATGTCTATCAGGTCTGAAGACAGATACCAAATCTGTATCAATGACACTAAGATCAATTCGCCAGCCAGTAAGCACACGAGCCATTGCCTGAACATCCTCTTCCGTAAATGTGGTATAATCACCAGGTCCTGCTAATTCTCCTTTACCAACAGTAAACAACTCTAAAAGCTCCCTTGCATAATTTTCATTAGGCGCATCCTTGTGATTTTCGTGTCCATTAAGATATCTCAACATGGACACATTTATCGTCATAGCCTTTGTAAGTGCTTTGAAATCTCCTTTGGCATATTGTTCAATAAGATTTGAATACTGATACAATTCTAAGGGCAATACAAAATCAGAAACGACAAAATGATTATGCCAAAACATCCAAAGCTTCGGCATTAAATTAAGCTCTTCTCTATATTGATTGAGTGTAATCCAAGCGTAAGCTGAATTTCTTCTGGTGTTAACCAACTGTTGATCAAAGACTGGATCTCCTGTATTTATTACAGGTGGTTCATTTACCCAAGTTTCACCAAATGGCACATTCGGATCATGCAAAACAGCATATATTGCTGCATTGGGGTCAGGCTCATCAAGGGTATATCTTAATGGAGGTTCCGTCGGAGCTACTTTTTCAAACAATTCATTTACCGTATTTGAAAGTCCTTTTTCTAATGCTTCTGCAATCATCTCCTGATTGGGGCCAAAGGTCGTTCTCCTTAGTAAATGGGCTGACTCTCTTATGGTCCAAGGACCAGAGTAAGGTGTAAGATCTCCTCCTGGAGGCGGCATATTCAATGTGCTTTTCTTGGGTGCTTTTCCTTTTTTGAAAAGCATTTGCAAAGATTCTCTTCTATCCATATGCTGGATTTTAGTATTCTTTTATTTAGGGCAAAGACTCATTCTAAACTACAACTTAACACATTTTATTATGAGTGGCAAGAACACCCTTAAGATATAAGACTCAATCGAATAACACAAAAACAGCCATTTCATTTGGGCGCTTAAATGCATTCAATGTGTCGTTGTTACATAAAATAAAGTGTGTATAAATATTCAAAAGGTTGGTTGAGTTAGAAATAAATGTATTCATGAAGAGCTCTCCAGGTATTCTCGGAATACATAATTAGATAGAATCATTGCGAGAAATTCAACATGAAATTAGCATTTTCATATTATCGGCACTCATTTTGAACTACATCTCGTTTATGCAATTAATACTGATATGAATATACTAATCATTGGCATGGGGAATATGGGCGAAACTTACGCCCGTAGTCTACTGCACTCAAGAATCGTTGATAAAGAACACTTATTTCTTCTGGAAAAATCTCCTGAAAAAGGAAAGTTACTAGAAGAGAAAAATTTGGGAACCGTTCATCCATCTCCTGGTCCATATATTAAAGAGGCAGACTTAATTATACTAGCTGTTAAACCTCAAGATACAGATGCACTCTTTCCTATGATTAAGGAATTTTTGGATCCTGATAGAGTGCTTCTATCAATTATGGCAGGCGTCAGCATAGAAAGAATTGCCAAAGACTTAGGAACCTTGAAAGTAATAAGAGCAATGCCAAATCTTCCAGCGCAAGTCGGCATGGGCATGACCGTTTACACTTCAAGTAAGGAGGTGACTCGATTAGAATTGGTAACAGTTCAAAATATTTTAAATGCTACCGGCAAAGCCATTTATGTTAATAAAGAATCTCTGATTGATGCTGCAACTGCGATCTCCGGTTCAGGCCCAGCCTATGTATTTTATTTTATGGAATCCATGATCACTGCTGCACTTGAATTAGGTTTTGGAAGATCAGAATCTGAATTACTAGCTTTTCAAACATTTAGAGGTGCTATTGAATTAGTAAATAAAAATGATCTAAGTGGAGAAGAGTGGATCAAAAGAGTGGCGTCGCGAGGCGGAACTACTGAAGCTGCTCTCAAAATTTTCGAAAAAGAAAAGCTCAATGAGCATATTAAAAAAGGCATGGAAGCCGCTTTTCAGCGAGCTAAAGAATTAAGTGAATAATCAGCTATCTAGCATGCTAAATTTCAGCTATAATTAAATGTATATTTGCGCACAGAAAATAAATAGAGATGAGCGACTTGTTTAAAAAGATCACATCACATTGTAAGGAATACGGTTTCATTTTTCAATCCAGTGAAATCTATGATGGATTAAGTGCAACCTATGACTATGGACCCAATGGCGTTGAATTAAAAAATAATATTAAAGACTATTGGTGGCACTCGATGGTGAAAATGCACCAAAATATTACGGGTATTGATGCTGCTATTTTTATGCATCCCAAAACATGGAAAGCCTCTGGTCACGTCGATGCATTTAATGATCCTTTAATTGATAATAAGGATTCTAAGAAAAGATACCGCGCTGATGTACTCATTGAAGAGTACATGGAAAAAATCGAAAACAAAATCAATAAAGAGATTACAAAAGCCAAAAAACGCTTTGATGATTTCGATGAAAAAATGTTCAGGGAGACCAATAATAGAGTCGTTGAAAATCAAAAAAAGATCGATGCTATTGCAGCCAGATTAGCTAAAGCAATGAGCGACGGAGACATGGCTGATCTAAAGGCCCAAATAGAAGAATATGAAATTCCATGTCCTGTGAGTGGTTCAAGAGATTGGACGGAAGTAAGGCAGTTTAATCTCATGTTTAATACACAACTGGGCAACATTGCAGGTGAAGAGGGTAAATTGTATTTACGCCCAGAGACTGCACAAGGAATATTTGTCAACTTCCTCAATGTTCAAAAAACGACCAGACAAAAAATTCCTTTTGGCATTGCTCAAATTGGAAAAGCTTTCAGAAATGAAATCATCGCCAGACAATTCATATTTAGAATGCGTGAATTCGAGCAAATGGAGATGCAATTTTTTGTAAAGCCTGGCGAAGAAATGAAGTGGTATGAATACTGGAAAGAAACACGATTGAATTGGCACCTTGCCTTAGGTACGTCGAAAGAAAAATACCGCTATCATGACCATGACAATCTTGCACACTATGCGAATGCAGCTGTTGATATCCAGTTTGAATTTCCTTTTGGATTTAGAGAACTCGAAGGAATCCATAGTAGAACAGATTTTGATTTAAAAAGTCACCAAGAATTAAGCAGCAAGAAATTGCAGTATTTCGATCCACAAGAAAATGCAAACTATACGCCTTATGTCGTTGAGACTTCTATAGGCTTGGATCGTATGTTTTTAGCTATGATCTCTAATGCATACACCGAGGAGACCATGACAGATGATCAAGGTAAGACTTCCGAAAGAATCGTCTTAAAATTGCATCCAGCCTTGAGTCCAGTGAAATGCGCGATCCTTCCTTTATTGAAAAATAAAGAAGAATTGACAACTGCGGCAATGGACGTCTTCAATAAATTAAAATCGCACTTTCTTTGTCAATATGATGAGAAGGATGCCATTGGAAGACGCTACAGAAGACAGGATGCCATTGGCACACCATTTTGTGTAACCATCGATTTTGACACCTTGGAAAATGGAACTGTGACATTGAGAGAGCGTGATAGCTTGGAACAAAAAAGAATGCCAATTGATGCTTTGGCACAAGAGATTTCATCTCAAATTGCACTCCACAATGTATTACAATAATGCATTGCAAATAAAGCGATACATAAACTTTTAAACACTTGACTGAATGTCTGTAACATTGAAACATATAGTTATTTTAACTGTGTGTTCAATAGTTATAAAAGTGCTATATCTTCTTTTTGCTTCTAACATTCATCACTTTGATAATGATGAACGCAGCTATACTTTCAGCTACAAGAGTTATATAGATCTTGCTAAAAAAAAGGATGCAGGCTGGTATGAAGGTATTGCTACATACGGCTATCAACCCTTGAAGAAAAATGGCATATTTGATATTAGTCAAGAACAATCCAATTGGGCTTTCTTCCCATTGTATCCATTGAGCATATATGGCCTTACTGTATTATTAGATACCCATTATGACAATGCCGCATTCATACTTTCACTATTCTTTTCTGTTTTTGCCTTGATTGGGATATATGTATTTACTAGGGATTTTTGGCAAGATGACAAGAAAGCTTTATTTACTGCCTTCGTCTTTTTACTACTACCCTTCCATTTCTATTTTGCATGCTTTCTTACTGAAGCACTTTTTGTCAGCCTTCTCATTTGGGCATTTGCATTCATCCAGAATGATAAAAAAATTCTAGCCATGCTGTGTTGTAGTGCTTTAGTGCTATGCAGACCCAATGGCATACTCATGCTATTACCCATTGCCATATTTGCTTTAGAAAGAAAACAAATTCAAAGCTATTTATCGAAAGAAGCTCTCAAGCAATATGCATTTATGATTCCAGCTGTGATATTTTTTGTTTTATACGGAGCGTATCAATATAATATGACTGGAGACTTCTTGGCCTTTAGTTCCGCTCAAGAAGCATGGGGTAAAAAATTTACTTGGCCTTGGATGTGCTTTTTCAATTCTGGCTCATTGTCTGATCAATTTAATTCATGCTATGTCATAGCGATGATGGTACTGGTAATTTTTTTAAGAAACAAATGGAGCCTAAGTTTTCATTTGATTTTTTGGCTCAGCGTATTGATACCTCTTATTGGAGGCTCTATAGATTCTATGCCAAGGTATTTATCGATTGTATTTCCAATAGCTATGCTAATTGCTCAATGGGCATTCAAATTTAAAAGAGCTTATTTATTTATTGCACTAATTTTAATCCTACAGCTCATGAGCCTCTACCCATATTTGAGAGATTGGGATATGGGTTTTTAAGTTTTCTTCAATTGTCTTGCTTGAAATTTTTCTGCAATGACAGTCCCAATATGTTTATCCTGAATTTTACCTTCTATCCACGAAATGATGTCTAAATAAAAGAAGGGTCTTCTTTGATAAGGCTTCTCTCGTAAAAGAATAAGTTTATCTCTAAGAATGGCCAATTCATTTTTGAAGTCTTCTCTGAGTAGATTCGGTGTTTTACGTAAAAACTTAAATATCTCTTTATGTATTTCTTGAACATCATCCATTTTCGCTAGAAATCTATACACAGACTTAATTTGATAACTTACCAGCAACTCATTCCCCAGATCAAAGTGCGCAATCAAATTTATTATTCTTGCAAAGCATTGTATATCGACTCGAAAGTCTGGACGGTTTTCATGAATGATTTTATTAAGGGAGAAAATGGCTTTTTCATTTTCATTTGCACCATAATAGAGGCAGGCGATTTTATAATGAAAAACCATAATCCTGTGACTGTCCCAGTTAATGTATTTGTCCGCCATGAGTTTTTCTAAAGGACTGATCAATACTAAACCCTCCTTAAAAGAGCCAGACAAAAAATGCTTGTTGATTCGATGGATGTATAAAAACAAATAAGAAATGGAACGTTCATTTTGATTAAAACTTTGAAACCTTTCTTCCACAAAGACCTCCATCTGTTGAAGAACATTTACAAATCGATTGTAATTATTATTCATAAATAATGAGATTAACACATTATGAAATCCTTTGAGATAGAGAGAGGTCCACTCTTTAATCATAATAGGATGTTCATTAAATAGATCTATCCATCTTACAGCATATTTATATTGGAGTGCAAAGTTTTGAACCATGGTGTAATACCAAACATAACTTTGATTTAAGTACAACTTTTCAAAAAAACTCAAAAGATGATATTGGGTTTTTGGAATATTATTCTTTAAAAACTTTGTTACCAATTCGTAATCTTGATCATTTCGTATGTAGCCAAACTGCAGGTAGTATCCATAAAGTTGAAGAGAGCTATTAGAATACCTTTGTGTCTTTCGTATGGTTGAACTTAAGATCAATGATTGATGTGCTAGCTCCTCAGCCTTTGGATGCATGCTACCTGTTATGTGTTGCGATTCTATGAGTTTCTCAAATTCTAATATTTCCATACTGAGCGAAAACATCTTTAAACTCAAAGCCCTTTCTTTGGTCTTGTACAAAATTTCCAATACATGTTCATATAGACCCTTATTGTATAATATACGAGCATAATCAAGTTGCTCCCTAAGCTGAATTTCTATGATATTATTTCTATGAAGCAGGCGCAAAGAAGACATGATTTGTTTGTACAAATTCATCTTCACATTCGCTAATTGCTTTGATTTAATTTGTGGATTGTGCTTTAGTAATTCTACAACATCATAGCGCTCTTTTTTCAATATATAATCAAATAATTGCAAATACAATTTCTTTGAAGCATCACCTTGTCTGCCCGACATTAGCCTAAAATGACGCTTTTCTGCCTTGGTAAGCGACATAATCAATGAAACGAGCTTATCTTTTTTGCGTTTGGATATTATATCCATATAAATAATATATTACTGTATATCAATACTTTATAAACTTACATATTGATTTAAAACTTATATCGAATGTAAATAAAAGGTTTTTATGTGAGATTGTTCACACATATATTTAGTAGTGTAAAAAATTTACCACAATGGATAAAGTAGAAATCTTTGATACAACTTTGCGTGACGGCGAGCAGGTGCCTGGGTGCAAACTAGGAACTAATCAAAAAATTGAAATTGCAAAAGAATTGGATTTGCTTGGGGTGGATATCATTGAAGCAGGATTTCCTATTTCAAGTCCTGGAGATTTCCAGTCAGTGGTGGACATTGCAAAGGTGGTAAAAAATGCCCGCGTCTGCGGACTGAGCAGAGCTGTTGAAAAGGACATTGAATACGCAGGAAGAGCATTAGAAAAAAGCAAAAGAGGAAGAATCCACACAGGCTTAGGTACATCAGATATCCATTTAAAATACAAGCTTCGTTGCACGCAAGAGCAAATGATTGAAAGAGCCATTGCTGCAGTTAAGTATGCCAAAAGCTTTCAAGAGGATGTTGAATTTTATGCAGAGGATGCTGGAAGAACAGACAATGAATTTTTAGCAAGAGTCTGTGAGGCAGTAATAAAGGCTGGAGCTACTGTGCTTAATATTCCTGATACCACAGGATTTTGTCTTCCTGAAGAGTATGGAGCAAAATTCAAATATTTAAAAGAAAATGTAAAGGGCATTCACCATGTTACGCTTTCAGCACATTGTCATAATGATTTTGGCTTGGCTACATCTAACTCTATTTCCGCTGTGCAAAATGGAGCACGCCAAATTGAATGTACCGTAAATGGAATCGGAGAGAGAGCTGGAAATACTTCTCTCGAAGAGGTGGTGATGATTATGAAGAAAAAACAAAGTTTACCCTATTATACCGACATTGTCTCTGAGAGATTAAAGTCTATAAGTGAAATTGTAATTGAACAAATGGGCATTGTAGTACAAGCAAACAAAGCAATCGTTGGTGCCAATGCCTTTGCACACTCATCTGGAATTCATCAAGATGGAGTCATAAAGCACAGAGAAAATTATGAAATCATAGATCCAAAAGAAATAGGTGCCGAAAAGAGCCTAATTGTTTTAACCGCAAGGAGCGGAAGAGCTGCTCTAGCATTCAGATCAAAAGAATTAGGTGTTGATCTTACTAAAGTTGCCCTTGACCAATTGTATGTAAAATTTCTAGAACTTGCTGACAAGAAAAAAGAAATTTTCGATGAAGATTTATCAATTTTGTTAGAAGAAAATAAAAGCCTTTTAAGGCAAACTGCATAAGATGGGTTTAACATTATTTGATAAAATTTGGGATGCACATGTTGTAGCTCAAATTGAAGGAGGAAGGGAGATTTTGTACATAGACAAGCATCTGATTCATGAGGTGACAAGTCCTCAAGCATTTACTGGTTTACAGTCCAGAAACTTACCAGTATTTCGCACAGACAAAACCATTGCTACCGCTGACCACAATGTTCCTACAATAAACCAGCACCTCCCCATAGAAGAACCGCTTTCCGCTAAACAAGTGGCTATGTTGGTTGAAAATTGCAAAGACTTTGGTGTTGAGCTTTATGGTTTAGGTCATCCAAATCAAGGGATCGTACACGTTATTGGACCAGAGCTTGGCATTACAAAACCAGGTATGACCATTGTCTGTGGTGACAGTCATACATCGACTCATGGTGCATTTGGAAGCATCGCTTTTGGGATTGGAACAAGCCAAGTAGAACAAGTACTTGCTACGCAATGTCTTCTGCAAATGAAGCCTAAGAAAATGCGGATTACGATAGATGGAGACTTGCCTCCAAATGTATTATCAAAGGATATCATTTTATACCTCCTTTCAAAATTAGGAACTGGAGGCGCTACAGGATATTTTATAGAATATGCCGGAAGCACCATTCGCGCTTTGTCAATGGAAGCAAGAATGACCATCTGTAATATGAGTATTGAGATGGGCGCAAGAGGCGGTCTAATTGCTCCAGATGAAAAAACATTCGACTACGTAAAAGGCAGAGCATTTAGCCCGCAAGGAGCACTATTGTACGAGGCCATCACCTACTGGAAAAGCCTTTTTTCTGATGAAGACGCCATCTTTGATAAAGAGATAAAATACTCAGCTTCTGAGATTGCACCCATGCTGACCTACGGTACTAATCCAGGCATGGGCATTAAAGTAGACCAACAGGTGCCCATTCAAACTGATCATGAAAGCCCTGAAAGTTTTAGTAAGGCATTGAATTATATGGGACTGAAGTCTGGTCAATCCTTAGAAGGCATGTCCATAGATCAAGTGTTCATTGGATCTTGTACAAATAGTAGAATTGAAGACTTGAGAATTGTTGCAGATTTCATCAAAGGAAAAAAAGTCGCTGCTAATGTAAAAGCCCAAATTGTTCCCGGATCCAAGCAAGTAGAAAAGCAAGCCATAGAAGAAGGAATCGCTGAAATAGCTGAAGCTGCTGGTTTTGAATTTCGTCAACCTGGTTGTTCAGCCTGCTTAGGTATGAATGAAGATAAGGTGCCACGAGGCAAATATTGTGTATCTACTTCTAATCGAAATTTTGAAGGTAGGCAAGGACCCGGCGCACGAACACTTTTAGCTAGTCCATTGACAGCTGCCTCAGCAGCCATAGAAGGAAAAATTGTAGATGTAAGAAAGTATCCATCATGAAAAAATTTACCAAAGTCACATCAAGTGCTGTACCCCTGCCGATTGAAAATGTGGACACAGATCAAATCATTCCAGCAAGGTTTTTAAAATCCATTACTCGAGAAGGCTTCGGAGAAAATTTATTCCGAGATTGGAGGTATGATCAAAGTCATGAGCCTAAGTCAGACTTTGTTTTAAACAATGATATTTACAAAGGAAGCATTCTTGTAGCTGGAGCCAATTTTGGTTGCGGATCATCAAGAGAGCATGCTGCGTGGGCATTAGTAGATTATGGATTTCAAGTGGTCATCAGTAGTTATTTTGCAGACATATTTAAATCAAATGCATTGAATAATGGGCTGCTTCCCATCAGAGTTTCTGAAGACCATTTAGAAGAAATTTTTAAGGCGATAGAAAGTGATCCAAATGCCAGTTTTACGGTTGATCTAGAAAACCAAAGTTTGCTCATTGCACAGACTGAAAACCTGATTCAATTTGAAATAGATGCGTACAAAAAAATGTGTCTGCTCAATGGTTACGATGACATTGACTTTTTGATCAGCAAGCGAGATGAGATAGAAAAATTTGAAAGCACTTATAAAGTATATTAAACATTGGAAAAGACAATTGCAGTTTTAGCAGGAGATGGAATTGGCCCTGAGGTGACTCAGGAGTGTTGCAAAATCTTAAATGCTGTCGCAGAAAAATACGGACATCAATTCACTTATACAAAAGGAAGAATTGGTGCAGAGGCTATCGACTTGACTGGGAGTCCACTTCCCGCCGAAACCATAGAAGTCTGTGAAGCGGCCAATGCCATTTTACTAGGAGCTGTGGGCGATCCAAAATACGACGACCCAAGTTTAAAAATAAGACCAGAGCAAGGCCTTTTGGCTATCAGAAAAATATTAGCCTTATATGCAAATATTCGACCCGTAAAAAGCAATAAAGCCATAGCGCATCTTTGCCCAATAAAATTAAAAGAGGGAGAAACACTCGATTATGTAATCGTAAGAGAATTGACGAGTGGTATCTACTTCGGAAACAAAGAGCAACTGGAAGATGGCAATGCAGCTTCTGACACCTGCTATTACAATATTGATGAAATCGATCGCATTACTAAAATTGGCTTGAATCTGGCAGAAAAGCGAAACAAAAAATTATGCCTGATTGATAAAGCTAATGTCCTCGAAACTTCAAGACTTTGGCGAAAGGTGGTCAATCAATATGAAAAGGAAAGAACCGACATCAATTTTAGCTACTTGTATATTGATAATGCAACGATGCAAGTCATCTTAAATCCTTATCAGTTTGATGTCATCATTACTTCCAATATGTTTGGAGATATCATTTCAGATGAATCGAGCGTCCTAGCTGGCTCCTTAGGTATGCTACCCTCAGGATCCTATGGTGAAGATAAAGCGCTATTTGAACCTGTGCATGGATCATACCCCCAAGCAGCGGGTAAGAATATTGCGAATCCGATTGCATCCATCTTAAGTGGAGCGATGATGCTTAGATACTTTGGATTAGAGAAAGAAGCGGACCATATTGAATCTGCTATTGATCTTGTCCTAGAACATGGATTGGGCACAGAAGATCTTCAAATGGAACACAAAATTGGAACAAGCCAATTCGGAGATATTCTTAGCAGTATAATTTTAGATGATTTGACCTCACTCAATGTGGAGAAAATCTTGCAACAAGTGGGAACGATAATATAAGGTCTCTTACAAATTACTCGTAATCAATAAATCAATATCTGTCGACTTCATATTAAAGCGTCTTCCCAAATATTCATTAGTAAGGGCTCCTTTATACATATAGACTCCATGCCTGACCCCTTTAAGGGAAAACAACATACGTTCAATGCTTCCTGCATCTCCAGCTTCCAATAAAATGGGAGCCATAATATTTGAAACCGCCACAGAGGCTGTTCTAGATATCTTAGATGCAATATTTGGAACGCAATAGTGGATGACTTCATGCTTTATAAAAGTAGGCTTATCATGAGATGTCACGGTAGAGGTTTCGAAACAACCTCCTTGATCAATACTGACATCAATGATAACCGATCCAGATTTCATTTGTCGGACCATATCTTCTGTAACTACGATTCTTGTCCTGCCTTCTTTCGAATGAATCGCACCGATTACCACATCAGCTGACAGGAGCTGATAAGAGAGGTAAACTGGATTCATGGAAGAAGTATGAAGCGGTCTACCAACAATATTTTGCAGGCGCATAAGCTTATTCACATCATTGTCAAAAACACGCACTGAGGCGCCCAATCCTAAAGCAGCTTTAGTGGCAAATTCACCAACGACTCCAGCACCTAATATGACCACTTTAGCAGGAGGCACACCACTAATTCCACCAAGTAAAACACCTCTTCCCCCTTTAGCATTTGACAATAATTCTGCAGCAGTTAACATAGCACTCAGTCCTGCCATCTCACTCATAATCCTCACAACTGGAAAACTGCCATTTTCTGATTGCAAATATTCCATTGCAATAGCAATGACTTTCTTTTGCTTGAGTTTTTGAATATACTCCTCACTAATAATGGGAATTTGAAGTGGTGAGATGATAATTTGATTGGGTGTGAAAAAATCAATTTCGTCCAATGTTGGTGGGGCAACTTTCAAAAGCACATTTGCCTTGTAAACCTCTTCTTTAGTTTGGACGATTTCTGCTCCTGCTTCAGAGAAATGATGATCTGTATAATTGGATTTTTCACCAGCTTTAGATTCAATAAGAATCCTATGTCCATTATTCACCAAGAGACGCACAGAATTAGGAACTAAAGCTACACGATTCTCTTGTAAGGTGTTTTCTACCGGAATGCCAATTACCAATTTTTTCTTTTTAGGAATGACTTCCAGTTTCTCTTCCTGGGTTTGTGGATTTCCAAAAATATTTGCCATAAATCTATTTCTCTTTTTAAGTTAGTGCTTTCTATTGGCTTTTATACTAATTTTTCTTCCTTTGTCACCATCTAAAGAAAGATGAATTTCTATATGTTCTTCTGGGTAGTAATCACTGCCAATATCAGGCCACTCAATAAAAACTCTTGCATCTTGCATTAAGTATTCTTCGAAACCAAATTCAACAAGCTCCGAAACATGATTGATTCGATACAAATCTATGTGAAAAACTTTTTCTTCGACTTCATCATTTAGGAAATTATATTCATTGACAATCCCATAAGTGGGACTTTGAACCATTCCATCATATGCCAGACTTTTTAAGAATCGTTTTACAAGAGCCGTCTTCCCTGCGCCTAATGCACCATGAAGCAAAATCAATTTATGATCAGGGTAATTTGACAAGACTAAATCTGCAATCTGCTCTAATTCATCTTCCTCTTTTATATGTAAAATATGATCAAACATAATCGCGGTTTTGACGTTATATATACGATGTTACACATACTATAAAAAGCAATATATAGCTGAAATTCAAATATTAATAGAAACTTTATTATAAATCTTTGATAATCAATATTTTATATATCGATTCACATTCTTAAATATCGCTTTTTTTCATTAATTTCGTGGTTTAATTTTAAGGTAATTTATGTCAGAAAAGAATACAAATTATAGTGCTGATAATATACAGGCATTAGAAGGATTAGAAGCAGTTAGAAAAAGACCTGGAATGTACATTGGAAGTACAGATTCTAAAGGTTTACATCACTTGGTTTGGGAGGTAATAGATAATTCTATCGATGAGCATCTTGCAGGTCATTGCGACACGATTACTACGGTAATTAAAGAAGATAACTCAATCGCTGTAACAGATAATGGAAGAGGGATTCCAGTAGGGATGCATGAGAAATTGCAGAAATCTGCCTTAGAAGTAGTTATGACAGTTTTGCACGCAGGTGGAAAATTCGACAAGGATACTTACAAAGTATCAGGTGGACTTCACGGTGTAGGTGTATCCTGTGTAAATGCGCTTTCATCTTACTTAAAGGCGGAAGTACATAGAGAAGGAAAAGTCTATGTACAGGAATATGCACAAGGAAAACCTAAGGAAGATGTCAAAGAAGTTGGAACCGCCAGTGATACAGGAACAACAATTACCTTCACACCTGACGATGAGATATTCGACACAAGAGAATATAAATATGAAACACTCGCTACTAGAATGCGTGAGTTATCTTATTTGAATAAAGGTCTTACCCTTGTACTGATTGATGAAAGACCAGAAGAGCGCATTGAAGAAACATTCTTCTCAGAAGGAGGACTCGCAGAGTTTGTTGACTTTTTAGATCAGGCTAGACAATCCATAATTGAGAAGCCTATAGTAGTTTCTTCAAAAGAAGAAAATGTAGAAATTGATGTTGCCATGCAATACAATTCTAGCTACTCTGAAAATATTTTTTCTTTCGTTAATAACATTAACACCAGAGAAGGAGGAACGCACGTCAGTGGTTTTAGAATGGCCATCAATCGGGTTTTCAAACAATACGCAACTGAAAACAAACTCTTCAGTAAGCTTAAAAAAGATATTAGCATATCTGGAGAAGACTTCAGAGAAGGATTAACTGCGATCGTCTCTGTAAAAGTCCCTGAGCCACAATTTAAAGGACAAACGAAAGGTGAATTAGGAAATTCAGAAATTACAGGTATTGTATCAAGGGCTGTTGGTGAAAGAGTAAAGTATTACCTAGAAGAAAACCCAAAAGAAGCCAAAAGAATCATTGATAAAGTCATCATTGCTGCTACTGCAAGACACGCGGCAAGGAAGGCCAGAGAAATGGTTCAGCGAAAGAATGTTCTTTCAGGGAGTGGACTTCCTGGGAAGCTTTCAGATTGCTCTTCAAGGAAACCAGAAGAATGCGAAATCTATTTAGTTGAGGGAGATTCTGCAGGTGGAACCGCTAAGCAAGGAAGAGATCGTATGTTTCAAGCCATTCTGCCACTAAGGGGTAAAATTCTTAATGTAGAAAAAGCCATGGAGCATAGAATCTATGACAACGAAGAAATCAAAAACATCTTCACTGCACTTGGAGTTTCCATGGTAGAAGAAAATGGAGAGACCAAGCTAGACATTTCGAAATTACGATACCATAAAATTGTAATCATGTGTGATGCCGATGTAGATGGTTCTCACATTGTTACTTTAATTCTTACCTTCTTCTTTAGAAAAATGCGAACCCTTGTTGACCAAGGCTACATTTACATTGCCGCTCCTCCACTCTATCAAGTGAAGAAAGGAAAGCAATTCCAATATTGCTGGAATGAAGAAGAACGCAAAGAAGCTGTCGAACGATTCTCTAAGGGAGAAAATGACAACTCTGTTAAGATACAGCGCTATAAAGGATTGGGAGAGATGAATGCTGATCAACTTTGGGAAACCACCATGAATCCTGAAGCAAGAACGATGCGTCAAGTTACTGTTGATGATGCCGTAACAGCTGATTTAACTTTCTCTACTTTGATGGGCGATGAAGTACCTCCAAGAAGAGCCTTCATTGAGCGAAATGCAAAGTATGCGAATGTGGATGTGTAGGGATTTAGCTGTTTAGCTTTTTCAAAAAAAGAAGGCTTGGATTTAAATCATGTGAAATAGATTTTGCAGTCATTAGCAATGATTAGGAATCACTCAAAGTCTTCCTCAACAAGTGTTAAGGTGAGCGTCTTTTCATATTTCTTTATGTCTACAACTTCCCATAATTCACTGTCAAGCGCATCTTTTGAATAAGTTTTTCCATCAGCATTTTCTAAACTAATAGAATCAAAAACTGCTACGTCAGCGAATCCGTCAAAGTCAATAAAAAAAGATTGCGTAATATTTGTTCCAATAATTGCACTATCCAAAGCTCCAAATTGAGGTCTGAAAAAAATGGTCACCGCTGAACCAGAATCATTCTCTATGATATAATCATTATGGTGTTCATAAGAGCAGGAATAAATTCCAAAGAATAGCAATAAGCCAAAAATACTAGCAATACTTATTTTGATGTAATTCTGTTTCATACTAAAGCACAAGTTAATTGTTATTAGAAGTCTTCGTCTTTGATCTTTAATATTAATTCCTTACCAAACCTTCCGGCTTTCTTATCCTTCCAAAGCCCGACATTAAAAATCTCACCATTGTACATTTTCCCATCATCATTAGTAATACTTAATACGTCAAAATGACTGAGATCAACATAGCCACCTTTTTCAGATACTAGATGAAATGATTCTTTATCATTTTTATCAATGGTATAAGTATCAGTTTCACCTAAGACGGTTTCAAATGCAATACTTACCGCTTGGTCTGATCTATTATTCACCACAAACTCTGTTGTGTAAAATATCGTGCAAGAACTATACAAACAAATACTTGTAAGGCAGAAAGCAATAAAAACTAGTACTTTATAAATTTTCATTTTATAAGCATCAAATAATTTTAGATCGGTTTACAGTTAGAATAACGTAAGTCACATAGCATGAGTTGGGTGATTCAAGCATCTTGAAATGATTTGCAAGGTATATGACAGAGAAGCTGTACCTTTAAACTGGAAATAGCATTGTAGCATGTCGCAAAGAAAGAAAGATCAAGAAAGCATTTTATCCAAACTTGGAATTGAGGAATTAAATCAAATGCAGCTGGACACCCAAGATGCTTATTCCAAACAAGAAGAAATAATTCTTCTATCCCCTACTGGAACCGGTAAAACGCTAGCTTTTCTCCTACCCATAATTCAAGACCTTGATTTGCATTTACATGAAGTCCAATGTCTCATCATCGTACCCTCGAGAGAGCTGGCTTTGCAAATCGAACAGGTCGCAAGAGAAATGGGAAGTGGTTTTAAAATCAATGCCGTATATGGAGGCCGTGCTGGTTTTAAAGACAAAAGCGATCTGCAGCAAGCACCTGCTATTTTAATAGGTACTCCCGGTAGGTTAGCAGATCATTTTAGAAAGGAAAGCTTTGATTTGAATCAAATCAAAACACTTGTGCTTGATGAGTTTGATAAGTCCTTAGAAATGGGTTATGAAAAAGAAATGAAGGAGATTCTTAGAGCCATCCCTGCTCTAGAGAAAAAAATTCTTTGCTCTGCTACACAAAAGCTTCTCATCCCCGAGTTTGTTGATATTGAAAATCCCTTTCGTATTGACTACTTAGGAAGTATTGAAGTCAATATTCAAATTTTCACCGTTAAATCTCCTAGCAGAAATAAATATGCAAGTCTGGCAAATCTCATTGCACATCTTGGCGATACACGTGGTATCATTTTTTGCAATCTAAAGGACACCATTAATGAGGTGAGTAATTACCTCTATCAAAATAAAATTCCTCATGCAAATTATTTTGGGTCGATGGACCAAATAGATCGTGAGAGAGCATTGGTCAAATTTAGAAATGGCACCCACAGATTATTACTAGCCACAGATCTTGCAGCGAGAGGCATTGATGTACCAGAATTGGATTTTATCATTCACTATCAACTACCCCTCAAGAAGAATGAATTCATCCATAGGAATGGAAGAACCGCCAGAATGAAAACTGATGGCACTGCCTATTTATTAGTTTGGGAAAAAGATACCTTGCCTAGCTACATTAAGAATGCTGAAACCATTCAAATTGAAGAATCGGAATTTGCCAAAGCCACTAAATGGACAACCTTATATATTTCTGGTGGAAGGAATGATAAAATTTCTAAAGGAGATATTGCAGGACTATTCTTTAAGAAAGGCAAGTTATCACCAGGTGAACTAGGCATTATTGAAATAAGTCAAGAATGCTCATTCGCAGCTGTACCAAAATCTAAAGCCAAAAGATTGATAGGCGAATTAAACAATAGCAGGTTGAAGAAAAAGAAAGTGCGAATTAGTTTTCTCGATTAATTATCGAATCGCTCCAATTCCCAACTCCCATAATTTTTTGTTGAACGCTGGTATGTCAACATTTAAAAACTGTGCTCCTTCTTTTTTGTATTCCATCCAAGTTTTATCTAATTCAGTTCGACGATCTCTCGATCCTTTATTCACTCTAGGAATTTCGGATTCTGTTGCATTAATAAGGAACATATAATTCGCTGAGAACTTATTGGGAAAATTTTCTACATCATCATAAGCCTTTGATTTACGCTGAATCATCTTCTCATCCCAAGCAGTCATCTCTTTGATTAATACTTCAGCTTCTTTTTTGATCCCTTCATACTTAGCATCATCATCAAGCTCTTTCATAATTTTTTGGATACTTGCCTTCTTACTATTTAAATCATTAAGCATATCATGCATGTTTCGAAGACTTGTTTCCATTTCATTCATAAACTTACTATAGCCTGTATAATCCAAATCCTTAGGATAAAGCGGATTGGCTAATACTTCAAATTCTGTAACTGAAGTTTCAGCTCCTTGAATGAGTTCTGCTGTATAAACTCCAGGAGGAACTTTGTGCCCTCTAAAACTGGCTTCAATATAAACATCAGGAACCCCAGGCATCATTTTATGACGCATATTCCATACAAATCTATTCAGACCAGCATCCTTGGAAAGCCTTGCTTCAGCAGAAGGACCACCATCCCACTTTCTATAATTAGGATCTTGTTTTGAACTATATGAATTAATGACTTTACCCGAAGCATCTTTAATATTTAATTGAAGTTCTTCTTGTTCTTTTGAACTTGGCAAATGATAATACAACACAACCCCATTCGCCGGATTAACACCTAATAAAGGATGTGTTCCTTTAAAGTTTTTTGAATTTCCGTTTAGAGGACTGGATCCATTTATTAAATAAGCAGCTTCAGGTTTATATATTTCAAAATTATTTGAAGCCTGTGCTTTTTGTCGAATGACTGCTAAATCATCTAGTACCCAAAATGATCGACCCGAAGTAGCAATGATCAAATCATCGTGTCTTTGAATAAGATCAAGAATAGGTGTCACTGGAAGATTCAGTTGAAACGCTTCCCAGCTTTGACCGTCATTCCAAGAAATATACATTCCTGTCTCCGTCCCTGCATAAAGCAAGCCTTTGACTTTTTCATCTTCTCTGATTACCCTTGTATAAGCACCCTGAGGTATTCCTCGGCTTATGTTTGTCCATGTTTTACCATAATTAGATGTCTTATATAAAGCAGGTGTTTTATCATCAAACTTATAGCGCGTTGTAGCGATATACGCTGTTGCCGCATCATGAGGGGAAACTTCAATGGCATTGATCAAACATTCTTGTAAACCTTTGGGAGTGACATTCGTCCAATTGGCACATCGATCTTTTGTAATGTGCACATATCCATCATCACTTCCAGTCCATATAACGCCTTTCTCATGTGGCGATTCAACCACGTAACTCAGCGTACCATAATTTTCTGCTCCTACAGCTTCATTCGTGTAAGGTCCTCCACCATTTCCTTGCTTATCATCTTGATTTCTTGTAAGATCAGGAGAAACCTCTTCCCATGATTGGCCAAGGTCTCTCGTTCTCAAAAGATACTGCGCACCATGATAATAGGTATTGGCTTCATGCTGGGACCAAATAATTGGCGCGTTCCAATTGTATAAATATTTCATTTCTCTTGCCTCCATTCCTAAATATTGAATAGGAGCAATCATAATCTCTGTCCCAGCTTTTGCCTCATTATCTAATACTTCAATCGTACCTAAATAAGAACCACCCATCACATAACGTGGATCATCGGGATCAAAAGCTAAAAAAGCACTCTCTCCTCCTGCACTCGCATTCCATGAATCACGTCCAATACCCCATCCTCCAATGTCGCGATGTGCAATTGAAACAGAACTGTTATCTTGTTGTCCTCCGTAGATGCGATAAGGAAATTGGTTATCGACATTTACACGATAAAACTGTGCAGTCGGCATATTGGCTTGGGTGGACCAAGTCGCACCTTTATTAAAACTGATAGCAGCTCCCCCATCATTTGAAATACATAAATTCTTAGAATTATTGGGATTGATCCACAGATCGTGATAATCACCATGAGTGCCTGTTATACGCTCCCAAGTTTTTCCTCCGTCATTTGATCTAAGTGCAGGAGCACTCAAAACATAGACGGTATTTTCTTCATTGGGATCTGGAAAGACTTCTATATAATACCAAGCTCGCTGGATCAATCGGTGGTCGGCGCTCACCCTCCACCAAGAGTCTCCAGCATTATTTGAAACAAACAAGCCACCTTTTTCTTGATTGGAGTCACTTTCGATTAATGCATATACTTTATTGGGATTGGCTCTTGAAACTGCAATAGCCATTTTTCCTTTTTCAAGAGGCAAACCCTTTTTCATTTCTTTCCAAGTTTTACCAGCATCAGTAGATTTATAAAGACCACTTCCAGGTCCTCCACTGATAACTTTCCAAGGGACTCTTTGATGCTCCCACATTGCAGCATACAAAACCTGTGGATTAGAGAGATCCATTGATAATTCTGAACAACCTGTTTTATTATTTACAAATAATAGTTTATTCCAAGTCATACCACCGTCAATAGATTGGTACACACCTCGTTCTGGATTGGGTTTATGTAAAGCTCCTTGAGCTGCTACATATACAATATCTGGATTATCTGGATGGATGATGATTCTTGATATATGTTGTGTTTTTTCAAGACCTAAGTGGACCCAAGTTTTTCCTGCGTCTGTGGATTTATATACTCCATCACCATGTGCGGT
Source organism: uncultured Saprospiraceae bacterium (assembly GCA_937961455.1). Lineage (GTDB taxonomy): Bacteria > Bacteroidota > Bacteroidia > Chitinophagales > Saprospiraceae > CALGNN01. The sequence goes on from CALGNN010000055.1 coordinate 22,058, forward strand.
CATTACCCCTCGTGGTGCATGCTCTCCCATTCCTACATATAAAATAGAAGGGTGACTTTCCGAAACAGCTACCGCACCTACAGAACCCGTTTTAAAATACCCGTCTGATATATTGCGCCAATGTTGTCCAGCATCTTCAGTCTTCCAAAGGCCACCTCCGGTGGTGCCCATGTAATAAGTTAGTGGATCTCCAACAACACCTGAAGAGGATACAGAACGACCACCTCTGAAGGGTCCAATATTTCTATACTTCAATGGATGGAAGTACTCGTTGGCTTTGGGAGATGGACTTACTTGAGCTGACTTTTGGCTAGATAAAAACAAAGGGAATAATCCCAAAAAGAGCAACATACATGAAATTCTCATAGACAGATATTATAAATTCTAAGATAGAAAATTAAAGCTGATCCTTATTGACTTATAAATTTTAAACTCACAAAATATTCCTAACTTGATTTTACTTAATGACGAAAAAATATGCCTACAGAAAAAGTTACATTCGCGAATAAGAAAGGATATCAATTATCTGCCAAAATTGATATGCCTCTCAAAAAGAACCCCTTCCCCTTTGTTATTTTTGCTCATGTATTTACGGGCAATAAAAATCTCGTTGCCTCAAAGCATATTAGCAGAGCTTTAACTATGAATGGCTTTGGAGTGATGCGCTTTGACTTTACTGGACTAGGAGAAAGTGAAGGTGATTTTTCAGACACTAATTTCTCTTCGAATGTGGAGGATCTTGAGGCAGCAGCAGCATTTATCACAGAGAAATATATGGCACCAAGTGTTTTAGTAGGACATTCTCTAGGTGGAGCTGCCGCTATTTTTGCAGCAGCAAGAATTGAGAGCATTAAGGCAGTAGTATCAATAGCAGCGCCATCCTATCCTGAGCATGTGACACATCTTATTGATGATCAAAGAGAAGAGATAGAAAAAAATGGTTGTGCCCAAGTGAATATTGGAGGAAGAAAATTTACCATCAAAAAACAATTTTTAGATGATCTTGAATCTCAAGAGCATGTGCCTGTAATCAAAAATTTAGGCAAGGCCATTCTGGTGATGCATGCTCCACAAGATCGAATTGTAGAAATTGATAATGCTTCGAATATTTACAAATTAGCAAAGCACCCAAAAAGTTTTGTTACACTTGATGGTGCTGACCATATGTTGAGCAATAAAGATGATGCTTTTTATGCGGGCAATGTGATAGCCAGCTGGGTGAAAAGATATATTGAATTTCCAGTTATTGAAAAATTAGAGACGGATAAACAGGTAGTAGTCAGGCTTGAGGGTGATGACTTTACTACAGAAATACAAGCTGGAGATCATTCTATTATAGCTGATGAACCCATTTCTTTTGGTGGAAATAATTTTGGTGCTAGTCCTTATGAGTTATTAAATGCAAGCCTTGGTGCTTGCACTGCAATGACTTTAAAAATGTATGCAAGACGAAAAAAATGGGATTTACAAGATGTATTAATACATCTCAGCTACGATAAAGTAAATAAGTACGAAGAACATTTAGCCGACCCAGAAAATGTCTCTAGTAGGATAGATCGCTTTGAACGTGAAATTGAACTAATTGGAGATTTAGATGATGATCAAAAAAAACGGCTTCTTGAAATTGCCAATAAATGCCCCGTGCATCGAACCATATCTTCACCATCAATTTTTGCAACACGCTTGAAAGGCGCCGAAGATTGGCATATCGAGAGTTAGGGAATCGAAAGAATTCGACAAAACAAATTATAAAGATGGTATGTATATGATTATATTAGAAATTCGTAATCAAAAGTCCTCCCTAAAATTTGTTAAAATGTAAATGCATTGAAAAGATTCAAGCGTAAAATACTTTGTTTACTCTATAGTCTACTTTTGGTTCTAGGTCTTTCCTCCATTTCAACTATTAGGGCCAACCCTATAGACAGCATGCTAAACCTGTTTGAGCAAAGTATTTTACGCTATGATGTAGAAAACTCATTAAAATTATACAAGCAAATTGATACCATAGAAATACTTGAACATGATGAACAGCACCTTAAGCAACTATGGTTAAAATCATCTTACTATTATCATACAGGTCATATCGACGAGTCTCTTGAAATAGTCAAAGAGCTCAAGCATTTTGCAGAAGCTAATTCTGATTCGACTTTTATTGCTAGAGCCTTATACAGAACTGGGACTTTATTATTTAGTATTGGAAAACCTGATTTATACAAAGAGTATATAGGGAAAGCAAAAGAAATTGCATACAATGTAGGAGACACTATAATTTATGCTAGATGTGGAATGGGAGAATTAAATTTAAAAAACCCTCATTCCGAAGATTTTGAAGCAATGAAAGAAGCTTACCTCGAGTATTTTCACTTAGTTGAAAATATAATAGGTGCTGAAGCTTATGACACACAACTTGCCCTCTTGTTCAATTTAAATTTAGTCTATCAAAAACATCTAAAAGATTTTTCTGAATATTATCCTAAAATATTTTCAATTTCTAATATTGCTAAAAGACAAGATACCTATGCTGGTGGATTACATCGAATGCATCAAGATTGGTTAGTAAAAAAAGATACAGCTAAAGCTCTTGATTTCTTGCATAAAGCATATGACATTTCTCAAGGAATAAAAGAAAACAATTTATTAAGTCTCATTTCTTCTGATCTTTCAAGCATTTATCATTATCAAAATAATATTGAAAAAGCTTATGAATACGCCCTTAAAACCACTAAGTATTCTCAAGCTAAGGAGGATTTATATCGAAAATCAGCTAACAACGCTTTATTAAAATTAAGTGACTTTAGTGATCTAAGTTTCGAAAATAAAAAACTCATACGAGTCAATGAATTAGCTGCCATAAATGTGAGAAACCTGCGAATGATTAATTGGGGCATTGGAGCATTTGTGCTTTTTGGAATCCTCGGCGGATACTTTTTATTTACGCAAATTCAAATAAAAAATGATAATAAAATAATAATGGCTAAGCAAGAAGCTCAGCTATGGAATGAAAGATTTATTTCTGCAGAAAAAGATAAAAAATTAAAAATACTTACATCTTTTCAGCAAGGCCAAGAAATTATCAGAGATAGAATAGCCAGTGTATTACATGATAAAATAGCTGGTGGACTAGCAGGAACAAAATTATTATTATCAAATGAAAATCTCATTTCACAAGAAAAAATAAAACCGATTCTCAATCAACTTGACGAGCTATATGATTATAGTAGAAATCTCTCTCATTTTTACTATGACCCTATACCTGAAGAAATAGAATTTTGCGAATTAATTCAAAAGAAAATAAAACAAAGCAGTTATAACACAGGTATTAATATTCAATGCATTTTATTTCCTAAGAATAAAATAAATAATCTAGCACCACTTATTAAAACTGAAGTATACAGATATATAAGTGAATTAATAAGAAATATGGAGATCCACTCTAAGGCTACAACAGGTGAGGTCAGTATTACCTATCGAGAAGATGGGCTCTATATAATTGTTACTGATAATGGAGTTGGAAAATCTTCTCAAGCAGAAAGTCAAGATGGCATTGGATTACAAATTATTCTTAAACGATTAGCTTTATTAAATGGAGATTTTGAAATTAATGCTGAAGAAAAAAAGGGATATTCCTGTAGTATTTTTATTCCTGAAGAAGCCATGAATAAAATAACCCAAACTAAAGTACATGTATAATATATTTCTAGTTGATGATCATAGATTATTCTTAGATGGTCTACAATATATTTTAAAAGAAGTCGAAGCGTATAATATTCATGTTTTCACTAATCCAATGATTGCCTTAGAGACATTTAAATCTCAAAAAGTACAATTAGTGGTGACGGATATTAATATGAATGAATTAAATGGATTAGAACTCATGATTAAATTAAGAGCAATTAATCCTGAGATTAAAATATTAGCCGTTTCAGTTAGATCAGATGCGAGTTTAATTAAAAGATTATTGGACCAAGGGATAGAAGGATATTTACCGAAAAATTCTTCAAAGGATCAATTTATTGGAACGGTTCAAAAAATATTAGAAGGAGAGAAACACTACGACATGAATTATTTAATTAATAATAAAAGCTCCAATCAAAATGAAAAGAAATATTTATACCAACAAAATAATTCTCCATTACTTACTGAAAGAGAAAAAGAAGTGCTTCAATTAATTGTCGAGGGTGAAACAACCATCCAAATAGCAGAGCAATTATTTTTGAGTGAGCATACCATCAATAGCCACAGAAAAAATATTGCCTTTAAATTAGATACTAAAAATTTAGCGGAACTGATCACCAAGGCAGTTAAATTAGGTCTAGCTAAAATATAAAAGGGCTGAAAAATTCAGCCCTTAAAAAATTAGATGATATTCCTATTCTTTTAATTCGTCAGCAATTAATTCCTTAGCTACTTAGCCAAGTATTTCTGAATTTATAAACGGTTGTTTATATAATCTCTTACCTGTTGCTTTTGCTATGGCATTGGCTATGGCACCTCCAACTGGAGGCAAGCTTGGTTCTCCTAATCCGGTAGGATGATTTTCTGTCTCTACGAAATGAATATCTATTTCTTCTGGAGCTTCTACCATACGAATCATTCGATAGGTATTAAAGTTACTACTAGAAGGTTTGCCGTCTTCAAAACTAAAATCTGCATACATCGCATGCCCAATACCATCAACAATTCCTCCCTCAATTTGATTTTTAGCAGCAATAGGATTTATGACAATTCCACAATCGACTGCGCACGTCACTTTTTTAATAACAGGATTTCCATCCTCCATTACGATATCTGCTACTTCTGCTACATAGGTATTATGAGAAAAATAGGCACTTAAGCCTTGATGAACTCCATCCGCATTATTACCCCAGCCAGATTTTTCTGCAACCAGTTCAATTACACCCTTAAGCTTTTTAGGCTCATAGTCTATTTCACCTACCGGATTTTCAATTGCCCTATCAAGTAGATCAATTCTAAATTTAACAGGATCGATTTGCAATTTATGAGCCAACTCATCAACAAAACTCTGCTCTGCACAGGCTAAGAAATTGGTCACTGGAGCTCTCCATGCACCTGTGGTAATATTAGATTCTAAGTTATGACTATCCACTCTATAGTTATCTAGGCATCCTGCTGGAAACCAATTTTCTCTAGTCACACCTCTAGCAGAGTTAACACCAGATCCAACATATTCATAAGCAGTCATGGCGCCATCTTTTATTGCGGCCTTAAACTTATATTTTGAAGCAGGTCGATAGATCCCTAATGTCATATCATCTTCTCTACTATAAGTAAGCTGAACAGGCTTTCCGACTTTCTCTGAGATTTTGGCTGCTTCTATTACAAAATTTCCATACAACCTTCGGCCAAAGCCACCGCCCATTCTAGTCATCATGACTTCAATATTTTCTTTATCTATTTTAAAGGCTTCCGCTAAATTACTTTGTGTCCACGAAGGTGTCTGAATGGGACCTTCTACATACATTTTACCTCCACTTACATCAGCAAAAAAATTCATAGGCTCCATGCAGTTGTGAGGTAGGAATGGCGCTTCATAGGTTTTCTCAAAAATTTCATCAGCTTCGCTATAAGCTTGAGTTACAGAACCATCATCCCTTTTTAATTTATCGTTTCTTTTATCAAGTAATGAGAGCAGGGTCTCATCATGTTGTTGGGTATTCTCAAGAGACCCATCTACTTCCCAATTTGCATTGACCAATTTCTGTGCCTTCAAAGCTGCCCAAGTATTTTTGGCGGTTATGGCAATAGCTCCTTCCACTTCAACAATCTCATAGACACCGTCAACTTTAGAAGCCGCTGCTGCATCAAAGTTTTTGAGTTTCATGCCAAAAGCTGGAGGTCTCAACATTACTGCATGGACCATTCCTTCTTTTCTTGTATCCAATCCAAATAAGGGCTTTCCGGTAAGTATCCCTTCTAGATCCACATTGCGTCGATCTGTTCCAATAATACTAAAGTCTTTAATTTCTTTTAAAGTAACTTCTTCAGGAATTTCTAGGACAGAAGCCTCTGACGCTAATTCACCGTAACTTAAATTTTCTCCCTTATCATTAGTTATGATACCCTTTGAAGTACTTAGGCTTGCAACATCGACTTCCCATTTTTTTGCTGCAGCATTTAACAACATTTGTCTCGCTGTAGCACCCGCCGTCCTTAAAGTATCAAATGCCGATCGAATAGAGCCAGATCCTCCAGCTACCTGTCTTTCAAAAGATGAACTAAGAGGAGCCTGTTCTACTACTACATGATCCCAATCACAATCCAATTCTTCCGCCACAATCATAGGCATAGAAGTTTTTACATTTTGACCAATCTCAGGATTAGGAGACAAGATGGTCACCATCCCATTTTCTCCAATTTTTAGGAAGGAGTTTATATCATACCAAGTGTCTGGCATTATTTTACTTACTGGATTCCATGTATCATCAACAGGAGCCTTACAACCTTGCAGCCAATTGAATCCAAGTACAATTCCTCCTCCTGCTAATGTAGAAGCTTTCAAAAAGGATCTTCTTTTATATTTTGTTTTTACAACATTCATTTTCAATTACTTTTAATTAGGAATTTTTGGCGGCAGTTTTTATGGCTGCTTTGATTCTTAGATAGGTTCCACATCTACATAAATTGCCATGCATAGCTGCATCAATATCACCATCAGTTGGACTTTTATTTTCTTTGAGAAGTGCCGCTGCAGACATAATTTGTCCAGCTTGACAATATCCACATTGAGGCACATCATGTTCTCTCCAAGCATTTTGCAAGGGGTGGGTTGCATTCTCAGATAAGCCTTCAATCGTAATGACTTCTTTCTCACCAATTGAAGAGATTGGCATAGAACAAGATCTTACGGCTTTACCATCAACATGAATGGTGCAAGCACCACACTGTGCTATGCCACAACCATACTTGGTACCAACCAAATTTAGTTCGTCTCTTAACACCCAAAGAATTGGCGTATCAGGGTCGGCACTAACCGTGTGAGATTTACCATTAATATTTACATTGTAATTTTCCATGATATTGTTTTCATGATTTAAAGGAAGATGCAGTTTATCTTAAAAGCGAATAATAAACCTGCTAATGAAAATTAATCAATTAAGTCCATAATTAGAAAATTTGAAGCTCATATTATATCAAAGCTTTAATTAGAAATGATAGAGACTAATTTAAATGATGATTACACTTGTTGCTAATTCCTTGAACTGATCGTCCCTACAAAGTCCCTACAACTTATGATAATGATAGTTTTGAGCCCTACATTATCACTACTATTAAAAACTATCGAATATTTTATGATCGAATATGCATTTATTTCATTTAACTTTTAAAAGCTAATCAATCTTAAAAAACTAAAATTACAATTACTTACATTCTTTCTATAAATGGCAAACTCAATACAAATTGCCGACCATAGATTTATAAGACTCGCTAAACCAATAAAATACCTAATCGTAGTCTATATGATCTTGGTGGCTACAACATTGGTGTACTTATGGACCTTATTATTACAACTTAGTACGTGGTTCCTTTTACTTGCGCCTTTTTATTACCTCTTGCTTCCGCTTTTAGAGAAGCCCATATCCATTCTAAGTGGTTCAAAAAAGTATTACTCTCCTTTACTTATCGTATGGGGTAAAAGTCAGCGCGTATACTCTATGCACCTTGGAACTTTATTTGATTATTTAATGGCTTTAGATTTTAAAGCAAAACCTAATACATTCAAAACACAAATTTGGATATATACACTTGAAGGGGTTTTAAAT
>CALGNN010000056.1 GCA_937961455.1 uncultured Saprospiraceae bacterium
GGAAGAATTTCAAAATCTATGCTATCACAAATTCTGAATGTTGCAATTGTTGTGTCGAATGTGATATTTATAATTGTATCAAAGGTGATATTAACGATAGTGTCAAAGGTGATAAGCTCTTCATATTCTGCACAGTCATCCACGACAAAAGGTATTTCTAATTCCAATAAACCTTCGCAAGGATTATCAGGATTGATATTGCACTCATTACTTCCAACTTGTCTAAAGCTTATATCATCAATAGCAAAATCATTTCCACTCAATGCAGTGTTTTCATTTACGATACAAATTGTTGCTTGTGTATTGTTACCAGAATTCCACTCACTTGAAAAGTTTTGCCAATCACATTGCGTATCTGTTACTTCAAACATATTTCCGATGATATCGTCATTTACAGAAAACTGAAAGATCGGAGGGGCCTCAATAAATACTGCTGTCATCCAACAACTGAATGAATAGGTTCTATCTGCAACTACATCAACTGTCTGGCACCAAATATTTTGATCGGTGTCACCAGAACCATTTACAACCAACATGGATCCCCCTCCAGTATGATCATCACAAGGAGAAAAATTGGTGTGTGTATTTGAAGCATTAGTTGCTACCGTAAAGGTTCCTTCATTACTGAGGATACCAAAAGCGCCTCCTGTACCAAGAATGTAGTCACTGGTAAAGCCTGCCAATCCTTGATTGAAATCTCCATTTACTACTAAGTTGGATAAATCTAAAGTGATACTGCTCATGATGGTATCAGGGCAGCTCACCTCAGGTGCTTCCTCATCTATTACTTTGATGACTTGTGTGTTTGTCCAAATACCTCCCAACGAAGGATAGTCTGGGTTGAACTGACACCAATCAATAACATTCCACTCTCTTAATATTTTAGCACATACTCCATCTACATATTGAAATAATAAATCATCGTATGAAATGGCAATATTACTACAAGCTTCTTGATTGAAAGTTGGAATACCTGTATCTTCTGGTTCTACACTTTCCATACAACCGACCTCAATATCCCCTGGCCAATTAATATCATCTTCATTAAATGGATCGCTATCAATAACATAGATTAATTGAACACAAGAAGAGGATCCGAATTCATCTGTTGCAGTAAAGGTTCTTTTGTATGCATAAAGATATTGACCGGGATTATTAGGATCTGCTTTACTCTTTCCACATTGGGTGTTATCTTCTACAAAGACACTTAGATCAAAATTGCAATTGTCTGAGATTGTCGGGACGCCCAAAATAGAAGAATAAGGGTCAACTAATTCATCACTTAAATCATATGCACAATCAAATGTAAGGTCTGAAGGGCAATCTATAATGGGAGCAATTTTATCTTGTACGATGACCTCGACCATACATTCATTGTAATGTCCAAATAGATCTCCATTTTGTTCGTGGCGACTTTCTTCTACAGGCCCAGGACCTGGATCAACATCATACACTCTGAATATGACCATGACAGTTTCATCATCACAACAAAAGAAGGTGTAATCATCAAAAGACTCTTGATAACCTGGAATGGCAGGGAAGTCATCTCCATTTGCACCATCACATCCTCCAATGTCCATTCTTCGTGATTTAAAATATACTGGACCACAATTATCAAAACTCCCATCATCAAAAGTGTGAGAGTAAATTTTGGCCGTTCCTGTATTTGGATCAACGCTTCCTGGGATTAAAGAAACCACTGTATGCTCATCACAAATGACTGTTGGATGTACCGTGTCATCAACTGTGATGGTAAATACATCAGTTTCAGTAAATCCGCATCCGTCTACGACTAAGATGGTTACTTCATGGACTCCTTCAGGTAGGTCAGAAATCACATAGTAATTTCCAACATTAGTAACGGTTCCTTGATTGACATGAACAGAATAGCTCGTATGATATGCACCATTGACGGTACAGCTATAGCTGATGTCAGGAGTCGGTACATTGTAAGTTCCAGTGCATCCCCATACTTCAGTTGAGATGGTTACGTCTGGACCGGCAGTTACAGTTGGTCCATCACCAACAACTTTTATTACTTGAAAATGATTGATGATTTGGCTCGTACACCAATCATTGATAGTCCATTCTCTTATTACTTTAAAACTTGATTCACAAATGGGAACTACGGTATCATCAAAAGTGGTAATAATGTTGCTACAATTATTACCTCCGGGTTCACCAGTTTCGTCAGGATCAGGATAACCATTGTTATTATCATCCCAGCCACTTCCATCACACGGAAGCGTGGGTTCATCTATATCATCATAATTAGGAGGGAAATTAACGGAACTTATAGTCCCTTTTCTAACGAAAATCTGCTGGGTACAAGTCCCTGTATTTCCGCCATCATCTGTGAAACTCCAATTTCTATTAATTATCTGAATGAACTGTGGATCGCTACAAGCAAGATCAACAACAATGTCTGTATACAAGGTATCCAAATAATCGTCACAATTATCATTCGCAATTGGATAAGGTAGGTCTTCGGGAGCCGTACTTGTAAAGCAATGAACTGTTACATCTTGGCAAATAGGAGCAGGAGCTAATTTGTCTTCAACTAAGACCCATCCCCAACAAGAATTTCCATCGGAAGGATCTGTTACAGTGACACTGATTGTTTGACCAATCATGCTCCCATCTAAAATTACAGGGCTTTGTCCCGTTGATGTAAAGGATACAATGAAATTATCAATGTCTGAATAAGTGCCTTCGAGCATCATATCTGCGGTAACTTCCGCAGAACATGTCTCATCAAGACTGACATTAATGGATCCGTTACAAGTAAGAGCTACAGGGGAATTACCGTGCAAAAATATGGGTGCACAACATACTAGGATTAGTATTGTCTTTAAAGCTTTCATGTTCATCTCAGATTGAGCCTCAAAATAAGCTTTTTAGCATGATTTATAGGTCAGTTTTAATACATACTTTATTGTTTAATATGAACTATTTAAGCAGTTCTTCCTTTAATTAAAATATGATGAATAAATATCCTATAATGTTAGTTTTAGGCACGCTACTATTATTGAGTTCATGTGCCACCGCCAAGTTTAACACAGCGATTCAAAAGCATTCTGATAATCTCAAAGCTGTTTTAGGACCTGATTTTTCTGCAGAACAAAAAACAGATGCAATAGGGCGGACTTTAGTTGAAGTATTAGAAGAAAGTCTCGAGATTACAAGTGTGAAAAAGTCCATCAATTACATGAGCAGTTTTGGCAAACAAAATGAAAAAATAATTGATCAGCTTTTAAGTGAAATTGGGACGACCAATGGAAATATGGAAGGCTTGGAACAAGGCTTATTTTTGTTGAAAATGGGTCAAAAAGATTATGTCAAAAAATTGATCCAGTTGATTCCAAAATTTGAGAAAAAAGTAAATCGAAAGGTCAAGACCTTTAATTTCATGAGTAATATATTCAAGTTTTTGAAGCTTGAAAAAATCTTGAATTTGGTCGGTTCTGTCCAGTAAGAATCTCTTACTTTGATGGTGGTATAGAAGGTCTTACTTCTACCTTGCTTGGCAAGGTCCGAGGGTTCATTTTCAAAAGATCAATTACCATTTGTCCGATATCTTCAGGTTGAATTTTCCAAGCATCTGCATCTGAGGGCACATGATTGTTAAAATAGGTCGATACTGAACCAGGCATTATAGTACTAACTTTTACACCGTATTTTCTGAGATCAAGCATTACAGCTTGAGTGAATCCAACGAGTCCAAACTTACTCGCATTATAGGCAGCTCCTCTCGCAAAAAAGTTCGTCCCAGCCAAACTTGAAATGGTAATGATGTATCCTTTTGAAGATTTTATTTCAGGAATGGACGCTGACACAGAATGAAAAACTCCAGTCAAATTCACATCAATGGTTTCATGCCATTGTGCTTCTGTCATCTCATCTATTGGACTAAAATGCCCCACACCTGCATTTGCTATCAAGATATCCAATTTGCCGAAATCCTTGATTGTTAAATTTACTGCATCAACCATTGCTTTGTGATCTCTTACATCAGCTGCAACTCCGATAACACTGGTCCCATAGCTTTCATTGAGTTTGTCAACTATGGTCTTCACACCCTCTGCTTTTCTACCAGTGATCATCACTTTCATGCCATGTTCAAGCATGGATTCTGCTATGGCAAGGCCAATGCCTTTAGTTCCACCAGTAACTAAGGCTACTTTATTATTCAACTGCATGTATAAGGTTTTTGTGTGTGGGTTTATCTTTTTACAAAATCAATAAGCTCAACCTCAAAAATTAAATCAGTGTTAGGTTTGATTGGCCCAATTCCGCGCTCTCCATAAGCTAGATTTGAGGGGACATATAATACCCCTTTACCACCTTTTGATAATAATGGAATTCCTTCTTGCCACCCTTCAATTACTTGAGTTAGATTAAAACTTAGAGGCTCTCCTCTTTCTACAGAAGAATCGAACACCTGTCCATCTTTTGTATATCCATGATAGTGAACCGTTACACTATCTGATACAGTAGGATGTGTTCCATCTCCTTCTTCAGTTATGGTGTAAAAAAGACCAGACGCCGTTTCTTTAGCATCAATATTATTTGCGTTTAAATATTCTTTCATGTTGATAGATTTGTCTTCCATTAATGATTTTTCAGAGCCCATGTTTGCACATGCTACCAAGAAAAATGTAGTAGCAAATAAGCAGGCGTAAATGGATGATTTCATAAATTTTAATTAAAAG
>CALGNN010000057.1 GCA_937961455.1 uncultured Saprospiraceae bacterium
AATGTTGGAATGCTACAATGTTTGTCCGATTCAGACAAAAGAAAAAGGATTATAATTTTGGATGATAAGAAAACACTCGATTCTAAAACCGAGTGCTTTTAATCAATACTCTTCAGCCAAAATGAGGGTCGCATGATTGTACTCTGCTTTATACTCCCCAGAAGCAACCATTCCTCGATCCAGCTGATCAATGAAAAATAACTTTTGACCAGTCACTTCATGAACATAGACAACTAAATAATCTATGCCATCTTCTTTAAGCACTAGTTTTTGTACATCACTAAAGATGAATGCGATTTCAAAATCTGAAAGAAGAGAACTTACTTTAGCTGAGACATAGAATTTCCCTGAAAACATATAAGTTCCAGGTTGTTCTTGTTTTTGGCAAATCCATTTTGTTTCCATAGAATATATTTTATTCTATGTTTGTTTATGGATCTATATACTAATTTCAACAAAAGAATTTAAAAGCTTTAAACTATTCAGCAGTCTATGACAAATTCTAAATAAGAATTTTGATTTTTTTAAACGGAGTAGTTTTTTTATCAACTTGGCTTTTCACCTCAAAAAAATACTCACAGTATTAAAAAATTAAGCACTCTAATTCTTATTAAAAAGAACAAGAACTTTATGAAAAATCTCAATTTAATCTGGATCCTTAATCTTAAATCCCATTACATGTCTATAAGTTGAAGTGAAAAACATATCTGTTTCTTCATCATAAGCAATATCATTATTATAATTAGAACCCTCATATTGTTGTTCTCTATGTAAGGTCTCTCCAGTTAAAGCATCAAGGATCATTACAGATCCAAATCCCCAACTACTGAATATTAACATGTCTTTGTAGTAAAGCATATTATCTGTACAATTGGGTCCACCTTGAGGATTGTTCCAAATCAATTCACCAGTCATAGGGTTGAGACAGGTGACATCATACTGAGAATTGTTTACATAAAGTCTATCATCATGAATTAGATGATTTGTTGTTGACCAAACTGCCCAAGGATAGTCAAACTCATATCTCCAAAGCAATTCTCCCGTTTCAATTTCGAACGCATAAATACTCCAATCACCTCCAGTGATAACCATATCATTATACACAATAGGCGAGTGGAGCATATTGGAAGATTTTTCTTCATTGAAGCTCTGGGTTTGTAATATTTCTTTTCCAACAGTCAAATCATAAATCCAAATTTTTTGTTCCCTGAAAGATGGACCTGACCATCCAGCATCAGGGTATAAGTTGGCAATCATTAATTCTCTACTATTCTCATTATCGTCATAGAAAGTTACTGGTGATAAGCTCTCAAAATAATCATCTTGTAATTCAGAGGAAAATAGTTCTTCAAAGCTTCCATTTTCTGTATCTATTTTTAATAGTTTATGAGTATGGTTATTTTCTTTAAAATGTAAATTAACAGAATGATACAAAAATCCATTCCAGTAAGATATTGAAAAATCTCCTCTCATATCCATTGCATGTAAATCAAGCTCCCACATCATACTTTTCGTGTTCAAGTCAATAGCAACTATTCCTAAAGAATTTATACCATAATAAACGTCATTGATTACAGTACTACTTTTCACCATAGAAGAATTAGCGCCGCTATGAATGTATGTCCATTCTTTATCTCCTGTTGACTTGTTGTAAAAATGAACCGTAAATCCGTCGTCAAATTCACCTCCTTTGACAAACCAATTGCCCCATACATGCGCATGATCAGCAGTAACCCACTCTTCATTAATGTCCATTCTAGCTGCCCACTCGATTTCGAATATGCTATCGCTTTCAATATCATCAGGTGGAGGGTTGTAAGTTGGAGGTTCTTTACACGACATAAAAGCCAGTAATAAAGTAACTAATAAGATTAGTTTTTTCATGTTATTATCTTTCTGCAGTTGCAAAGTATATCCCCAATTCCCCGTCAAACAACTTAAGTAACGCTTCTTCAGTATTTAAGTCATTTCTCATTTGTAAATGACTTGAACCCAACATTAATTGAGGTGCACCAATAAAATTATCAACATTTGTAGCAGTAGGTTCCAAAACAAATCCATCTGAAGGTATAACAAATTCTTCAGTTTCATATAATGGAAAACACTCAGTTAATCCAAATGACATTGATTCACAATCTTCTGCATCTGGGAATTCCTCAATCGAAACCACATTGGCAGAATAGTCTTCAGTAATACATATACAACCTATTTCAGACAACTCAGTACTTTGGGCGCCTATCATTGTCTTCCATGTTGGATCAACTGTTGCAAACCAGTCATACCCTTGTTCCCATGCATCTGCAATATTATTCAAGTTTGAATTAACAATCAAACTTCCTACGGCTCCAAACGGAGGAGCAAGTAGATAATTATACCAAGCTACATTTGTATTTTGAAAAAATTGCATAAAGCTAAAATAGATTTGTTGAGCTTCGTTGAATGCTACAATCCCTGCTTGATCCGTCCCACCTGAACCATCAACACCACCTGCACCAAAAACATCATAGTCATCATTTGGGTTATCAATAAAAGAGCCAAAAAATCTCATGGCAAGATCTTCTTCATCAGTTTCGATTCCATAAAATACTGCAATATTCTCTGGTTCTAACGCAGGTAAATCGGGTAAATCAGGAACATTGTAAGTTGTTAATTCATCTTCTAACCCATCCAAAAAAACAGGAAAGGCTAGCGGTGAAAACAAACCTAATAATTCACAATTGAGATCAATTTCATTATTTAGCCAAGAAAATCCTGTTAATAAAGTTAGTCCCAAACTGCCTACTGTTGCTGAAGTAAGTAGAGGACCTGCTGATAATGCATCACAAGAAAGTTGTACAAATTCTTGTACCATCTCTGGGTTATTAACTATATTATCAGCAGCAGCCACACCTTGGTGTGCTGTCCCAAATGTAACAATACCTCCATACAAAGGGTCCATGTTATCGTCATATACAAGCCCCATCTTACGAGAAACTAAGCCGCCCAGACTATGGGCAATAATAAAATTTTGATCTGGATTTTCAGTATTCTGTAATCCAGAATTGATGTCAGTTTCAACTTTAGTTGCAGCTGCTTCAAGTGTAGTTACAGTCTGACTAAAATCTGGAATTACGCTTGTGGTCTTGAAATTATCTGTGACATACTGATTTACATCAGCCCAACTATTTGTATCTCCTTTATATCCATGAAGCCAAAAAATATCTCGGTCCACTTCTTGGCCAATACAAATCAAATAGAATAAGGAAAAAAATATAAATAGTAATTTTTTCATGATTAATTTTTTACAAATTTTGTAGAGTAATTTTTTGAACTGTTTTCAATGTTTATCAAATATAAACCGCTTGCCCAGGTGTCTACTTTAATTACGAATTTTTGAGAACCCGCTGCAAATTTTCTAAATAAGATAATGTTACCTTCAATATCAGAAACCAATAATTTTGATTGATGTTTGATATTTGGGTTTTTCATTTGAATTTGAAAATCCGTAGGATTTGGATAAACTGAAAATTCTAATTCTTCCTTCAAATCTTTTTTTATTGTAAGACTTTTATTTGAATCACATTCAAATAAATAATTTTCAAATTGTTTGATAAGAATTCTTTCATACATTTGTCCATCACTAAATTGGGAATAGATAATAACTTTTTCGTGTGATAAAAGAAAAATATCATTAAATTCTGTGAAAAATTTTATCGTTTTACTTTTAAGTTCTCCATCAATAAAAGTTTCACTGATAAAATTCTTTTTCGTTTTTGACCAAATTAATTTTTCATTAGAATTGCTAACCTCAAGTTTTATTGAATTCTGAAATACAGTATATCCTTTATTCCTATAAATATCTAAAGCTGCTTCGCTTGGCAGCTGGAAACTCATCTCCAGAAGAAAACCATTCCCTTTGTAACTGTAATTTCGCAAGTCATACAATTCTCCAACCATTTCATTGTAAGAGATTTTAAAATACTTTTCGCCAGTATTTTCGTCTACAGCATATGTTCCAGATTCAGTTACTCCTTTTTTGTGACCTGGCCAGCCAATTATTCTAGTCCAGAATGCGACCCAACTACGGAAATGCCTGCTTCACAATGGATTACCTATTATGGTGCAAATGTTAGATCAAAATGGGCAAGTAATGTGGGAAATGATTATTTATTACTTGAGCTTGTAAATAAAATACAACAAAGTGACAATTTATCTTTTGCAGGCTGGGAAAGAAGCTCATCAACCCAATCAAACTTCACATGCATACATCATCCAAGTGGAGATGTAAAAAAAATAAGTTATGATGATGATGAAAATTCAATAATTGGTAGTTATTATGAAATTGTTTGGGATGATGACACGGGAAATGTTGAAGATGGTAGCTCAGGCTCTTCGCTCTTTAATCAAGATAAAAGAATTGTTGGTGTTTTATCAACAGGAGCTACCGGGTGTGAAAGTATAAACGCAACTCAATTTGGAAGATTTGATCTTGCCTGGGAAGGAGGTGGAGAACCAAATTCAAATTTAAAAGATTGGTTAGGGGTTTCTTCAAATCCAGATAACATCGATTGCATGGAGCACCCAAATATTGATTTACCAAATATTATTTGTAATTCATCAAGCACAACTATTAACTTAAGACAAAATATGCCATGTGTTAAAGATGTTTCTTGGCAAGTCAGGCCCCATTTTTTGTTCTCTTCAAACACAAATGGAAATGGCTTAGAAGCAGACCTTATTGCATCCCCAAACAGAAAAGGCGAAGCTTTAATTTCTTATACCTTATCTTCTCAAAATTGCAGTGACGCGTTAATTTCAGAGAAATTTTGGGTTGGCAAACCATTTATTTTAGGACCTAGTGAGGACCCAATTTTATGCTTAGGAGCTTTTGAAAATATGATAATTCCGGAATCTGGAGGGGGAGAAGAATATTTTTTAGAATCTTTATCGCCAGGGCTTCAAATTTTCAACCCCAACCCTATTCCCAATACTCCATTTTTAATAATTGGAACCCAAATTGGAACACATCAATTACAATTAACCGTAAGTAATGAATGTGGTTCTTCAGTAGGAATTATATACGTGTTAGTTGAAAGATGTGATCGAGATGATGATGGGGGATTTGATTTTACAAGCTCTGGTGCTGAAGGATCATTTCATTTAAATCCAAATCCAGCTAATAACCATATATATTTAACTATTAACAACTTAACATCTAATATAAATGGAACGGCGTATGTTTTCTCAAGTGATGGGAATTTGATTATTAGAAAATCAATAATACAAAGAGTTACTAAATTTGATGTATCAAATATTAGCCCAGGAGTTTATTTTTTGAGGTTTGAAAATGAATTAAAAATTGAATACAAAAAGTTAATTATACAATGAGAATAAATTGTCATATTTTCCTTATTGGTCTTTTCATTTTATGTTCGAAGAATTCTCAATGCCAAATTCAACTAGATAATTGGTTTTTAACTGCCACAGTTGGGTTTGAAAAACATGATAAAAGATTATTTGAATATCCTGAAAGAGCAAGTTTATTACGAAATCAAACAGAGAATTGGGGAAGTCAAATCTACTCATTGAGAATTTACAGGAAATTTGTAAGCAAAAATAAGTTATTCATTACAGGAGGAGTTGGAATCCAGCAAGAGTTGGCTTCTTTTAAAAGACCTTTTGATCGATCAAGCTTTAAACAAGACAGTTTTCTAATTCTTTTGAACTTAGATTCTTATGAAACATTTTATGGTATAATATCTTTGCAAAGTCTATACTTTATTTCAGAAAATAGTTTTATTAATATTGATATGAATCTTGGTACCGCATTATACAAAAAAATTGATGGCACCTTTAGCAGCAGCGCTCTATTTTCACCTTATTCGCAAACACTTTTTCAGCTAGACCATTTCAATGCAATTATTGGAATTAATTTTAGAATCAAAAAATTATTAATTGGTGCTAGCATGAGAGCTTTTAATGCCCAACGGATTGACAAAATTATTTTTAATAAAATTATAAAAGATCCAAGAATCGATCAAAAGATTGAATATTACAATCTACTCAATATTAATTTTTCGGTTTCTTATAATTTATAAACTTATTTAGTTTTGATTTAACTCCACATTTTTTTTGCAATCCTTTGTTCCTCTTGATTCGCTACATCAAGATATATTGAGGTAGTTGATAAAGAGGAATGTCCTAGCCATTTTTTAATTAAAGTAGTTGGTATTTCATTTACTAAACAATGGACTGCAAATCCGTGGCGTAAACCTTTTGAGCATGCTTGTGGCCCTGAGATCTCAGCTTCTTCCATAATTGACTTTACATAACGTGAACCTGTGCGTCTCGAAAAGTCCCCAAATGGCCAAGGTCTACATTAAGTTCAGTCCAATATCAGAAACCATAAATAAATATAACAGAGGTTTTCAAACCTCTGCTATGCATACACTTACAACATGACTTCATTTTCCTAACCTTACTCAGCAAAAACTAAACTGTGGATGGGCACTTGATTAAAAATCAAAATGAGATTTGATTTATTACTTAAATAATCATTGGATGGATGATTTAGGCATACTCATCGAAGTACCCGCACATAGCTTTGAGCGAGACGCGCAAAGCAACATTCTTAAAATGAAGTGTCACAGTTTGCAGGTATTGGATCTAGCAGGACATAGGGTGTTTTCTTCTGAAATCGAAGCTTTTGAAAAACGCATTGTAACACTTGACCGACTTAAAAGTTGAATGCATATTCTTATTATAGCATACACCATCAGCATGACATCATTTTCCTAGCCTTACTCAACAAAAACTAATCTGTGGATGGGTACTTGATTAAAAATCAAAATGAGATTTGATTTATTACTTAAATAATCATTGGATGGATGATTTAGGCATACTCATCGAAGTACCCGCACATAGCTTTGAGCGAGACGCGCAAAGCAACATACTAAACTTGAAAGCCTTTTATACAACATGTTTAACAAAAAAAGAGACTCAAATTTAATTGAATCTCTTTCTATTAAAACGTGGTCCCACATGGGCTCGAACCATGGACCCTCTGATTATGAGTCAGATGCTCTAACCAGCTGAGCTATGGGACCTAAACCTATCCTTATACCTTTTTAGGTTCGCAAAACTACAAATTTTGTATTTACGAAGGTATTTATTCAATGAGAAATGATACAAAAGATCTGATCTAGAATGCTACTTATTTTATGTAAAAAATGAAGCCCTTTCAGACTATGCAATTAATGCAAAGCTTTACTGTCACTCAAGCATTATATTTTTATCTTAATAGCTATCTTTAATTGCAATTAAACGCTTATAATTTACCAAGACAATATTTCTAAAACTCCTTTTATTGAATTATAATCTATTAAATTATTACACATGAACTTTAACAAACTTAGCTTCTTGTCTTTACTCTGTCTTGTGCTATTTTCATCTTGCAATAAAGATGATGACGCTTACATAGGAACTTGGACACTTTCTTCTTGTGATGTTACAAAAATTACGACCATTACGAATAATAACTCTGGTGAGACAACATCAGATGAATCCATTATAGGTGTAGGAGAAGATATTGATTATACCATAACTTTATCTGCAACATCTTTCTCATCTGATGGTGACATGAATTTAAATGTCACAGGCACAGATTTAGATGGGCCTATATCTGAAGTCGAAAATTATTCCATTACAGATAATAATGGAACAGTTAGACGCATAGGTCAACAGTTAACTTTTTTACCTGATGTGAGTGTAGTGGGTTTAGATCCACTTCTTGCCTTAAGCATTACTTATTCTTATGAGGTAAAAAACGAACAACTATTTTTGACCCTCAATACTGAAACAGATACACCTGTTCTTGGAATCAATACTTATTTTAAGCAAGACTTGGAATATGTCTTTGATAAACAATAAGCCTAAATAAATAGGAAGTTTATTATCTTCCTCATAAAAAAATGAGGAAGGTATTTTTCTTTGCTTTTATAATTCTTTCAACTCAGTTGTGCGCCCAGCAGACGAGTCCGCCTGCACTTGATCTTCGGATGTACGATATCATCGAAGAAGTCTCAGCTGAACGTATAGAAAAAGACATTCAAAAATTAGTAAGTTTCGGGACCAGACATACCCTCTCTGATACCGTCTCTCAAACCCGAGGCATCGGTGCCGCACGAAGGTGGATTCACTCAGAATTTGAAAATATCTCTGCCAATTGTGGTAACTGCCTAGAAGTAAAATATCACAAAGGATTAGCAAAGGCAGAAGGAAATAGAAGGATTCCAGAAGACACTTGGATTGTCAATGTCATGGCAATCAAACGTGGAAGCCAATACCCCAATCGATACATCATCATGTCTGGAGATATCGATTCTCGTGTATCTGATCCCTTAGATGGCACTTCTGATTCGCCTGGAGCCAACGATAATGCCAGTGGAATGGCTGGGGTCATTGAAGCCGCTCGAGTACTATCTAACTATGATTTTCCTACAAGTATTATTTTCTTGGGTCTCTCAGGTGAGGAGCAAGGTTTATTTGGTGGTAAATTTTTAGCGCAAGATGCGAAGAAAGAAGGATGGGATATCGTAGGAGTTATTAATAATGATATGATTGGTAATATAAAAGGAATTGATGGCGTAATCGATAATATGAGCTTTAGAATTTTTTCTGAGCCAAACCCTCCAAATCAAGATGAGCAAAAACATATTTGGAATCGATTTTATGGCGGAGAGGTTGACGGACCGTCTAGACAATTAGCGCGCTACATCCACAATATGACTAAAACGTATTTACCTCAGATGAATCCCATTATGATATATCGCTTGGATAGATTTGGAAGAGGAGGTCATCATCGCCCTTTCAATGATGAAGGATTCACAGGAGTTAGAATTATGGAGACTCATGAGAATTATGTCATGCAGCATCAGGACATCAGAGTTGAAAATGGAATTGCTTATGGTGATGTGATCGAAGGTGTCGACTTTGAATATGCAAAAAAATTAACCGCAGTCAATGCCATTTGCTTAGCTGGAATTGCATGGTCACCACCAGGCCCAGAATTTGTAATGATTGGCGGTGCTGTCCAACCATCTACTAGATTGAAATGGGATCCCATAGCAGATGATTCAAATCTTGCAGGATATAAAATTTACTGGAGGAATACAACCTCAGCGACTTGGGAGTATTCAAAATTTGTAGGTTTTGATACAGATGTTACACTTGATAATATTGTCATTGACAATTATCTTTTTGGAGTTAGCAGTGTAGCTAAAAATGGAAATGAAAGTATTGTAGTTTATCCTAAAACATTAATTCCAAGGGGAAGAAATTAAACTATCTACTCAGTATCAAGGTTTTTTTTAGACTGAGTAGAATACTTTTAGATAGTGTCTTAAAATCATTAATATGATTTGGTTCAAAATCACTTTCTAAGAAGGTTGAAAATCCTTGTTTCTTTTTCAAGGAAATGTTATCTGTATGGATGAATGACATTCTCCAACCTAAAAAACCTCTTTCTTTAATCTTTCCTTTATGGATTACTTGAACATCCTTGTTCCGTTCATCTTTAGAGATGTTTTCCATCAATTGTAAAACATTTTCTTCTTTTCCTTCAAGGACTTGGATAAACATCCGATTATGGTAAATCAGACATCCCGTAATTTGATGTTCAATATTTCTGGAATAAGACTCTTCGAGAAGAATTTCTAAATCCGCTTGTCTTAGATGTCTAACAGAGAAACTCTGGTAGATCAGCTCAAAGTATTGTGCGTCGGCCATGATACAATATAATAATAGA
>CALGNN010000058.1 GCA_937961455.1 uncultured Saprospiraceae bacterium
ATTCCGCTCTTACTCACAGATTCAAAGATGAGCGTTAGAGTTTGGTCTCCTGAAGCAGGCACTCCCATACGACTAAAAGTAGAGGACGCTAATGATCCAACACATACATGCGAGACCGAAAGTTTAACTACACAAAATGGAGCTTGGGAGTATATGGTGTTTGATTTCAATAATCAAGCTCCCGGAACAGAATCATTGAGTGTGGGTTTGTCTATGGGCTGGACTTATAATATGGCTTCCATATTTTTCAATTTTGGAACGGAAGGATCGGCAGTTGGAGCTATGACATATTATTTTGATGATGTAAGCTTTGGAGAAGTAGTATCATCAAATGAAAATACATTTATACCTCATGTGAAAATTGCACCAAATCCTGCTACCAATTATTGGCTCATTGAAACAGGTGCTGAAAAAATGCAAACATTAATACTATTTGATCAAAGTGGAAAGAAGGTGCTAGAGCTGTATCCAAATAATTCACAGGTGTATATTAATGCTTCCGATTTGATGTCAGGTATTTATTTAGCTCGACTAGAATTCGAAGGTGGCACGAATTCTTTCAAGCTCATAAAGTTTTAATTAGTGGTGAGCTTGATTTACATACAGCTCATTTGAAAATGTATCTTTAAGCTATGCTTTCAGCTCATGAAATACAAAAATTCAGTCGCCATTTAAAATTACCAGACTTTGGCTTGGCTCAACAGCAAAAATTAAAAGATGCAAAGGTCTTAGTCGTGGGTGCAGGTGGACTAGGCAGTCCAGTTTTGCAATACTTAACTGCTTCAGGCGTAGGAACTATTGGCATTGTTGAGTTTGATAAAATCGAACTTTCTAATTTGCAAAGACAAGTGCTTTATAATGAAGCTGATGTTGGATTTCCAAAAATCCAAAAAGCTGCTGAAAGTATTTCAAAGCAAAACCCAGAGCTTACTATTCATCTTCATGAAATGCAATTGCAAAATGAAAATGCGATTGAAATCATAAGTCAATATGATTTGGTCATAGATGGATCAGATAATTTCCCAACAAGATATTTGGTAAATGATGCCTGCGTATTAACTGCAAAGCCCCTAGTGTATGGAAGCGTATATCGCTATGAGGGTCAAGTATCTGTATTTAATGCATTGTTGGATAATGGAGAGCGCAGTTGTAATTACAGAGATCTATTTCCAGAGCCACCACCTCCAGAATTGGCCCCGAATTGTGCTGAAGGAGGTGTGCTAGGAGTGCTTCCAGGTGTGATTGGATGTCTCCAGGTAAATGAAGCAATCAAGTTGATTACTGGTATAGGAGAGGCCCTTATTAATAAGATTCTAATTGTGGATTTGCAGGAACTTTTGTTTCGTTCATTTGTTATCAAAAAAAATGATGCAATTAAAATAGAAGAACTCATAGATTATGAGCAATTTTGCAATCATTCATTAGCTAAAGCTGGTTCAAACAACAATAGTATGTCAGGTGAAATAAAAGAAATAACCGTTCAAGAATTAAAACAATGGAGAGATGAGGGGAAAGATTTTCAACTTATCGATGTCAGAGAAACTTATGAATATGATGTTTGTCATTTAGATGGTGAATTGATCCCGTTGGCAGATCTTGTGATGAATGAGCCTAAAATTGCTAAAGACAAGGATGTCGTAGTCCATTGCAGAAGTGGTGCAAGGAGTGCAGCAGCCATTAATCAGATTCAGCAAATTTATGGTTTAGAGAATTTGTACAACCTAAAAGGTGGAATTTTAGCGTGGTCAGCAGAAATTGACCCTTCAGTGCCACAATACTAATAAATAAGACAAAATGTCATGGTTTTTGGCATGGCATATCATTTGAATACTCATAAATAAGCAGGTAATCGAGTGCTTATGAGCAATGGGCAAAACGTCCCTTGTTTTTTAATTAAATAATTGAAAATAGAATAATGGAAAAAGGACAGATTTCAGTTCAAACGGAGAATATATTTCCGATTATTAAAAAGTTCTTGTATTCAGACCAAGAGATCTTTTTGAGAGAGTTGATCTCCAATGCAATGGATGCAACAAGTAAATTAAAAACACTTGTTTCCAAAGGAGAAACGAATGCTTCAATAGAAGACTTAACTATCGATGTTATTTTAAATGAAGAAGAAGGTACCCTTACTATAAAAGATCAGGGTATTGGAATGAATGAATCAGAGGTGAAAAAATATCTGAATCAGGTAGCATTTTCAAGTGCAGAAGATTTTATCAAAAAATATAAAGATGAAGCTTCTATCATCGGTCATTTTGGTTTAGGGTTTTACAGTTCTTTCATGGTGTCTAAAAAAGTGGAAGTTCGATCTAAATCATATAAGAAGAGCAAAGGAGTAACATGGACTTGCACAGGAGATCCTGAATTTGAATTAGATTCAAATGATAAAAAAGACAGAGGAACGGAGGTCAAATTATTCATTGACGATGAGAGTAAAGAGTTTTTAGAAAAACAAAGAATACAAGGTCTACTTGATAAGTATTGCAAGTTTTTACCTTTTCCCATTAGATTTGGTACTAAAGAAAAAATCACATACGAAGGAGAAGGAGAGGATCGCAAAGAAATAAAAGAGTTAGAGGATAACCTCATCAACAATACTAAACCTGCATGGAAAAAAAGACCTGCAAGTTTGAAAGATGAGCACTATAAAGATTTTTATAAAGAGCTGTATCCTTATAGTTCACCACCTTTATTTTGGATTCATTTGAATATTGATTATCCATTTAATTTGACTGGGATTTTGTATTTCCCAAAATTGGGTAACAATCTTGAATTACAAAAAAATAAAATCCAACTATACTCAAATCAAGTATATGTAACAGATGAAGTGAAGGATATCGTTCCTGAGTTTTTAACCTTACTACATGGTGTGATTGATTCTCCAGACATTCCATTGAATGTATCTAGATCTTATTTACAAAGTGATAGCAATGTCAAAAAAATCACAGGTTACATTACCAAGAAGGTTGCAGAGCGTTTAGGTAGAATATTCAAGAAAGATCGAGAAAAGTATAATGGCCATTGGCAAGATATTGGCGTATTTGTAAAGTACGGAATGATCTCCGAAGAGAAGTTTTATGACAAGGCAGAAAAATTTGCCTTGCTTAAAAACACAGAGGGAAAACATTTTACCATAGACGAGTACAAAGAAGAAAT
Source organism: uncultured Saprospiraceae bacterium (assembly GCA_937961455.1). Classification (GTDB taxonomy): domain Bacteria; phylum Bacteroidota; class Bacteroidia; order Chitinophagales; family Saprospiraceae; genus CALGNN01. The sequence continues at coordinate 3,160 of CALGNN010000058.1, forward strand.
CCAAGCTGTTCAAACTGACAAGTATGATAAAATTGTCATGCTGTATACCAACGATGCAAAAGCACAGGACAGCTATATAAAAGCAGCTCAAGAAAAGTCTTATGATGTTCTTGTTATGGATACGGTGATTGATAATCACTTCATGCAGCATTTAGAATCCAAATTAGGGAATGTGACATTCGTTAGAGTTGATTCTGACATTGTAGATAATTTGGTGCAAAAGGATGAAGAAAAAGAATCCGTACTCAGTGAAAAACAGCAAGAAAAAATCAAAGGTTTATTTGAAGCAAAATTGGAGGATAAGAAAAATAGCATAAGCTTAAAAGCCTTATCTCCTGAAGTGCATCCAGTAGTAATTACAAAGCCAGAATTCATGCGTAGGATGCAAGAGATGCAAGCCATGCAAGGAATGGATTTAGGTCCAATGGGTGAGAGCTATAACATTGTAGTGAATACCAACAACCCTTTGATCAGCGATAAGCTTTTGAAAATGAAAAGCAAAGAGAAAAAAGAGGACTTTGTAGAATACCTTTATAATCTTGCCCTGCTCAATCAGAATATGCTGAAGGGCTCAGATATGACGGAGTTTATAAAAAAGAGTTTGGAATTTATTAAATAGCTTTTTGGCTTATATAAACAAAATATTTTTTTTGCTAAAAAGCTAAAAAGCTAAAAAGCTAAAAAGCTAAAAAGCTAAAAAGCTAAAAAGCTAAAAAGCTAAAAAGCTAAAAAGCTAAAAAGCTAAAAAGCTAAAAAGCTAAAAAGCTAAAAAGC
>CALGNN010000059.1 GCA_937961455.1 uncultured Saprospiraceae bacterium
ATTGGTAAATTTTGCAGATTCCGTCACAAAAGGATGATGTGTTGTTCTGTCATAAATTGAAAAGTTTTTATCAAAAGACTGCAATTCTTCAAATGCGGCAAAACCTGATTCTGGTGGAACACTAAAGTCATATTTCCCATAAGTAAACAGTGTAGGAATGGATATATTTTGCATTCGATCCAATATAGAATATTCTTCCAACCTTGCGGTCAATTCAGGTTTATTGAATACATGCGATACTTGCCAAGTAAGTGGATTATTTATAACCGTAGTTTGATAAAGTCGCTCAAGACTGAAGGGTGTATTTATTTGTTCGTTAATAGTTACCAAGTCATAGGCTACTACAATTAATTCAAATACTTCTTGATAAGCCTTGTCAGACTCATAGTCAATCTCATCCAATTTATCACTGATATTTTGCCATTCAGCGACACTATTTCCTAATGATATTTGTTCGTCAGCGACATCATATAAAAGCTCAACACGCCAAGCCATGACACTGGGCATATCAAAAACACCATCGACATTAATCCAAGCCTTAAACATTGATTGAAAATCCTTATCAAGCAATGCCGTCCCCGTTATCATTCCTCCTAAGCTATGGCCCATTAAGAAATAACTATTCTCCATTCCGTATTTATATTGAAGAACTTCCATGAGTGCTTCTACATCTGAAGCCATTAATTCTATGATGTCTTTTGTTTCAGGAAAATTACCCTGTGACATACTTTGAGCTCTATTATCAAAATAAACTACGACATATTCTTCTTCCAATTTATTGATAAAATTCTCATCTCTAAATGACAAACCAAAACTCCCTGCACCATGGATTGCAATAAGAAAAGTTTGGTTCTCTTTATTTCCATGAATATAAGCTGGCATGTCTGATCCTTGGTGTCTGACATACAATGTTTCGTCTATAATATTAGAAGGGCTAGTTTTTTCACAGGCAGTTGATAAAATAAAACATGCCATGACTACCAATAAAACTTTATTCATGATTTTTTAGATTGAATACTGAAGTGATATCCTAATTCAAAATTTAATAATGGAAGGATGGTTTTGTTATAAGGCAGTAAGGTCATTAGATGAATTCTTGCCTGCCAGCCATTTTTTGGATTCCACCTTCCCATACGACCGAATCCTGCACTGATACAAGGAGCCAAATAATTTCTACCAGGAAGAAATATTTCATTGACGCTACCATCATCATTTACTTTATAAGCTTCAGGATAGGAAGCCCTATAAACCCCAAAAGGCTGCACCGCATAAATCCAATTCCATCTACTTGTTGTGATCTTACGCCATTGCCAACCAGCTGAAATAAACATGGCTGTATGACTGCCGCTGTCATTATACATGCCAATAGATACTGCATGCGATTTCATTTTAATAAATGACTTACCACGCTTATTTGATAAACTATCCACATTAGACAACTTTTCTACACTTAAAGCGAAGCCTTCATTCCATAAATTATTGCCGTAATAAGAAAATGTATAGTGTAAGTCCTGATTTTGTGCGCTTAGGTTTGTGCAAGTAAATTGTATGCTTAAAAAGATTAAAGCTATTGCAATTTTATGTACCATAGAAAAGCTATTTATCAATTAGTAAAATCTTACTCTGAGTTTTTTCTTTTGTTTATTCTTACGCTTATCAGCCAAATCCTTTTTTCTCTTTTTATACTTTTTCTCCTCTTGTTGTGTTTTGAAAAAGCTATTAAAATCACCATAAAAAAATGAACTTGCTGATTCTGGGTCTTGCTCCTGAAAAGCAGTCGCAATCTCATTCAGCTCAGTGATCACCGCCTGTTTATTTTGCTGTTCTCGTTTTTTACGCTCAGCTTCTAATTGACGCTTCTTACCTTTACTTTGAATTTTATACCAGTACTTTTCTTCCTTTTGCGGTATTTCAACATTAGTGACTGCATTTGCAAGAAATGGATCAGGATGCTCAGAATTCAAAATCTCTAAATCAAAGCCTGCATCAGTTTCCAGCTTTTCAGCATATTCATAATAGAATGAACCTTCAGGTCTTCTTAAGAATGTATTTTGTCCAAAATTTTGCAGGACGGGATCTAGGCTCATTTCTACATTCGTCACAGGATCATAATAGACATCTCCCATATTATAAAATCCTGTTTCTATATCTAGCGTCCTTCCATTGTAAAAATAGGCGCTGCTATCATAGCTTGTTCTTTGAAAAATCCAACGCTCTCCACTTGGAAAATAAGTAGCATACTGTCTGGGCGCGCCTGCAAAGTCTGTTACATATTGTGTACTATGAGAATGATCATAGTGGTAATAAAACTGTTCGAGCTCTGTGGTAATATTTCCCTCTGTAAAATTGAAACCTGCGGTTACGTTTTCATTCGTAAGATTAGCATGCTCATAGAAAATAGGGATACCTGGAGCTCCTGTGGTATCTGGAGGAGCAAGATTCGGCCAATTGATGGGAGGCGCGTTAAATGGATTTCCATTGGTAGCATCTGGAAGGCTTGATTGGTTGAGTTCAGGTTGACCCAAAAGTGCCAGTAGCGTTGGAGGACCAGGAGGAACTCCAAGAGAAGCGTAATAATCAAGAATGGATTGTTCAAATGCCTGGATTCTTTGTTTATAATCTATGCCTCCTGCAGTAATTTCTGGAGCATTCGCTAGACTTGTTTGGAATATACCCGTACCAATTTTTGAAAGTATTCTATGTTGATCTATAAAATAGTGCTTTCGATATTCATGCTCTGTCGCGGTGAAATAAGGACTTATTTCAATTTTAAAATTGGTTTTGTGTTCAACAAATCCCGCAGGGGCGCCATTGATAAAAACACCCTGCGTTTCTCCGTGACTCTTTAATGCTCGCTTACCAAACGCATCGTAAGAATATCTGCTGATATATCCATTGTTAGAACTCCCAATAAGACGATTTTCTTCATCAAATATATTTTGATCATAATCGAATATGGTCTGACTGTTTCTCAATAACAAGTTACCATTTCGATCATATTGATAAGATCTACCAGCTACCTCACTTGGTCTCGTTGGTTGTTCACTTGACTCATAACTGTAATCAAAATTTCGTGAGGTACTTGGATTAGTGACTCCATCTATTTCGTGATTTTGTCCTTTCATGGTTAATTTACTTAGATCGTCATAATCGAAAAAAAGTAAATATTCGTGTTGCTTTTCTCTATTCCAAGTCCCTTCAGCCATCGACATACGGTGTAAGTCATCATAGCTAAAGTGTTCTACAGATGTACCTCCCATTTGTTCCGACCCCTGAGCTGTATTCTCTTTTTTAATAAGATTATCCGCTAGGTCATAGTTGTAATACTCATCAGACAGTATACCTTGAGATTCAGAGTTTGTCATCCTATTTGCCAATCTACCTTTGTTATCAAACTGGTATCTGTCAATGACTCCATTACCATACTCCATGTAAATCCGTTCTTTGAATTTATCATATCCCACTTGCTTCAAATACATAAACTCATCGGCTCCTTTCTGTCCATGCATAGCGTTCAACATTCCTGCTCGATCATAATCATATTCGACGACTTCACCATCAGCGTATTGCATCTTCTGAATTCTGCCCCATCCATCATATGCATTTTCTGAAACATAGGTGTATACTTTAGATCGGTTCACCATGATCGTTCGAATGGTTTTAGTTGGATTGCCATTAAGATCAAAGAAATATTCTCTACCACCTGTAGCATCTTCCTGAAGCCAAATTCTCCCTACCCTATTAAAACTATCCTGTGCTGTGCCATAGTGAATTTGAACCTTGTTTTCAAAATGTTTTGGATAATCAATTTGAATAAGACGCTCATGATCATAGCTATAACGAATTGATCCATCTTCGGAAATTACATCTCTAATTGTCGCAGTAACTCGATCTGTCAAATTATCTGCCGCATCGTAACTTAAAGTAGTCAAACCGGCATCTGGCACTTTAACTGCAATTCTTCTTCCAAGCAAATCATATTCATAGCTGGTTTCATTCCCATAGGTATCTATGATCGATACTACTTGAGAAAGATCATCATATTCATAATTTGTCCAAATGTCAATTCCAGAAGCATGGAATCGACGAGCACTCAGATCACCTCTTGTATTAAATAAGGCCTCTGACTCATTGCCTAAAGGATCGGTAATCAATTGTGACAATAGTGGCCTGCCTAGATTATCCTCTGATAATCCAAATTGAAAATCTGTGACCGCTCCATAAGTATCTATCTCTTGAATAGGTCTATCCAATGGATCATATTTTTTGATTACAGGACTAAGTCCATCTATATTTTGATTAAAAACTTCAGGGCTATTTGTTGATTCTGTAATGGGTAAATAACTCTCGACGATTCTACCCAAGCCATCAAACTTATCCGTTCCAGATACGATATATCCTTCAGACACATTTCCATTCTCATCAGAAAGCATCGCAAATGTTTTGGATTGAATACTCCTTTGTATACCATCTTCGAAATAATACAAAGCAATATAAGTTTCATGTTCCGTATCAAAATGAAAGACTGAAGCGTAGGGTACGTTCTCATCAGGATGATACTCAAAACGCACTGAATATGGAAGATTGGAATCAGCCTCAAATGGATAGCGGATACTTTCAACTCTTCCTTTACTATCATGCATATAAGTTGTCTCATGACCATTGATATCTTTATAATATATGAGTTGATTGAACAAGTATTCATTTTGATACTCCATCACATAACCATAAGAATTTTTCTCACTCGTTAAATATTGGTGAGCCTCTTGATCATAACTGTACTCATATTTTAATCTTTCGCCCTTGTAGTTTGCGGGTCTTGTTAAGCTGTTTAAGTTTCCATATTCATCATAGCTCATGTTTGTTAGAGCTATACGACTTGCATCAATTCGTTTTGCCATCTCTATGGGATTACCCAGTGCATCTAGTTCATATTGGGTTTCTCTTAAGAGGACATTATTACTGCTTATTGTTTCAGAGATGAGCCTGTCTAAAATGTAATTATCAAAATCATAATCATATTTATAAAAGCTAATCTTTGTAGATCCAGCTTCATCAATATCCGTAATCGAAGAAACCATATTCAAAGTATCGTATGAATAGTACATGGTATTAGATAGGCTTTCTGAACCACCTTCATAAAAACTTGTTGTCACTTCAGCCAATGCAGGGAAAGCTGCACCATCATCTTTCTTTGCATAATCAATAGGTAGATTGGCCCCTGAGACAACATCCTTTAAAAAATATTTTTTGGTTATTTCTTTGTACAAATTACCCGAACCATCTTTGATGACTTGAGCTGTGTTGAGACCCTTGGAATAATAAGAGGAAACATCAAAGCTGCTCACGATTTCTCTCTTTACTTGACCGCCATCAAGATGTCTATCTTTAACTGTCCCAAAACCATAAAACTGTCTTTCGTGTCGATCGTAATATCCATCCTCATAGCTGAACGATCTGGAAATGGTATCTGCACCATCCCCTTCCACACCATCTGCGATTTTGGCAGAAGTGACCACCCACTTTGAAAAAGGAAGCTCATAAGTATTACCTACATAGTCATAGTCCAAGCTTAAACTGCCTGTAGTGGGATAAATTATTTTCTTCAAAAAATTAGTTCTTCCCACTCTAGAGTTTCGAGCATCAAGGTTTGAGTTATCTCCCTCTGCTCTAAGAAAATCAACATAGCCATCTCCATTAATATCTTGAAAAGCTGTATGTACCCCACTGGTACCTTCTCCTACATATGCAGAAGGATTGAAGCATACTCTAAAGAAAACAAACTCGATACAAAAGGTGAAGGCTGTATTGGCAGATTCACCAATCGAGACCGCTGCGCTAAAATCTTTTTCATTCAGCCAATTTATGGGATCCGTAAAACCATTCCCTGTATTAAAGCGAACCATCATCGGTTCAATAGAAATGATTTGGTCTAACAATGCATCATCATTGAGATCAATAAATCCAAGCTCACTGTGATTCCAAGTTTTAGAGACACTAACACCACCTTGAATACTTCCATTACTTACGCTCACACCTAGACCCGCGCCAGTATCCCAAGATGTCCCAGCACCAATTCCTTCGAATCCCCAATTTTCTGCCGGCGCAAAGTCGTATCCTAGGTTCAATGCAACTTGACCATCCATCCAAATTTTATCTTCAAGTCCATCACCATTGATGTCTACAAAACTGTGTTCGGCTTCATCATCATCATTACTCAAACTTCCATTTATTCCAACGGAACTCTTTGCAGATTTAAAAGCACTCTTCGATTTGCTCATGATACTCTTCCCTCTTTGCTTTGATCTTACAGAAGCCTTTTGACTTCCATTACCTGCTTGTGCACCTGCATTTCTAGCACCTGTATTAGCAGGCGATCTACCGAGTCCTGCTACCCATGCAAAACTTGAGGCATTATGTGTCCCCCAATCATGTTCAAAATCCTGATCGGTCATTCCTCCTTTTTGATTGGTGTAAGTAATTTTATTTTCTTCTATGAGATCTGGATATCGATCTCCATTCATATCTCCAATATCTTTTGCCGACCATGTATCGCCAAAGGTTCCTCCGCCACTGCCTTCCAATGGCCCTATGCCTAATCCTCCCAAACCTCCATTGCCTGCATATCTCGTTTTCAAATTTGGGGAAGAAATGCCGTCTCCGAGATTAGGATTGGAAGTATCTGGTGAAACATTTTTCAAGCCAAATCTGCTTGAACCCATTTGAGCTCCATCAAGATAGATCATAGCATCGGCACCCTTCCATATAAGCTTTTTAGGATCAGTTTTTAATAAAATTATTTTGGCCTCACTATCAACATTACTTCCTTCTAATTCTCCATTGCTTACATCAGGATCAACCAGTGCCGTATCTCCTGCAACACCGGAAGTATCAACAGGCAGGTCTTCCAAGTTCATAGGAAAGAAAGGAAAGTCATCAACTGGATTATAGGCAAATTGCCCCCATTGCCGATAAAAAATCCCTTGAGTTGGATTGGCTTGTGGAGCATATAAGTAGTTTCCACATGTTACACTTTCTATGTTTCCGTTAAGTTCTATGGTACTGTTTTGAATCACATATAAATCTTGTGTTTCACCAATGTCATTATAAAGGCCAATAAAGATGGAGTCTCCTTGACTAACTTCTTGTTCTATAATGGACACAAATTGATCTACACCGATTAAGTTATTCGAAGCATAGGCTACCGAATCAACTTCCCCTTTTATCTTCATCACCATATTAAAGTCCGTTGAACTGCCGCCTAAAAAAGTTGAGCTATTTGCTTGAAATTTTAATATTCCACTTGTTGGCGCTATAAAGACTTCTGGGTGGGAGACTTGTCCACTATAAGCTTGAACATGAACCTTTGGGCACAAACTAATTTTCGCTTCTCCATTAGCTCCCAAAGGATCACTACCATCTGAGAAAGCAATATACTCAACAACTGGTTTCCAGATTATTTTCGGCCAATCCACATTCGATCGAGATCTTATAGTGAATAAAATTTCGTCACTTCCATTTACATCAAATGAATCTAAGCTAAGTGCTCCATCGAATGTTTCACTCGGTGCAAAAGCTCTAATTGTATTTACCGCACCACTTAATTCAACAAATATAGAATCACTGGTAATAGGCTTTTGAAATTCTCCCATTATAAGCACTCTTCCTGTATCAGGCATTAGGCTGGCAGTATACTCTGTGACTAAAAAATCTTTAGAAGCCTGAAATTGATATTTAGGAATACAATCAGCATTCACAATGCTTAAATCCGCTCCTTGATAACGAATGATAGGATCCCATATCACTTCATCATATAGTCCGTCACTTACTGAGTTGATTCTAAAATATATTTTATCTCCTTCAAGGACATTGATGCTTGAAAGGTTGGTATTTTTGACACTAAAATCATCTGGTGCAATGAGGTCAACAAGTAAGTTTTGCGATTCCTTTTGTATAAAATAAACCACGCCATCAGCTTCGGTATAAGCAAGAGCTTCTGGACTTGTATTTTCAATCAATTGTATTTCTGCCTCTATATTAATGATACCATCGTAAGGGGCACTCCAAACTCTAACGATATCATGAAGCGGATTTTGTCGTTCTAAATTCGCTTGGTCATCAGGGTCAACAATAGAAGGTCCTAAGTCTTCCCCCTTATAAATTATTGAGGGTGTATCTCCACTTGTTAAAGTAAAAGTTGGGGCACCATTTTCATCAATATGATTAAAATACACCTTTCCATTGTGTGAAATATCCATCAATTCATCACCATTAAAATCACTCAGATAAGTGGTGATATTGGTAGTACTCTCTTCATGAAATAAAGTTAAAAAACCAGGTGTAAGATTAACTTCAAAACCTACGGACCAGGCAAAAGTATTTGCGATGCTAAAATCATTGATGTTATTTATTTTAACCGGGCTACCAAAACTTCTTGGTGCTTCTGCAGAACTATGTAAATTGGGTCGAAAAAATAGACCGTCATCTTGCTTCCAGAGTTTGTCTGGAAGACCATCTCCATTCATATCAACTAAGCTGATCATGCCTTCACTTTTTGAAGTGGTAAAACTTGAATTAGGACCAGCGGAATAGTCTTTTGTCAAAGGATTGAATGGAGGTCCAACTGTCACGGCGAGTCCACCTCCGCCACTAATTGATTTTCCACCGCCAAGGATTGTAGGTTTATTATTAAAACCATCAATACTTCCAGCTAGACTACCAATGGGAACATCATCAAATGGTACATTCCAACTAATAGGATTATCATAAGCGACGATCTGTCCATTCTGATCTAGATCGTTATAATACTCGCAAGTATAACGGTAGAACAGATCGCCATCTTGATCAAACTCTGATATGGATTGTAAAAGGGTCTTGGCAAACATACCTTCCATGTATTCCATTTTGTAAGAGCGAATCCTTTGATCTTTATAGCTTATGATAATTTCAGAGAGCAAGTCCGCCAAACTTTGCTTCATTCCTGTACGAGCAGAAATTTGTACATCTCTTCTTTGGGTGCCGTTGTTTAAAACAAATTCAACCTTATAGTCGCCTGCTTGAGCTCCGTGACCATTATAATGAATGGTAGCAGGATATATATTTCTCCCTCCTTCAAATAAAGTTTTCATATAAGCATAACTGATGAAGTTTTGATACTTATCCCTAGTCTCTGTGATTTTCCATTCTGTAATATTTCCACTCGGAGCTACTAAGGCATGATCAGAGGAAAAACCTGTATCAGGTTTACCTCCATAATAGTGAACTGTCCCATTGGTTTCCTTTACTTCCCACCAATAATTTTTAGGATTAGTACCATGGCGGATTATTTTATGATAATCTAATTCTTGTCTTAGAATAAATTCCCTTTCAGATTCTCTGTCATACTCAGCAGCTCTATGGAATACTGGGCCCAATTGTTCCCCTTCAAATAAATAGATTTCTGATTCTTTGGAAATTGAAAATCTAGGCACTCCCCAGCGTGTATCTAAACTAAAACTTGAAAGGGATATATCCCATCCATTGCCAAGCCAGGTTGATCCTCCTTCATTGGTATAATTAATGTCTAGATTGGGGACTAAGGCATTTCTTGCTTCAGGTAACTTTATTGGGAAAAGTACATTTGCCTCTCCAGTAGTAGAAGGACTTACCAATTCCATTTGAGGTATACCCTCATGTGCACTTGCGTGCGCATAATCGTCCCAACTTGTTGAAACATGACCCATGTTTTGAGTTTGTGGAACCGTGTCCAACAAGTGCATATTTACACTTGCTACAAGTACAGGTACATGGAAGATTACGAAGAATAAGCTGAGGAAATTTTTCATTTTAGGGTCTTTCAATAACAATTAATTTTTCGGAAGAAACAGAAGAGGCACTTTGAAGTGAAATCACATAAACCCCACTTCGATCTAATTTTTTTGTGTAGTAAATAAATTCCTGAGCTGGAAAAGTTTGACTTGATAAGAGCTCCCCAGATTCTTTATAAATGTTGATGCTGTATGCTTCAGGCTCAAACAGTTTTGCGTTCAATGCAAAAAAGCCCGTTGAAGTAGGATTAGGGCTCAGAGACATGTACTCGATATTGTTGCTAAATCCTTTGACTTCAATCTCGTATAGATTCACACATTGGTCTTTCGTAATTTCTAAAGTATACATTCCAGCTTTGCCAATCACTATTTTAGCCTTGGATGTCAGATTCCCTTCTTGGTCAGACCATTTATATTGAAGTCCCATTGGCATACCCAAAGAGGCATCAAGGCTTAGGGCTTCCTTACCGTCTAAAAGATAGACTGCTTCAATGTTCTTAATATCAAAATCAAGATGATTGAGGATCACATTTTCTTCATATATCTTTCCTGATTGATCTATCACTTCAAAACGATAGCTTCCACCAGTCAGCTCTTGGGTATTCCATACTTTTTGGTCTTCTATGATTACTTGTTCGATCAATCTATCCGACTCGTCGTATAATTTGAGCTGATATGGTGCTTGCCCACCCTCTGGTTTGATTGCGATATTTCCTGTTGCATCAGCCTCACAATTTGCTTGATGGACTTGGGTCATGGCCCAAAATTCAGGAGCTTTGATGATACCAAAATAACTTTCACTTGTCTCTGGCATTGCAATATTTTGGACTTCAAATCCTGACTCATGTTTATCCATCTGATACAATTGAACATCTTCCAGTTTTTTAAAATCATATTCATAGTCACTTACAAATAACCAATAGTGTTCTCCCATTTTCAAGTCATCTTCTAATCCTTTATGCTTGCATTGAAATGCAAGGGGAGAATGATTCATCCTGATATTTTTTACTTTCCATTGCCTTTTTAGGATGGAAGTTTTACGATCAATTTTATCAAATGAAACAGCATCATTATTGTCTGCCCAGAGGAG
>CALGNN010000060.1 GCA_937961455.1 uncultured Saprospiraceae bacterium
TCCCGGCAATTGAAGAAATTGGATTAGCTATAAGTCAGGTAAATAATTTTGATACAACAAAGACCAATATCCCAACAGCCTTTGTACAATGGGAAAATCCTAAACCTTCGGATAAATTAAAATTAAGAGCTTATTTAGAAACCAGTTATGATTTAAAGGACATAAAAATTCTTTACACTGAGTAATAAATATAAACTCCTGCTATTTGTTAAGTGCATTTTTATTTATTTATAAATTAAACTTTTGAATAAAGTACCTATTAATCAAGCTCGAACGATTCATACCGCATTCTATACGGACAAAAATCTTCTAGACGAATCAAAGGAAAAAATATTTGCACCTTCTTGGCAATTAATTTCAAATACCCATGAATTAGAAAAAGATCAAACAGTGATCCCACTGCAGTTGATGAATGGTTTTTTAAATGAACCCATAGTTGTTTCTAAGTATAATAATCAAGCACATTGCTATTCCAATATTTGTACCCATCGTGGTATGATCGTCGTCAATGAAAAACAAACTGGAGTAAGACAATTGACATGCCCTTACCATGGGAGATGTTTTCGTTTAGACGGCTCGTTTAAATCCATGCCTGAATTTGCTAACGCAGAAAACTTTCCAACAGTAGATGATGATCTTCATCCTTTGAAAATTGAAAAGTGGAAGATGTTTTACTTTACACAACTTACGGATGGGATCGATTTTAATGATTTAATCAAAGACATGGATAAACGCCTTTCTTTTATAGACTTTGATAAATTGATCAGAAGACCTGAGCACGATAATCGGTTTATGGTAGATGCACATTGGGCCTTATACGTAGATAACTATCTAGAAGGATTACACATTCCATTTGTTCATAAAGGCCTTAATGATGCTCTTGCGATGGAACAGTATAAATCAGAATTGTACAAACTTTCCAATTTACAATTGGGAGTAGGTGCATCTGGAAGTGAGCAGTTTGATATGCCAAAGGATCATCCAGATTATGGAAAAGGAGTACATGCGTACTATTATTGGCTCTGGCCTAATATGATGTTTAATTTTTATACTTGGGGTCTGTCTGTAAATATTATTAATCCTATAAGTATAGATAAAACTGAAGTCATTTTTCAAACTTGGTTATTTGATCATGTTGCAGAATGGTCAGACAAGGATTTAGTTGTGACAGAGATGGAAGATGAGACTGTGGTCCATTCCGTACAACAAGGAGTCAGATCAAGATTTTATCAATCAGGAAGATATTCCCCAACAATGGAGCAAGGTCTCTATCATTTTCATAACTTAATAAAAGAAAAAATGCAATATGATGGATAAATCAAATTCAAGGAGAGATGCCATGAAGAAAATGGCAATTGGATCCACACTTATCGGATCGCTATCTTCTATGGCTTGCAATGATGCGAAGGCTGCAGTAACAGAGCCTGTATCAAAACCAAAGCTAAAAGGGAATATTAAGCATTCCGTTTCAAGATGGTGTTATGGTAATATTCCACTAGAAGAATTTGCAGATATATGTAAGGATATAGGAATTGAATCCATTGAATTATGTAATGAAACAGAGTGGCCCATTCTTACTAAAGCTGGATTAACTTGTGCCATGGCAAACGCACCAGCCCCAGGAATATCTTTGGTTGATGGTTTTAATGACGCAAAGTTTCATAAGGCATTGCATGAATTATATGTGCCATTGATTGATACGGTTGCTGACGCGGGTCTGAAACAACTCATTGTTTTTTCTGGAAATAGAAGAGGAATAAGTGATGAAGAAGGCATGGATAATTGTGCTAGAGGATTAGAACCATTGCTTAAGCAAGCAGAAAAAAGAGGTGTCATTTTATCAATGGAAGTATTTAATAGTAAACGTGACCATCCTGACTATCAAGCAGACAATACACCTTGGACGATTGCACTTGCGGAGAAAACAGGATCACCAAATTTCAAAATATTATATGACATCTATCATATGCAAATTATGGAAGGAGACGTGATTGCAACGATAAAGAAACACCATAAATATTTTTCTCATTATCATACTGCAGGTGTGCCTGGTAGGAATGAAATAGGAGATGATCAAGAGTTATATTATCCTGCTATCGTGCGTGCTATTGTTGAGACAGGATATGATGGCTTTTTAGGACAAGAATTTATTCCAAAAGCGGAAGACGGCATAGCATCTTTAAGGCAAGCCATTGCGATTTGTGATGTTTGATAAAGTTAATGGTATTAAAAAATTAGTGAATTAATGAGCGAGCAGGCAGTAACTAAAACTCATGCATTTAAAAGTGCGTATGATACTTTAAACCCAAAACAAAAAGAAGCCGTTGATACCATAGAAGGACCAGTGCTAGTATTAGCTGGGCCAGGTACTGGAAAAACTCAAATCCTTGCTGTCAGAATTGGCAAAATTTTATTAGAAACAGATACGCAAGCACATAATTTACTCTGTCTGACTTACACTGATGCCGCGACCATTGCCATGAGAAAACGTCTTGTGCAAATCATTGGTGCAGAAGCACACAAAATACATATCAGTACCTTCCATGGATTTGCCAATCAAGTCATTCAAGAGAATTTGGGAATCTTTGGCGATTACAGACAATTAGAACCCATTTCAGATTTGGAGTCTGTGGATGTATACAAAGAACTTATCGATGCGCTGCCAAAAGACCATGCCTTAAAACGTTTGAAGAGTGATTCTAATTTTGAAGCTAAACGTATGAGGAATCTTTTTTCTATGATGAAAAAAGAAAACCTAACGGCAGAGATAATTAATCAAAGGGTAGCTGAATATATAGAACGTAAAGAGGCCGATGCTTCCGATAAAGATTTTTTCTACCAAAGAAAATATAAAGATTTTGCTGCAGGGGACGCTAAACCCAAATGGGCAGAACATCAAGAAAAACTCCATCTATTAAAAGAAGCCGCAAAAGAGTTTGTCAACTTTAATGCTATCATGGATCGCAGCGAACGCTATGATTATGATGACATGATTTTATGGGTGTTAAAAGCATTTGAAGAAGATGAAAATTTATTGGCAAGTTATCAGGAGCGTTATCAATATTTTTTGGTTGATGAATATCAAGATACGAATGGATCTCAAAATCGAATTTTGTCCATGTTAATAGACTTTTGGGATCGTCCAAATGTCTTTGTAGTAGGGGATGATGATCAGGCCATTTATAAATTTCAAGGTGCCAATGTCAAGAACATTGGTGATTTAAAAAAACAGTATGATCCTGTCCAAATCGTATTAGAAAATAATTATCGTTCTAATCAAGATATCTTAGATTATTCAAAAGCCTTAATAGACCATAATAAAGAAAGAATCGGTGAAGCAAAAACACTTATTGCTTCGGGTAAAAATAAAGATAAAGGCTCCGTGCCTCAGATTTATGTATTTGATAATATTAAAAAAGAAGAAGCTTTTATTGCCGACGCATTATTAAAATTAGCGAATGAAGATTATGATTTAAATAAAGTTGCAGTCATTTATCGAAACCATTCGCATGTGGATAGCTTAGTGAATGTTCTGGAGAAAAAAGGACTGCCTTTGAATATTAAAAGA
>CALGNN010000061.1 GCA_937961455.1 uncultured Saprospiraceae bacterium
CATTTATGATAATGAAGTAGTAGAAATTCAAGCTGGAGATGATATTAAATGTCCCGCTGGACAAAATTGTAATTTGTCTGTCCGTTTCGAAAATTTGCGATTGGGATACAACAATAAATTTTCAAAACTGATTGATAAAGAGCCTACCTTGTTTCTTTTCGAAATAAGTGCAAATGGATCTAGTCGCACAGAAAAAGCGGATGGTTTAACATTATTAACAAGTGGGGTAAAACAACTGTCCGTAAACAAACTAGGAAAGTCAACATCAAGTATTCAATATCTGTATAAAATAGAATCGAGTCCTACAGAGGATATTCATACAGAAGTGTTTTTTAATCCACATATTTCATTTCAATTAAAAGACGATAAATTTAAAGCGGAAATGATTAAACAATCATTTACGATTAAACAAGATATTGAATCCTTACAAGCACAACATCAACAGGAAAAAAGAAATAATGCTTATGATGCGCTAATGTCTCAGTTAAATGAAGAAGCAGAAAGCATCAAAAAAATAGATGTGTTTATTTCAGCATTCCCAAATCTTGAAAATGCAAAAAAAGAAAAGCTCATTAAAACTAAGAATGGTATTATTGAAAAAATTAATAAGGATAAACCTAAAGCTTCAGAGCAGAAGTATTTAAGTGATATTCAATTTAATATTGATAATGCAATTGAAAACGAAGCTAAAAAATTAATAGCTGAGTATATGAGTTTTGTCAGTGCTGGTTATTTTAATCACACTAGTCATACTACAGAACAAGTAAGGTATTTAGACATCGTTCATTTTAATAAAAAAAACGAAAAAAAATTACTAGCCTTCCAAAAGAGTTTTCCTCAATCAAAACATAATGGTGAAATATATTCGCTACTTCAGGACTTAGTAAAGAAAGAAACCATTAAATCAATAGGCCCTACCAGTACTTCTGGCGGTCCTTATATTCCAAAAGATTCAGACGATGATGGAATAATAGATAAAGAAGATAATTGCAATGAAGTATTTAACCCCAATCAAATAGATACAGATCAAGATGGCAAAGGAGATGCCTGCGATGATGATGATGATAACGACGGCACAAGGGATGATGATGATAACTGTCCTTTGACTTACAACCCTGATCAATTGGATTTAAATGAAAATAGAATAGGAGATGTTTGTGAGACGCAATCAGAAATAGAAATAGAAAATTTCCATTATGATCAAGTCAAAAAACAGCTTTCCATAAAAATTAAAGATGGCGCTATTAATAAATTGATCTTAATTATTCAAGAAATTGAAAACCCCACAAACTTTGTTAGAAAAAGTGTGCCTATCGGCATTGAACGCATCTATGACTTTTCTAATGATAATGATATTATAAAGCTAAAAAAGGGTTTTTATGAAGCTGTAATAGTAGATGCACAGAATCAAAAAAATATTATTAAAAAATATCAAAGTGAAATTGAAGTGAACAAGCCTGTCATAAATACAAACTACACTAATTATATTATCATTTTATTAGGGCTTGTCGGTTTATATTTCTTATATCAAAAGTTTATTAAATTTTGATTCGTGGCTTAAGCATCATGCTTTATTGTTTATTAATTTGTATTCAAATTAAAAGCCAAGACAGTCTTACAAATGTAGATACGACAAGACAAAAAATTGAAATAAACTCACTTCCAAATCTAAAAAACATTATTCCTGATACCGCTCGTTTAGTAAAAGTATCACCTAAAATAGATAGCATTAAAGACGTCACAACAAGACCGACAACATCCAAACAAAAGAAAAAAATTAAAAAGCGACCTAGCAAAGAGCAGCAATTAATTATTAAAGAAAAATTAAAATGGGAAAAGGTCCTAGAACAACAAAACAAACTAGCTGTCGAAAACTATTTAAAATCTTCTGATGGAACCAACACCTATCTCGTAGAGGCTGGCAAGAAACTCGAAGACTTTAAAATAATTAAAACAGATACTTTTTTATTTGATAAAAGTGTCAACTACACATTTGAGTTTAAAGGAACAGAGAATAAAGCTCCAAGTATCTTAAGCAAAAAGCTTGA
The DNA here is from genome assembly GCA_937961455.1 of uncultured Saprospiraceae bacterium. Lineage (GTDB taxonomy): Bacteria > Bacteroidota > Bacteroidia > Chitinophagales > Saprospiraceae > CALGNN01. The sequence goes on from CALGNN010000061.1 coordinate 2,049, forward strand.
TCAAATAAGCATCAAAGAAAGAAATGCAAATTTTATAATCATAAATACTGATTACGCATTCTCAGATACCATTACTTTTTTAGTCGAAGGTTCAGCATGGAAAAAAATTCCAATTTTTGTATCAAAACCCTTAGTTAAAACCACTTCAATAAAAGAAGAAAAAGGAACGGGGTATTCCATGTATCTCTTTGCTCTTGGAGCCTCATTACTAGCACTATGGTTTTTTCGATATATTTTTAATGAAAAGAAAACACCTACTCATATTGAAAAAGAACGAGTAATTGATCAACGAGACGTTTCTTCAAATCGCGGAATCACTATAGAAAAAATTGGCAAAAGAAATAATACGAAGTCAGAACCTACAGATATTTATGAAAGTACTTTTCTTGTGCCTTTATATGAATTTTGGGATGATACTGCGATTCATAATTGTCATTTTGAGAAAAATTTTATTGAAGAATTACAATATTTTTTATTCGGTCTCGAGAACAAGAATAAAGTTGAAACGGTCGAGTTAGGCGGTTTTATTTTAGGGACTTATCAGTTGGATGCTTCAGGTTTTTATAGCGTTAATTGTACAAAATTTGTTGGGATTCAGTCAGAAAAAGAAGATTTATATAAAATGGGCTTTGGGAGTAAAGCTTGGATCGCCTTAGAAGAAGTCATGCATAGTGATAAATACAAGGGTCTTGATCTTATAGGTTGGTTTCATACACATCCCGGGCATGGTGTGTTTTTATCTAAACCAGATTTGAATATATGCAATAATATTTTTCCTGAACCTTACCAATTTGCAATGGTCATGGACACCATCAAATCTTCCTCAAATGAGAAGTATCATGTTGGACTTTTTACTAAAAAAGTCAAGGGTGAAATGAATAATGTCAAAGACAAAAAAGCTGATTTTATCCAATGGCAGGATGTCGTACAAAAAATTATTTAAGCTTAAAAATCAAATCGGAAACTTAATACTGGAATTAAACCACTTGGGTGGTTCCTAAATGTCAAGACATTATTTACAGGATCATATCCTGCTCGATTATTATTTTTCTTGTTCATCACATTTTGTATGTCTAATGAAATTACTCCTGCAAATTTTGGTTTATTATATCTATAGGAAATTCTCGTGTCAATCCTAAAATATGGATTTACCTGTTCTTCCCAAGCTCTTGTATAATCCGCTACATATCTTCCTTCTTCTAAAGATGCGAATTCGTCAAGTGGTGTATATCTAAATCCTCCATTGTACAAAACACGTGTTCCTAATTGTAATACAGATCCTTTTTTAAAATTAAACTCTCTTCCGATTGTATAAGTAGAAGCCCACTTAGTGCCAAATCTGGTATTAAAGGTCCTTCCATCTGGAAGCGTAAATTTTGATTCAAATCTAGATGCTGTAAGTAAGAAATAGAGCTGATTGGTAAAGAACTTTTCTATAGCTAAATCTACTCCATAGTTTATTCCAGTCCCTTCTGGTGCAACTAAAAACTCAGGAACATCTTGTTGTACATTTAACATCCAATAAGGATCGTCTCTGTCTTCAGCAGCCACCAATACGTTTCTCAAGCCTTGATAATAGGCTTCAAGACTAAAGCGCAATTGCGATTTAGTAAAATAATTATAGGATGCGATTAAATGCGATGCCTTTACAAAAGGTAAATCTTCATTGGGTCTGACCATCTGATTAGTTAGACTATCTTGATAACTATAAAAATAAGCCCCAAACGGTAGCGTCTTACTCAATTCTGCATAAGCAAGACTTAAACTATGCTGTTCGTTCATTTGGTACTTCATAGATAAACGAGGCTCAATACTAGATTTACCATTCAGACCTAACAACAAATAATGGATGCCAGCATGTATGCTGAGCTTGTTGTTGACTTGTTTATTGGTCTGAACAAAAGCCTGAAATGTTTGTGTATTTCCTGTTCCATTTATGGAGATACTTCTAAAATTATCTGGGTTTGTGATATCACTCGTTCTTCTTCTTGGAGCAGACTCCTTGAAAAAATTATAAAATATTTGATGCGCAATTACGCCTGTTTTTAACTTTATTCCTGATCTCAATTTTTTATTATAGCTAAGAGCCGTTGATATTCGATTATCCTCATAGGCTTCTGTGTTGTATCTAAATCTTTCATCACTGAGACTAAGTGTGTCAAAGGCTCTAAATATTTCGGAACCCATAACTGCACCAACCCATTTTATATAAGCGGTCTCATCTATCAATTTTGTGAAATTAAATCCAAGCAAGCCCATATTACTTCCTTGAATTCGATCTTCCCAATGATTACTCGTTTCAAGTGAGCGTTCTGCTGGATCTGCAATTGGACGATAGTGCTCTTCACTTAGTCCTCCCATTCCAAATAGATTAAATTGGGTGCTAGGGTTTTTACCATCAATTGAAATATTAAAAGAAAGATCTTGAAAATCATTATCAACACGCTCTCCTACCAAATTAAATCCAAATCGATTCAAAATGCTAAGAGTTGAATATCTATAATTTACCAAATAAGAAGCATTGGATTTTTTAATCGGACCCTCTGTCGCAAAATCTAATCCTAAGACTCCAATTTTGACTCTGTGATTGCGTGCTTCTTTATTTCCTGGCCTTAGGTGCACATCAAATGCTCCTGAAATAGCATTACCATATTCCGCAGGCATTGCTCCTGTAGAAAAATCAGAACGATCAAGAAGTTGAGCACTGAATACAGTTATTCCACCACCAGAGGTTCCTGGTCGAGCAAAGTGATTAGGATTAGGAATGTCTATTCCTTCTAGTCGCCAAAGCATCCCAAAAGATGAATTGCCTCTAATGATAATATCATTTTCTCCATCATCTCTTCCCTGCTGTACTCCTGGATAAGCCAATGCCATTCTTCCTGGATCATTTGCTCCTGCAGGTATGCGCTCTGTTTCTTCAACAGAAAAAGATCGCGTACTTACGATAGCCGCTTCATTGATGGGTTCATTCCCGTAACGCAGTCCTTTTACGACTACACCGTCAATCAAAACTGCCTCTTCCACTAAACCAATTTCAATAAAATTTTCTTTGACAGAATTGACGATAATCCCCTCTGACAAGAAAACAGAATATCCAATGTATTGACATCTTAAAGCGTGCCTACCGATCGGAACATTCTCTAAAATGAAAGCACCGTTTTCATCGGTTGTTGTGCCAATCAAAGGATCAGATCCTTCAATGCTTATGCTAGCTCCAATAATAAATTGTCTGGTATCCTTGTCGAATACCGTACCGTATATTTTTTGTGTGCTTTGAGAAAAACAAATGGTACTCATTAAAAGTAGGGCAAGGGAATAAAAGTATTTCATCTGTTTTTAATTAAATATGCTACATGCTTGAAATCCAATCACTGATAAGTTCCACGCCTTCTTTATGTATCATTTTTCTACTGATTTCAGGCATCATCACACCTGGGTCTTCAGATTGCATTCTGTATAATAATATGGATTTTGATGGTTCTCCTGGTACGATATTATAAGGGCGTCCTCCTGAACCTCTGCCTGCAGCAACAGGTTGCTTATTAACTCCAAGGTGCATAGGATCTTTTTCATGAATATCTAAATATAGGCCAGAAGTGTTTGCAGGACCATTCCTATTATGACAATGTGCACAATTGATATCTAAATAAGCTCTTGCTCGCTCTTCTAAAGAACCCTCTTTTTCATAGTCAGAAATTTCAGGCCACATTTCTTCCGCAGCTAAATCTTCTATATAATTTTCATCTTGCCAATACTTCAGCTGAACCACCTCAACATCATTTACTTTAATGGTAGAGTTCAATTGTCTTGCTGTTGGCCCTATGGGTTTTATTTCATCCTTGTACAAATGGCAGCCTTTGCATTGATTCACATTGGGCACAGAATACTGGATCTTTTGCTTCTTACCCTTGCCGTCTTTCCATTCAACTTCTTTCGTGTCTCCTGCTACTTCAAGAAATGCATCAGTCTGATCATCGTTCCAAACATAAGGAAGCGCCACCCAGCCATTTTCCTCATGAATTAACAGTCTTGTTTCAATAATTCTTCTTCCTTTTTCTGGTTTGCTTTCATTGTGGTAATAATAAAATGATTTGATGATTTTGGTTCCTACAGGAAAATCAAAAACTTGATCGCTATTATATGTTACTTTGGCTCCTTCTGGTAAAACGACATACCTCTCTTTGTGTGCATAATCAGAAAATAATGGCGCTTTTAATTCGTAGGGTATTAAATGTTTTTTTGGCTTGAGTTGACTTAAATCATTTTCGAAAAATCCGTGCTCAGAAAGTTGTTCTGGATAGTTTTTATTTTCTGGCAAGTCAGGGCTTGTCCAAGCCCAAAAGAAAAAAACCATAAAAATAAGTCCTAGATAATACCTCATGATTTATTCCGCGTTTATTTTTATTTGAGGCTTTATTTCCTGACTACAATCGTGTGCTCCCAGATCTTTGCTGATGTTTTTAAATCCATTTTCAATATCCAAATTAGCAAAGCTGGCATCCTCCTTTAAACATATTTGAAAAGCCTCTTTGACGGCTCCGTTTTCATCAAGGTAGTCTGGGTTAATGATTCCATCATAAACGATATCTGGAACCTTTCTTCCAAATTTTATAAAAGCCAATTTGCCTATAGGGTTTTTAAGCGTAGGCATTTGTTTAGACCTTTTGTAAACATTATTGTGAAAATAAATCGCTCTTGGGTAGGGATTGTATTTTTTGTCTTCTATGGGTTTTTCTGTAACATAATAACTGGCAATAGCTGCTCCGAAAGACTTGTTTTCTATAATTTCATTGTCAAAGACTTCAACATTTTCAGCGGCTAAGATTAAGACGCCCGTCCCTGGTGGCACAAAGGCTACAACATTCCCTTTTGGTGCAAAGTTTTTATAATTATTATTCAGAATTTTATTGTTAAAAATTTGCGTTGTTGCTCCTTGCTTTTGCAAGCCAGGAAGATCGAATACTAAGATTCCTCCAGTGTTATTCTGAGCAATACAATCATGCACTTTGGCATTCGTGGTATTTTCAATTTCGATACCAGCAACATTGTACTCTGCTAAACTATTTTTCACAATTACTTGATCTGATTGCCCTACATAAATTCCTGCATCAGACGCTCCTTTTGCTACACAATTGTCGATTAGTACTTTTTGACATTGTACAGGGTAGAGTCCATAGGCACCATTGGTTTTTGAAGGTTTTCCTGTCCATTCTGTTTTTACGGCAATGAAGCTTATTACTTCTACATCCTGTGTTTTAATTGCATCACCCTTTGAATTTTGCACAGTAAGCCCTTCAATTAAAATATTTGAGGCATTGGTGATTTTAATGCCTTCTGCTCCTTCTTCTTGATCTTGAAAATTAAGAATGGTTTTGTCCATTCCGGCTCCTATAATCTTAATGTCTTTCTTTCCATCGAGCCATAAACTCTTCTTCAAATGAAAGGTTCCTGCAGGTATGTTAATTGTACCACCTGTCTCAACTGTGATAAACTCAGTTTGAATTTTTTTCTGAATATTCTGCGCTTCCAGAAAAGCGCAAGAAAAAAAGAAGAGG
>CALGNN010000062.1 GCA_937961455.1 uncultured Saprospiraceae bacterium
CAGAAATTGAAAATTGTATTCCAGCTATTGTAGGAGAGGAAGTGGAATCAGAAAATGAATAGTAAGAAATAGAAAAGTAAAAATGAAAGCATCACTTTTCAAGTGGTGCTTTTTTTATGCAGAAGGGTTTGGATTTAAACAGCGGAGAATGAGGGATTCGAACCCCCGATACCCTTTTGAGGTATACCCGCTTTCCAAGCGAGCGCCTTAAGCCACTCGGCCAATTCTCCAATGGGACGCAAATATATATAATTACTCTGAGTTTGCTTGTCTAGAATCTTTTAAACAGCGATTCAAAAATCCTTCAAATGAAAAATTGAAAATGGGCTTATTAAAACAACGCTGCACTGTGGGAAGTATATATTAATATATCGTTTAGAAAAGAATTTGGGCGATCAAGCAGTCAATAAAAAGAAAGCCTTGGACAAAGCGATAAAAAAACCAAAAAGCTAAATGACAAAAAGCGAGTTTTTACACCAAAAATAGTATTTTACCCATCTGTTAGAAAAAAGAGTGTTTTATTGTGGTACTTTTTATATAATTTATATTTTTAGCATTGCTTAATTCATTTCAGTATAATTAAAAAATTTAAACCAACTTGATCATGCGTAAGTTATTTAGTTTAATGCTTGTCCTTGTAGCTGCCTTCACAGTAGGAGCAGTTGATGTTTTTGCACAGGAAGCCGAAGCTTCTTCCGGAGGTTTTGGATTTCAGGTGATGAAAGAGAACTTTATTGACGGGGGATGGGTATTTATGAGTTTCGTTCTTTTGTGTCTTATTCTAGGGTTAGCATTCTGCATAGAAAGAATCATTACACTTAATATTGCTACAACCAATACAGATAAATTATTAAACAGAATCGAAGGCAGATTGGCCGACGGAGATGTAGATGGTGCAATGGAAGTTGCAAAATCAACTCCTGGTCCAACAGCTAGTATTCTTTATGAAGGCTTAAGAAATTCAGGGAAAGGTCCTGAAGCAGTTGAAAAAGCCATCGTTCAGTACGGTTCAGTACAAATGGGACTTTTAGAAAAAGGACTTGTTTGGATCTCACTTTTTATCGCGATTGCACCGATGCTTGGATTTATGGGTACGGTAATCGGTATGATTGGTGCCTTTAATGATATCGCTGAAGCGGGTGACTTATCACCTTCAGTAGTTGCAACGGGTATTAAAGTTGCCCTTTTGACTACCGTATTTGGTCTTATCGTGGCAATCATACTTCAGATCTTTTACAATTATATTGTTTCTAAAATTGACGGTATCGTTAATAGAATGGAAGACGCTTCTATTGGCTTAGTTGACGTTATGGAGAGAAATAATATTTTTAAGTAATCTGAAGAACAACTCAAATTATGTATCAATTTTTAACTAAAAATGGAACAGTTGTAGCCTTTGTGGTAGGCGTAGCTATATCCGTGATTGGATTCTTTATGATCTCCAATGGATTGGCTGAGTTTAACGGCATGCCAAAAGATGAGAGAGCTACAACAACAATATTTGATTTTATTTTAAAGGCTGCTATTGGACTGGCAATTATATGTGCCGTAATAGCCCTAGTCTTTGGAATATTACAAATGTTTACAAATCCTAAGTCTTCTTTAAAAATCATTATAGGCCTTGCAGTTATTGCAGTATTGTTTTTAATATTCTTTAACACGGCTACCATAGAAACGGAAGGAAGTATTTTTACCAAAATACAAGAGGATAATATATCTGAAAATGTCAACAGATATATCACAGCTTCACTAAAGACAACCTTAGTGTTGGCACTTGGAGCAGTTGCAGCTTTTGCCTTTTCTGAATTACGTAACTTATTTAAATAAGCACCATGGCATTCGGAAAAAGTAAAAATAACAGACTAGACAATGAAATTAATGCCAGTAGTATGGCGGACATCGCCTTTTTGCTATTGATATTTTTCCTTGTTACTACAACAATTGAGGCAGACAAAGGTATCAGGGTTGTATTACCACCTTGGTCTGATGAGCCACCTGACATTTTGCAATTCGAAAAAAGGAATGTCTATTCAGTACTGATTAATGCCAGTAATCAATTATTGGTAAGATCAGAACCGATGAGCGTGGAAGATCTTAAAGATAACGCTAAGGAATTTATCATGAATCCTGGTAATCGAGATGATCTTGCCATCAGCCCTCAAGAAGCAATTATTTCCTTAAAGAATGATAGGGGTACAGAGTATAAAACCTATATAGAAGTCTACGATCAACTCAAAGCAGCCTATACAGAGCTGAGAGACGATCGAGCCATGGCTAAATATGGGAAGGAATACGCATTTTGTACTTTCGATCAAAGGAGAGTGATAAGGGATGAGATTCCTCTTAATTTCTCCGAGGCTGAGCCTACTTCATTTGGTAAAGAATAAATTAAACTATGTCAAAATTTTCTAAAAAGAGAGGAAAGTCAAATCCAAAGATATCTACCGCTTCATTGCCTGATATCATATTTATGCTTTTGTTTTTCTTTATGGTGGTAACCGTTTTAAGAAATTCAGAACTTAAGTTAACGAACAATTTGCCTAGTGCATCTGAGCTTACTAAAATCGAAGCGAAGTCCCTAGTAAATAATATATTTATTGGAAAACCACTAGAGAAATATCAAGCACAGTATGGTTCATCTCCACGATTACAATTGGGAGATAAATTTGCTGAGGTAAATGATATTCCTATTTTTCTTGAGCAACACCGTGTAAAAGTGGGTGAAGCGAAAGCACCTAGAATTACTTCTGCTTTGAAAGTAGACGGTGAGGTGACAATGGGTATCGTTCAGGATATTAAGACCACTCTTAGGAAAGCTGGGCAATACAGAGTATTGTATTCTGCCAAGCCAAAAGGAAACTAGCTTTTAATTATAAAAGAAATGATGATGCCTTCAGAAGAAATTCTGAGGGCATTTTTTTTGCGCTCTTATTTGCAAATAGAATGATCTTATCTCAAACGATCTGAAGATCTTACCAAATTCTCATCTTTTCTAATAAATACACCAGCCAAGATGGAACAGACAATGGCGAGAATGGGTAACACACTACCAAACTGCATCCCACTAATTCCTTGTTGTGCGATCTCATTCAATTCAGGTTTGATTAAAAGGAAAGAACTAATACCTAGTGCAAGTCCAATAAGTGAAACTAAATAGGCAAGGTTAGCCTGCAACTTTCTATTGTTGAATAAGAATATGCTTCCCAATGCCAACAAGGTACCTACCGCCGCCATAATCAGCAAGATGTTGTTATCATTCACCTGATAAAGATGATCATCCAACATGCCCTGAGTAGCAACTCCAGATTTAAATAATGGAAGGATGAATAACAAGCCAAAACAAAGGGCCGCTAGCAATAAAAAGATGCTCTGAATTCTTTGAATCATGGTTTATCTATTTTAACTAATTTTAGGAAGGCGAATATAAAACATATTTAGAATTGAGTAGAAAAATTAGTTACTGGGAATATCAATCTTACTTTGAAAATCTTGAAGTGGTAATCGTGGGCGCTGGAATTGTTGGCATTTCAACCGCCTATTATTTGTCTCTCAAATACCCAAATAAAAGAATCCTCGTTGTAGAATCCAGTGGAATACCAAGAGGTGCCAGCACAAGAAATGCAGGCTTCGCTTGCTTTGGTAGCATTACTGAAATCATGGATGACTTAGAGCTAATGCCTGAAGATTTTGTCATGGATCTCATACAAAAACGCTATTTGGGTTTGCAAAATTTACAAAAGGAGTTTGGTGTAGATTTTTTGGAAATGAAGATGTCTGGTGGTTATGAATTATTTACGGATGATGAAGAAGCCATTTTTCAGCAGGCTCATAGCCAAATCAAAATTTTAAATGAAAAGATTTATAAGCAAACAGGCTTAACGGAAGTTTTTGAGGTGGAAAACGAAAGCCAAAAATTTGGCTTTAAGCGCATTAAGCATGTAATTAAAAACAATTATGAGGGTGTGCTCAATCCCATGAAAATCCTTCAAGGCTATGAATTGAAATTAAAGGATCGTCCCAATGTGCAAATATTAAAAGGCATGCCAGTCAAAGATTTTGAAGATCATTCGAATGGCGTCCATCTGCAATTATCGAATGGATGGAATATCTCAACAAAGGACTTGATCTTAGCTACCAATGGCTTTACAAAGCACTTCTATCCAAATTTAGATATTCACCCAGCACGCAATCAAATCATTCTCACAGCACCTATAAAGGACCTCGCTCTTGAAGGATCTTTCCATTATAATAAAGGATATTACTATTTCAGGCAAGTGGGTCAAAGAGTCTTATTAGGAGGAGCAAGGGTCATAGATCAGGATCGAGAACAAACAGAAAAATTTGCATTAACTGATGTGATTCAAGATGAACTCAAATCCTTTTTATACCAACATATTAATGTTGGTCCTGAAACAGCTATAGACATGCAGTGGTCAGGAATAATGGGTTTAGGGGCTAAGAAAAAACCTATTGTGGAACGGGTTTCAGACCATGTCATTTTAGCAGTAAGATTGGGTGGTATGGGAATTGCAATAGGTAGCTTGATAGGTCAAGAAGCTGCGAATATTATAAATTGAAACAGATGAGCACTTTCTGACGTTAGTTAATCTAGATGAATAGGTATATATACACTTCATTGTTGGCAATACTTTTTATGACTGGGCTGCAAGCTCAAGACAAACCTTATTCGCCAGATCAAGATACCGTAGAGCAAGCCAATTTTTTAAGGATACTACATACAGAATCCTTGAAGACGGTAGTGGGGGCAAAAGAAACCATCCGATACTTAACTGGAGATGTTGAGCTGAGACAGGATAGTACTTTTATGTATTGTGATTCTGCTGTAATATTAGATGGTAACATTGCGCGCGCATTTGGGAATGTATTGATTCAGCAATCTGATTCGCTTGTCATTTTTGCGGATTCCTTATACTATGATGGGAATAAAGGATATACGGATTTATATGGAAATGTAGTCTTGCAAAACAACGATCAAGAGTTGTGGACAGATAAGCTTAGGTACAATCTCAATTCGAGAGTAGCTAGTTATTTTAGTGGTGCATTGTTAAAGGCAGGTACCACCAAATTGCGTTCAGAAATTGGGCTTTATTATACCAGATCAGAAAAGAGTTTTTTCAAGAATTATGTGAAGGTGGTAGATGATGATTTTAGTTTGAAAGCTGATTCATTAGAATTCGATATTCTTACCCGTATGAGTAAATTTATTGGTCCCACTATTATAGAGCAGGGAACAAAAAAAATCTATTGTGAGAAAGGCTTTTATGATCTAGAAAAAGAAGAAGGTGAGTTTGAAATCAATGCTCAATTTAAAGATGGAGAGACAGAGGCTGTTGCTGATCTCATTAAATATTTTGGCAAAGAAGATATAATCGATTTAATAGGTAATGCAGAATACAAGGATGGAGAGCGTGAAGCTCAAGCTGATAAAATGCATTATGAAGAAGCAACAGGTATTTTTGATTTAATAGGTAATGCGAGTTACCAAGATGCCAGTAGGCAGATAGAATCTGATGACATATTCTACAATCAAAAAACCAATTCTGTGAAATCTTCTGGAAACGCTCGTATCGTGGACGGAGAACAAACCTTGGATGCTGAGCAAGTAGATTTTGACGAAGAAAGGCAAATGGGTATTGCGCGTGGAAATGTAGTATGGCGGGATAGCTCATCTAATTTAGAAATTCGATGTGAAGCATCTGATTATAATAATACCACGGGATATGTAAAAGCCTATGGTGGGACTCCACTTTTAAAATATGGTTTGAACGAGACAGACACCTTGTTTTTGACAGCGGATACTTTACTGTCATATACCGATACCTTACAAGGAGATTCTGTTAGATTTTTTCATGCATTTAGCAATGTCAAAATCATTAGTCAGGATATGCAGGCCATTTGTGATTCACTCGCCTTTAATGAGCAAGACTCCATATTCGAATTGTATCAAAACCCCTTTGCTTGGAAAGATACTTCACAATTCAATGCGGATACGCTATTGATCAGCTTGCAGGATGGAGAAGTAGATCATATACTCCTTTTAGAGAAAGGATTCATCCTGAATTCTCCTGATGCTTTATTTTACAATCAAATTAAAGGTAAAAGGATCAAGGCCTTATTTACAGAAGGGGAGTTGGATAAAATGCGCGTAACTGGGAATGCGGAATCGGTATATTATGCGCTAGAAGATGGCAAACAATATATAGGAGTGAACAAGGTAATTTGTAGTGAAATATTATTTTTGTTTGGTAATAATGAAATTGACTATATCAAATTTTTTGGGAGTCCTAATTCCGAATTTCATCCAATGGATCAAGTCCAACATGAATCATTAAAATTGGAAGGTTTTCAATTGAATGAAGCGAATAGACCCAAATCCTTATATGAGTTGTTGCAATGAATAAACTGAATTTCTGGATTTTCATCATCTATGTTTTCTCTGGATCTGTGATCCATGCTCAGGGCGATCACCAGCAATTATTTCAAGAAGCCAATGATCTCTTTATCAAAAATCAGTATCAAGAAGCCATTGGTAAATACCAAGCCATTGAATCCGCTGGTCTTGAATCTTATGATTTATATTTCAATAGAGCAAGGGCCCACTATGCTTTAAATGAGAATGTTTTATCCTTGGTTTATTTAGAGCGATGTCTAAAAATCAATCCACAGCATGATGAAGCTTTGGTAGCCAAGCAAGGAATCATTAATCAACTAGATAATCCCATCGTCAGTTTCCAAGAAAAGGGATTTAAGCAAAAATGGATTTCATGGTTTCAGTTTTTATCTGCGAATACTTGGAGCTACTTATTTATACTTTCTTTGCTATGTATACTTGCCTTAAGTATTATGAGCTTAAAATCTATCTTGAGAATACCAGCTATCTTCAAGTGGCTTGTCTCACTTTTGGCATTGATCTTTTTTACAAACGCTTGGGTGCTTACGGGTTCAGAGACTACCAGCGATTTTGGTTTGGTGAATGTCAAGTCTGCTCAGATATTTAGCACAGCGGACGTAGAGAGTACGGTTAAAAACGAGGTTACACAGGCGCAAAAACTTAAAATATTAGATATGATTGCTGAATGGTACAAGATCCAATTGCCCAATAGGGAGACGGGTTGGATTTTGAAAGACCATTTAATTGCCATTTAAATAGAGGCGATTTATGGGCATTAAAAAAGCCCTGAATTTTTACATCCAAGGCTTATATTTTAGTTGATTAACAGTTTTTTTTATTCTTCTTCCAATCTACCACCATCAAGTCTATCCTGCAATTCTTTCAACTCATCCCATTTACCATCAACAGCTAATTGTGCTTGTTGTGGCCATGAAGCTGGATTGTGCATTTTGTTTCTAGTGTTATCAGCAATTAATATTTCGCTGATTTTTGCAGGGTCTGCAGCCGCCAATTTTGCGAAAGAGTCTATGCCTGCACTAGCCATAACACTTGCTAATTTTGGTCCTACACCTTCGATTTTTGTTAAATCATCAGGTTTAGTTGAGCTAGCTGGAGCAGCAGCTGCGGGAGCTTCTTTTGGAGCCTCTGCTTTAGCTGGAGCCGCTTCCTTAGGTGCTTCTGCTTTAGCAGGGGCAGCCTTTTTTGGAACGTTTGCTACAGTTTCTTGTACTTCTTCAAAAGGAACAACATAGACCCAAGTTCTATTTTTTCTCCTTTTTTTGAAAGCAATTGTTCCATCAACCATTGCATACAAGGTATGATCTCTACCCATCCCAACATTGTCACCAGGATGGTACTTCGTACCTCTTTGTCTTACGATAATGTTTCCAGCTCGTGCAGCTTCTCCACCAAAAAGTTTTACCCCTAAGCGTTTACTAATACTATCACGTCCGTTATCCGTACTACCTACACCTTTTTTATGTGCCATGGTTTATAATTTATCCGTTTATAGATTCTACTTTGATTTTAGTAAGATACTGTCTGTGTCCGTTTCTTACTTTATACCCTTTTCTTCTCTTTTTCTTAAAAACAATGGTCTTATCGCCTTTAAGGTGAGAAATTACAGAAGCATTAACTGAAGCTCCTTTAATTACAGGTTTGCCAATATTAACAGCTCCATCATTGTCAATTAAATGAACCTGGTCAAAGCTGACATTTGAACCCTCATCTGCATCTAGTCTGTAAGTAAACAGCTCTTGACCCTTCTCTACTTTAAACTGATGGCCTCCAATTGAAACAATAGCGTACATATTGTAAATTAATTTATTATCAAAAAATGGAGTGCAAAGATAGGATTATGTGTTCAAATAACAAAGGAAGATTGTAGCTAAATTAAATCCTTTAATATTAAGTTTTTTGTGGTAATTATCCCATTTCGACTAATTCGAAGCCTAATAGATTTGCCTTCCTTTTTATAAAACCTTGAACTCACATGGTGTAGATCCAAAATTGAGGTAGGCATGCCATTGATTTTAGTAATCAAATCCCCCTTTTTTATGCCAATTTTATCTGCTGGAGAATTGGCTAAAACATCCTGGACAATGAATTGGTTGAGCTTAGGCCCGTAGGCAAAAATGACCAAACCACTCCGATCAACATCAAATGATTTGTTATATTTCTTTATAGGCTTCAAATACATTTTTTTGTTATTGTAGTCCAAGATCATCTCAAACCTACTCAAGATCTGATTGCCTATAAGCCCATTCCGAAAATTGATGGGATTATTGATGAAGGTCGAATCCAGGTTTTGAAAACTGGTGATGATATTTTCAAATTTATATTCCCCTAAATAAAAAGCATTTACCCTTCCCAAATAGCCTTTTACATAACCTCCTAAGCCCATTCCAAGCTTTCCTTCAATAATATCTGGAGGCAAAAACATCATGTCAGAACTGTTATTGTGAAGTAATAGGGGCAATCCAGCTCCAGTATCAAGCAAGAGTAAGGTTTCTACTGTCGTGCCATCTTGTAGGAGACAATGCGTTTTGATATAAGGCTTGCCAGCTTTGATTTCTATGTCAAATGCGGTGTATTTCTTATTAGGGGTTCTGAAGTATTTTGGATGGAAAAGGGTGATTTCTTGTCTTTTGTAGTCAAATTTCACCACATAATTTCTAAAAAATGAACCTCCGATTAGACCTCCAATATTAACTCCCGTTAATTCATCTATATGGAAAAAGTCTTCTTCCAAGACGACTACATCTGTAATTCTAGGGTCTAAATCTTTTATACTGATAGGAATCTGAGGACAAACTAAGGCGTGCATATTTGTGCTTAAGTCAGATCCAATGACTTTTATTCTTCGGTCGTATTTAATGCCTAGTAAGTCTGTAATTTCTTTATTGAAAAGCAAGGTGTGCTCTGCCCCTGTATCGTATATGAATTTTACCGGAATTTGCTGATTAAACCTCGCTTCTATGAGTATGAAATTATGCGTATAATCGAAGGAAACTATCTTTTTCTTGTCACCTTGGAGAATATCAAAGTTTAGATTTTGAGCATGTACGATTTCTACCATACCCAGAAAAATGAAAATGAAACATTTGATATTCAATATTCTCATGTCAGATTGCTTAATTTACTTAAATTCATTTGACCTTTTTTAAAAATATGCCAAAACTTCAAAAAGAAATATCGCTTTTCGGACTTATCATGATTGCGACGGGATCATGTATTGGCTCTGGAATATTCGCAACACCTCATGCCATTGCGCAACACCTACCCAATGGCCTTCTCATTTTAGGAGTCTGGCTCTTAGGAGGCATTGTAAGTATTACGGGCTCATTGAGTTTTGCGGAATTGGCATCGAGATATCCCAAGAATGGAGGCGTTTATGTTTTTTTGAAAGAAGCATACGGTTCCCTTGTTGCCTTTTTATATGGTTGGTGCATCCTTACAGTTATCACTTCAGGGGCAATAGCTGCCTTATGTTTAGTCTTTGCTAAATATGTAGACGTAGTAGTTCCAATTGGAGATCGAGGAGTGTTGTTCCTCGCAGCCGCAGCGATTGTTTTTGTCAGTTTCATCAACATAAGGGGCGTTAAATGGGGTGATAATCTTTCAAAGATCTTGACGGTTTTAAAATTGGCTGGCATTTTTATTATCATCTTGATTGGTTTGTATTATACCAATCTGTCTGCACCCTCGTACACTTCAGTAGGCATAGAGAAAATCGAATCTATGCCTGTAGCTTTTGCGGCAGCACTTGTAGGCGTCATCTTTTCATTCGGCGGATGGCATCATGCTTCATATTTAGCAGCTGAAGTAAAAAATGCTAAAAAGATCATACCGAAGGCCATGATTATAGGATCCATCATCGTCACCTGTGTGTACTTGTTATCTAATGTGGCTTATTTAAATCTTTTAGGTGTTGAAGGAATTGCTGCAGACGAAGCTGTGGCAGCAAACGCCATGACCCAAGTAGCTCCTTCGGCAAGCTTATTAATTTCAATCCTAATTGCTGTTTCCACTCTGGGAGCAGCTGGTATCTACACCCTGACTGCCCCAAGGATTTATTACCAAATGGCTGAGGATGGCAATTTTTTTAAATTTTTAGCAAAGATTCATCCGCAAACTAAGGTTCCTGTAAATGCGATTTTAGTTCAATCTGGCTGGGCATTGGTACTTCTTTTTGCTTGGAGTACTTTTCAAAACTTGATAGAATACGTTGTATTTATGGACTGGGTGTTTATGACTATGGCTGCGATTTCATTATTTATTTTTAGAAAGAGATCGAATAGTAGCTCAGCATATAAAGTGCCTTTATATCCGATTACGCCAGCCATATTTATTATTATTTCAACATGGTTCGTAGTTTATTTACTTTTAGGAAGACCTGTGCAAGCTTTCTTTGGGATCGGTCTGCTCTTGATAGGAGTGCTTGTTTACTTTGTCATCAAGAAGAATAAAAATGTCATAAATACACAATAATCCCTATTCTGTTAAATTTTTTATTTGGTCAGTTATTGGATTTTTATTTGTTATCTTCTGATATCATTACGAATGAGAAACCTGATTTAAACTATTTAATAACAGCCTAAATTGACAACCTTATGAAGAAATTCCTTCTTTTTTCTCTATGCCTATTATTTGGTTTTGCTATCAATGCGCAAAATTGCCAAAAGAGTAAATCGTCCTGTACGACTTCATACGATAAATCCTCATGTAAAAAATCCACTGAGGCCTATCAACAATCTTCTTACCACCACAAAAAAAATGCATATGCTGATAAGAAAGTGCCAAAGTGGGTGATCGGTTCCATTGGTATTTCTTTAGGACAAGATCAAGACAGACTTTCTAATCTTGGTAGTGACTACTTTTTGGACATGGTTAAATCTGATCTCAATAATGATTACAGCAATCTAAATTTTGAAAAAGGAGACATTCATAGTATGACTTGTGAAAATCCAAACGTAAGATTGGATCTCAGTCTTATTCCAACTTTTGCTAGAAATCTTGAATTGAGACTTGGGATCAACGCTATTTCAAATAGAATTGATGCGATAAGTTACGATTGGAGCAATCAGGAAAATTGGGATGATTTAAGGAATAGCTCTAATATCTCCTTTACTTCTTACAGTAATGAAGTTGCTGCAGAAGCTGCAATTCTAAAAACGCTGAAAGTCGCTAATTTTTTAAAGTTTAGCGCTGGACTTGGAAGCAATGTAGGAACCTCATTTAATAATCGTTTACATGTCTATGGCTCTGAGCCTGGAGTGTACACCGCAGAATCTATCGATTTCCGTTCAGAGGGTGATATAAGAGGTAATAACTGGGGTAACAATAATTATTATGAAGGAGATATTGAAATGAGTAATGGCTTACATCACAGAGCATATGCTGTTGGTGGAGTAGGGCTTACCTTTTTCAAAAGATTAGAGTTAGGTGTTGAAGGAAGATATGGAATGGGATATAGATATAATCCAGGTGCTGCAGTTCAGAGTACGAGATTGAGTTCTATATTCATGACAGCTCGTTGGAATCTGAATACCGCTTCGAAGTATCAAAATAAGGCTAAAAAATCATGCGGTTCTTACTATAAGAAAGAATCTTGCACTAAGGCAAAAAAGTCTTGTTCTAAGTCAAAAGAATAAACAGTAGAAAAAATTAATACAGAAGGTCTTCATGAAAATGGAGGCCTTTTTTTATGAGAGGAATGGATTGTAAAACCATACATAGCTCATGCTCATAAATCCTACAATATTTGAGCTATAACCAAAAAATTTCATCTGAGCGAGGCTGTATTGATTGTTTTTAAATACGAATACGAGATCAATGATAAACCAAAGAAGTGCTCCTAGCAACATGAGTCCAAATATCAAATCAGAAAAAATAAAAAATATGATAAAAACCTCTATGCTCACCAAAGCGATGATAAGTAATTTGGTTTTGACCATCCCTATTTGTGTAGCGGTCGTGTATTTTTTTGCTTTTCTATCTGGTTCTATATCCATGACCTCGCCAATTAAGTGAGACTGGATAGCAAACAAGGCTAGGTATCCATAAAGCCAGAGACTCACTTGAGCTAGATCATTCAAAAGTATGCTAAAAGGAACTAAGAGTAAATATCCAAATTGGCAACTGAGCTCTAAGGGAGGTTTAGATTTCCATGATACTTTAGGGTCGTTGTATAGGTATAATACACCAACTAGAAGCATGAGTAATAGGGCCATTCTCCAGTTTCCAATATAGATCAGAGGGATAAAGAAAACTATTTGAATTGGGATAATGTAATTTTGAATCTTCGATAGCAATTGATCTGAAGCCTTAGCTCCAAAAAGAAAATTTCCCTTCCTTTTATTATGTTTATCAGCTTCATAGTCCACCTTATCATTCCATCCGTAAACCATGAAATTTAATGGAAAGCAAACATAGATCAGACCCAGCCAAAAAGGGAATGAATGGATGATCCCTTCTACGGAGGCAGTAGGTAATAAGTACAACCAGAGCGTAGCAAACCACAAACCTGGTCTAGAAATTTTTAATAATTTGATGGCTAAGTTCATGTATAAAAAAAAGGTGTGGAATGATCCACACCTTTCAATATATGATTATTGATCAATCAATTATCTTTTTGTAACGTATACTTCTACTCTTCTGTTCGCTGCTTTTCCTTCTTCAGTATTGTTATCAGCAATAGGCTTTGTTTGACCAAGACCAATTGCAGCAACTCTGTTACTAGCTACACCTAAACTCTGCAATTTAGCTTTTACAGCTAATGCTCTTTGCTGAGAAAGTGTCTGATTTTTAGCTGCGTCTCCGCTGCTATCCGTGTGACCTTCAATTCTGATTCTCACATTTGGATAAGCTGCTAATACATCTCCAAGCTCACCAATTTGAGCATCAGATTCAGCTGTTAAGTTTGCACTACCTGTTGCGAAGTTTACTCCGTCAAATGCAAAACCTGTTTTTAAGTCACCATCTCCACTTAAGAAGTCAGCAAATTTTGCTGTGAATGATCCAGCTGCAGCTTTCAATTCTTTTCCTCCTGGAAGTTTGATTGATGTTACAGCATCAACAGCATCACTCGCTAATTCTCCAGCTTTATCAACTGCATTTCCAGCAGCATCTACAACAGCTCCACCTGCGTCTTTAGTTACATCAACAGCTTTTTCAGTCATCTCTTTACCTTTGTCAAGAATGTTTCCTGCTGCATCTCCAGCTGCTCCGCCACACATTCTAATTCCAAATAAGATTCCTAAAAGTGCTAAGGCACCAATAACCCATGGCAAAAATCCACCACCACCTCTCTTAGGCTCTTGGTGAACAGCTTTAGTTACTCTTTCTGCACCAGCAGCTACAGTCTCTCTTACAGGCTCAGTGCTACCACCAAATCCTAATAAGTTGCCAATTTCTCTTGGTACAGCGTTCATTACTGAACTTCTCTGTCCTCCTAAGAAATTACCCAAACCAACTGCATCTAAGGCTTTATTTTTTACATATTTTCCAACAACACCCATCAATAAAGGCGCTGCCATTCTAAGTAGTGAGCTAGAAGATCCTGTTTTCAAACCTGATCTTCCTCCAATAAGGTCAACAACAGCACCTAATTTATCTCCCATAAGGAATTTTAAAGCTGTTGATCCAGCACCCATTAAACCATCGGTAGCACTACCACCACCGAATAAACCTCCAAGATTGTCAAGAAGACCTTCTGAAGCTGAGTTGTTACCTAAAAAATCTAAGATGCCTTTTGCACCATCAGATTTTCCACCCATGTTGATTAATGAACCTGCTAAAGTTGGTAGGATAGCGTCCATTGCAGAGCTTGTGTTAGCTTCGCTTTCGCCCAAAAATTTACTTGCTTGAGAAACTAGGTTTCCACCAACAGCCGTTTTGAACATGTCAATTAAGTTCGCTGACATAATTTATTAAGTTTTATTTTGATAATGTGAATAATGATAAGAATTAATTTATTTAGCTTGTAATTAAGATATTACAATAAGAATTCAGCTTCAATAACTCACTTCACTATAGATAAGTTCTCTAAAATGCTATTTAGGCTGCAAAATTACTATTTTTTATTGATTTAAGGCATTTTTCGACTCCAAAACAAAGAAAGGGAAAAACTACTGATAAGATCCCAAATGCCCCACCATGCAGCTACTAAGGTCATTCCACCTATACCATCGAAGAAATTAAATATCAAAATCAAGCCTAAACCCGCATTTTGAATGCCGGTCTCAATACTAATAGCCCTTCGGTCTCTTTCTTCTAATTTCCAGGCACTTGCCCAAAAGTATCCAATAATAAAGGCCATGATATTATGGACAATTACTATTAAGAATACGTAATGCAAGTGATTGATAATATTTTCATAATTGCCCAAAAGTGAACCAATGATGAATGCTGCAAATATGATAATAGATAAGGTTTTAATCGGTTTCTTGATCTTCGCAATAATTTTAGGAAAGTAATGACTTGCAGCCATTCCTAAGACAAGAGGGATGAATATTAATTGTACGATAATTAAAATGATACGAACAGGATCCAAGTGAATCTTTTTGAGGATTTCATCTGCTTCAGGAACAAATCCGGCCCAAAAGGCAAACATAGTTGGTGTTATTACAATAGCTGATAAGGTTACCACGCTCGTCATCGTTACTGACAAGGCTGCATTTCCTTTCGCGAGATGTACTGCAAAATTTGAAACATTACCTCCAGGGCAAACTGAAACCAAAACCAATCCAAGAGAGATACTTACCCACGGATCCCAAAAATAAAGAAAGATCAATGTAGCAATTGGCAGAAGGATCAGTTGAGAACTTAAACCAATCATGACTGCTTTAGGAAATTCAACGATCCGTTTGAAATCTTTCAAACTCATATCTAAAGCGACCCCGAACATCATGAACGCCAAACTCAGATTCATGATTTTTAAAGCGGAATCATCAAAATTGATACGAATCGTGTCTATAATCTCCAAAAGAATAAGTATTATTCCGACAATATATTACAATTCTTACATTGCCTATAATTTATTAGTTATGACAAACATAAAGTGGGGAATTTTGGCTCCTGGAAATATCGCCGGAAAATTTGCTAAAGATCTTGAGTTAGTGGCGGATGGTGAAATAGCAGCCGTTGGTTCGAGATCCATAGAAAGGGCTGAAGCTTTTTGCAAGGATTATCCAAATGCAAAAGCTTATGGAAGTTATGAAGCTTTTGCTGAGGATCCAGACGTAGATGTGGTTTATATCGCAAGTCCCCATACTTATCATTACCAGCATACACTATTGTGTCTTAAAGCGGGAAAACATGTCTTGGTAGAGAAGCCCTTTGCCATGGACAAGGCTGAAGCCGAAGAGATGATCAACTTGGCTAAAGAGAAAGAGCTATTTTTAATGGAAGCCTTTTGGACGAGATTTTTACCTGTCACAGAACGGATATTAAAAGACATTGCAGCTGGAAAGCTAGGAGCATTGAAATATATACAAGCTGATTTTGGATTTAATGCTGCCTTCAATCCCAATAGCAGATTGTATGATATGAACTTGGGAGGAGGAGCACTCTTAGATGTTGGAGTATATCCAATATTTTTAGCTAACTTACTGTTAGGAAAACCGAACGAACTAAAAGCTATGACTACTAAATCACCTACGGGATCAGATACCGCTACGAGCATTTTGATGAATTGGGAATCAGGGGCGTCAGCCATGCTCAGCTGCTCAGTAAATACCGACACCCCGACAGAAGCTCTTATTTGCGGAAGCAGTTCTTTAATCCGTATTCACAGCAGATGGCATGAATCCAAAAGTTTTGAATTTCGCCGTCATTTCAGTGAAGCACCAGAGCATATCGCATTTGATGATCCTGGGAAAGGCTATAAACATGAAATTATAGAAGTCCATAATTGCTTAAAATCTGGGCTAACAGAAAGCAATAAGTGGTCTTTGAAGCATACCCTTGATCAAGTTGAAATCCTGGATGAGATAAGGGAGATTATTGAACTGCAATATCCTAAGCCACTTTCCTAAATGGAGCAATTGGAAATTAAGGACTTCAGTATTGACTTTCTATCAATTGTCGAGCGATATGAAAAAGACTCAGATGTACGGAAGAGTTTTATCCAGCTCAGTTCGTTTTTTAGGGAGTACATAAATGAATTAACTGCGCAAAGCACCATTCATTTACCTACACTTTTTTCAAAAATTTATTTTTTGAGTACTCAATTGGATTTGAGTAGGAAGGATGTGTATTTACTGCATCACTTTAGGAAGGGGAGTCATGAGTACTATGATAAAAACTATCAGCAGGAGGAAGCCACTGAATTACTAGGACATGGTATTTTTAGTTTAGCGAATCTTCTGCTGAAAGATCCAAACATTGTTCAAAAGGAACAGTATGAAAGTGTCATTGAAAATTATAGAAGTCATATCCAATTGCCCGTACCTTCAAAAGGTACATTTAAACAAGAAGTCAAGGCCGAAATCATTAATCACTTTGCGGACGAAAAATATTTTGAAATCATAGATCATGATGTCCCTCATAAAAGTTTTAAACTTTTATATGATGGAGTAAGGGCCTATGAACCTTTCCTGGAAGAGATTTATAAATTATTGAAATTCCAAGCGCTTCCGATTTCTATAAACATGGTGAATGTTAGCTTAGAAGAAGACGATTCATATCACCCTGAGATGATCGTTCTTGAGCCTGATTTCCTTATAGATGTAAGTGCTGTTGCTGAAACTTTCAACGCAGAAGGAGCAGCTCCATTTTTATATATCATTAAAAAATTTAGTCCTTTTCAATTTAGCATCCCAATCCTCAGGGGACACATAGCTAATTACTTTTTGGATGAATTGATACAAAATCCTTCAGTAGAATTTGAGGAAATATTCAAACAAGTCTTTGTGCTGAATCCCATGGGTTTTGCACTCATGAATGACGAAGAATTAATCAAACTGAAGAAGGATCTGCGCATACATTTTAATAATCTCGCAGAAACAGTAAAACAACATTTACATCAAATAAAGGTCAATCGAAACTATTGCTCAATAGAGCCGTCATTCTATGCACCTCGATATGGAATCCAAGGAAGACTGGATTTATTTCATGTGACACAATCACACTTGGACATCATAGAGTTGAAAAGTGGGAAACCTTTTCGAACCAATGCCTACGGCCTTAATGCCAACCATTACATTCAAACGCTCTTGTACCATTTGATTGTACAATCGGTTTTTGGGAAAAAGCAAAAAATAAGCAGCTACATTTTATATTCATCACAGTCAGATCAGACTTTGAGAATAGCCCCTCCTGTAAAGGCATTAAATAATGATGCAATTAAGAATAGAAATCGGATCATTGTTTTTGAGAAGCT
Source organism: uncultured Saprospiraceae bacterium (assembly GCA_937961455.1). Taxonomy (GTDB): domain Bacteria; phylum Bacteroidota; class Bacteroidia; order Chitinophagales; family Saprospiraceae; genus CALGNN01. The sequence goes on from CALGNN010000062.1 coordinate 17,796, forward strand.
CTTATCAGGTTCTGCAGAGCGAATGCCTTTACTAAAAAAATTATTTGATCGACTCGCTATTAAAAACTTTCCAGATTTAAAGGGATTTCATGCAGAGCATGTTCAAAATTTTGAAAAAGCCTATGCCCAATCTTCAGAATTAGAACAAAGGTATTTTATGCACTTCGTAAGATTCAATGCTAATGAACATCGTTTGGCAAAAGTCGGAGAACAGGGGAATGCTCGGATAAATGGACTCGCTTCATTATGGCTCAATGACCTTCAAGAAAAAGAAGAAAGCTTTAGCCTTTTTGCTTTCTTGAATTTATCAAAGAAACAAGTGGTTGATGGTTATATCCACCTGAGTTTTGTTAAAACTAAAAGGACCTCTACACTTTCCAATTTTAGGATTGGAGATATAGCTGTTTTATATCCATTTCGACATGGAAATAATTCGGTGAAAAAGAATCAGATTTTTAAAGCCACCATCATTGAAATGAATGGAGATGAAGTAGTCTTGAGGCTTAGAAATAAACAAGTTAATCTTGATCACTTCAAAGAATCCTGGACTTGGAATATCGAACATGATGTTCTTGATTCGAGTTTTAATAACTCCTATTACAATTTGGTTGATTTTCTGTCATATCCACAGCCGATTAAAAATTTAATTCTGGCCAAGGAAGCTCCTAAGAAAAATGAAACGCAAAAGCTGTTTTATCAACATGATGAATTGACCTCTGAGCAAACCCAAGTCCTCAACAACATGATTGCAACTAGGGATTATTTCTTGCTTTGGGGACCTCCTGGGACTGGGAAGACCAGTATCATGATCAAACACTTTGTGCGATACTTGTATACCAATACAGATGAAACGATTTTATTGACTGCATTTACAAATAAAGCCGTTGATGAAATTTGTTTTGCTTTAGAACGCTTGCGAGAAGAATTGGGACTCGATTATATCAGAGTGGGGTCCAGTTATGCAACCCATAAAAAATTTAAACCCTATTTGTTAAGAGAGCGAATCGAAAATATTAAATCTCGAGCGAGCTTAAATGAAATGCTACAAAATCAAAGGATTGTAGTTGGTACAGTATCGTCCATCGGTGGTAAAAAGGAATTGTTCAAATTGAAGAAATTTGACACCATGATTATTGATGAAGCATCACAAATTTTGGAAGCTCAAATTCTTGGTCTTATGAATCATTGCAAGAGATGGGTCATGGTAGGAGATCATAAGCAATTACCTGCAGTAGTGGTACAATCTGATTACTTAAGTAAGACGAAAGATTCAATGCTCCAAAGTATCGGCTTGTATGATATGAGGAATTCTCTTTTTGAACGTTTGATTAAAATGGCGCAAAAGAAGTCTTGGACTTGGGCATATGATCAACTCAGCTATCAAGGTAGAATGCATCCAGCTTTGATGGCATTTCCCAATCAACATTTCTATCAAAATACTTTGAAGGCATTGGATTTTGTATCCACAAGGGAAGATCTATTATTTGGCAAGGCCATGCCAAATCACCATTATCAAAATGCAGAGACTATTCAAAATCAGAGATTGGTTTTTATTGACACAAAAGTGGAAGAGGAGTATAATCAAAAAATTAATTCTGATGAAGCGGCTCATGTGGTAGAGATCATTAAGTATTATATAGCGCTTTGTGCAAAACACCATATTAAATTAGGCTCTGATGCTATTGGTGTGATTTGTCCTTACAAAGCTCAAATTGCTAAAATCAATGAATTACTTGATTCAAATGGAGTGGATCATCGGAAGATAAGTATTGACACGGTAGAAAGATATCAAGGAGGCGCTCGGAATGTTATTATTTATTCGCTTTGTATTAATAGAGTTCGACAAATTCCAAGACTCATGTCTTTATCTGATGAAGGGGTGGATCGAAAACTTAATGTCGCTTTAACAAGGGCAAAAGAACAGATCATAATATTAGCCAACCAAAAGTTGCTAGAAAATCAAGCACTTTTTTCATCTCTTGTGAAGCACCATTCATAGTCACGAACAAAGATTTTTTTTAAGTATTTTCTAATAAGAATATACTACAGAAGGCTAAAAGCAGTTTCTAAGGTATAATTGTTGTATAGGAATATATATTAAAATATTATTTAATATGAAATATTGGCTAAGTTGTCTCACTCTAGTCCTTTGTTCTTTTCAATCAGTCGCCCAAGAAACAGACCATAGAGGATATTATTTGGTAGAATTTGAAAAGTTCACACCACCAGTTAAAGATATGATTGCTTCTTTTGAAGGAGCCACTGCCACGCCGTTTATGGCAAAAAACATGGAAGGCAAAGAATTATATCTTGGTGACTATAGCGGAAAGAATGTTGTCATGCTTTTTTGGAGCATCAATAATGGAGACTGCCTGGCTTATTTATATGATTTCAATAGAGTAGCTCGGGAATTACAATCAGAATGCAGCTTTGTCTCCTTTAGTGATGAAAGCAGGGCTGACATGGAAGAATTTTTACAAAGTTACACAGTTGATTTTGAAATCATTCCTAATTCA